>DASQRX010000001.1:0-40702 GCA_035642635.1 Xanthobacteraceae bacterium
AGATACGCAAATTAGCACGGTTCCCACTTGGTTCCCCGCCGTGTTAACCGTGCTTAAAGGATCGCTTTCAAAAGCCGTCAGCCGTGCTAACATTTTTGTGGGTAGGGTCGCCGCGACCCCGCGGTGACACAGTGTCAGCAATGAATATGGCGACGGAAAATCTCGCTGCGTGCGAGGCATTCGAGCACGAACAAAAGCGCTTGGCGCTTGTGCATCTTCAGGACGCCTGGGCGGAAGCCTTCCACGAAGGCGTCGACGCCGATTGCCTGGCGCAGACCTCGCTGTTTTTAGCGCTGGCCGAACTGGTTTCGACCTATGGCGAGGAAGCGACCGCCAAATTCTCCGAGACGCTTTCCGGCAAAATCCGCAACGGTGAATTTTCGGTCAAAATATCGCGGCAGTAAGAGCTGCTTAGGTCTACGCACGCTTTGGATTGAGCGCGCGTAGCCCGTAAAAGCCGCACATTACGTTTTCGATATCGGCGGGGAAGAACGGCTTCCTGAGAAATGCCGCGCCGCACGCGCGGGCGGAGGCGGCCACTTCGTCGTTCTTCATCGACGTCATGATGACGGCGGTGATGCCCGGCTTGTCCTGCTCGATCTTGGCGAGCGTCTCAAGTCCGCTGACGTCGGGCATGTTCTGATCGATAAATCGGGCATGTTCTGATCGATAAAGATGACGCCGAAATCATTGTCGCTCACAAGCTTGAGCGCGGCGGGACCGTCGCCCGCCTCGCTCACCTCAAGCGGAACCCGCGTTGCCGTGAGTGTTTTTCTCACGATCGAACGCATGGTCGCGGAATCGTCGACAACGAGAACACGGCTCTTCAGCCGCACCCACGCCGAGCGGTCGAGGAGCCACTTGGCCTCCTCGACGCGAGACGGTTTGCCGGCAAGCCCGTCGGCTTCGAAAGACTATAAGCCGTGCGGTGTTCTTGCTGCGGTCTCTTGGCGGTTTTCGTTATCCGCGCCGTTCTGCGATAATACGGGTTGCTTGGAGCTTTTCCAGAAACCGGAGATTGGCCTTGCGGTCGCGCGGCGGCGGGCTTAGGCATTCATCGCATGAAGGCTGCCCTTCTGCCTGACCGCGGTGTGGTCAAGGTCGCCGGCGACGGCGCACGGAATTTTCTCCACGGCCTTGTCACCGCAGATATCCTCAAGCTCACGCCTGGGACGGCGCGGTTCTGCGCGCTCCTGACGCCGCAGGGCAAGATCATTGCTGATTTCATTGTCGCCGAAGCACCGGCCGCGCCAAGCGGCGGCAGCGACGGCGGCTTTTTTCTCGACATCCCGCGCGCGCTTGGCGGGACGCTCGTGAACCGACTCAATCTCTACAAATTGCGCGCCAAGGTTCTGGTCGAAGATTTGTCGGAGACGCTGGGCGTGCTCGCGGCCTGGGACGGTACCGGCTCAACTCAATTCGGCCTGTGCTATGCCGATCCGCGCCTGCCGGCGCTCGGCCTGCGGTTGATGATTCCGGCTCATCGCGCTGCAGAAGCAGCGGTCGAACTCGGCGCCGCGCTGGTCGATGCCAGCGCCTACGAAGCGCACCGGATCGCGCTCGGTGTGCCGCGCGGCGGCCTCGATTTCGCCTATGGCGACGCGTTCCCGCATGAGGCCGACATGGATCAGCTCGGCGGCGTCGACTTCACCAAGGGCTGCTATGTCGGGCAGGAAGTCGTGTCGCGGGTGGAGCATCGCGGTACCGCGCGCACCCGCGCCGTGCCGCTGCGCTACGACGGCGCGGCTCCTGAGGTTGGAGCGGCGGTCACAGCCGGAGATCGCCAGCTCGGTACCATAGGCTCGGCGGCGCATGGGCACGCGGTCGCGCTGTTACGCCTTGACCGGGTGGACGAGGCGCTCGCGCAAGGCGAGAAGCTTTCCGCCGGCGCCGTACCGATCCAGCTCGTCAAGCCGGACTGGGCGCGGTTTCCGTTTCCGGGCGAAGCCAAGAAAGCCGCCGAATGACCGATCTCGGCCTCAAACGCTGTCCATGGCCCGGAGAGGACCCGCTCTATCTCGCCTATCACGACGAGGAATGGGGCGTGCCGGAATACGACGACCGCGCGCTCTATGAAAAACTCGTGCTCGATGGCTTTCAGGCCGGCCTGTCGTGGATCACCATTTTGCGCAAACGCGACAATTTCCGCCGCGCGTTCGATGATTTCGCGCCGGAGAAAATCGCGCGGTACCGGCCGGCAAAGATCGAGCGTCTGATGCAAGACGCCGGCATCGTGCGCAATCGCGCAAAGATCGAAGGCTCCGTTGTCTCCGCGCGCGCCTGGCTCGCGATCATGGAGAAAGGCCCAGGCTTTTCCCGATATTTGTGGGATTTTGCCGACGGCAAGCCCAAGGTGAACCGCTTCAAGACCAGGGGCCAAGTGCCGGCGGAGACCAAGATATCGCAGGCGATGTCGAAGGATCTGGCGCAGCGCGGCTTCAAGTTCTGCGGGCCGACGATCGTCTACGCCTTCATGCAGGCCGTCGGAATGGTCAACGATCATCTCGTGACCTGCTATCGCCACGAGGCCTGCGCCAAGCTCGGGCAAAAGGGCCATGTCTAATAAAGCGGTCCTGTCCGACAAGGCGCGGCCGTGAAGCCGCGGCCCGCATCCGGACAGCGCGCAACCGGGCGTGCATGGCAGCGCATGTTGTCGGGGCGGCGGCTCGATCTGCTCGATCCCTCGCCGCTCGATATCGAAATCGAAGATATCGCGCATGGGCTGGCGCGCGTGGCGCGCTGGAACGGGCAGACCAGCGGCGCGCATATTTTTTCGGTGGCGCAGCATTGTTTGCTGGTCGAGGCCTTGGCGCGCGCGCGGGTGCCGCGGCTCGACAACAGCCGCCGGCTTACGGTGCTATTGCACGATGCGCCCGAATACGTGATCGGCGACATGATCTCGCCGTTCAAAGCGGTGATCGGCGACGCCTATAAGGTCACCGAACGGCGCTTGCTCACGGCGATCCATCTGCGTTTTGGACTGCCGGCGAAATCGACGCCGGAGATCGAAGCGTTGACCAAAGCCGCCGACCGGCAGGCGGCCTATCTTGAAGCCACACGGATCGCCGGATTCGAAGCCGCCGAAGCACTGCGGTTTTTCGGTCGCCCGCCGGTATTCTCGGCCGCAATGGAGCGCGATTATTTGAAACCCTGGCCGGCCGAGACGGCGCAAGTCCGTTTTGCCGAGCGCATCAAGAAGCTGATCGACGAATAGGATGCAACATCGATCGCGAAAAGTCACACTTGCGCCGCCAGTCATAACTATATGAAGAGCCGTAATAACGATTGTTTGATTCCATGATTCACGTCTGCTCGCTTTCGCGTCTGCAAGCAACCGTCGAGGACACCGGCGCGCGCCACGTCGTGTCGCTGATCGGCCACGAGGCTCGTCTGCAACGGCCCGTCTCTGTGGCGCCGGAGAATCATCTCTGGCTGTGCCTGCATGATATTTCCACGCCGCTTGACGGCTACATCATGCCGGGCAAAGAGCACGTCGCCAAACTTCTCGATTTCGTGCGCGACTGGGACCGCAAAGCGCCGCTCGTGGTGCACTGCTACATGGGCATCAGCCGTTCGACCGCGAGCGCATTTGCAAGTGTCTGCGCGCTGAACCCCAAGCGCGACGAAATCAGCATCGCGCAAGCCCTGCGCCGTGCTTCGCCGACCGCGACGCCGAATATCCGCATCGTGTCGCTCGCCGACAAGCTTTTGGGCCGCGACGGCCGCATGGTCGCCGCGATTGAGAACATCGGACGCGGCGTCATGACCACCGAGGCGGAACCGTTCCGGCTCGATCTCGAATAAGCAAGGCGCTTAGCGGAATACCAACAGGCGAAGGTTGAAGCTTTCGCCTGTCAGAGCCGGCGCATAACATCCCATCGCCGAATTGACGCCGGGGCTGCAATGGAAG
This sequence comes from Xanthobacteraceae bacterium, assembly GCA_035642635.1. GTDB lineage: Bacteria > Pseudomonadota > Alphaproteobacteria > Rhizobiales > Xanthobacteraceae > BOG-931. Next base: position 3,911 of record DASQRX010000001.1, read on the forward strand.
GCTTGATCCTCATCCTCGTGCTGGCGGTGGTGGGCACGCCAGTGATCGCCATTGTCGCGCTGGTCCGCTCAATTGGACTAGCCGATCAGTTGCGCCGCCTCGAGTCCAAAATCGCTGAGCTTGAGGGCCCGGCACCATCAGCCGCCGCCTCGCCGCAACTTCGGCCAGCACCTGCGGAAGCGGCGCCGCCGCAGCCAGCCGCGCCCGCCGCACCTCCAGTCCGAATCGTGACCGAGCCGCTGCCGCCGTTGCCGGCCCCGTCCACTACACCCGCGCCGGCATCGCTCTCATCGCAACCCGCGGCAACGTCGGTCCCGAGCTCGCCGGCGCCGAGAGCCGTGCAGGCGCCGCCGCGGTCAATCGGCTTTGAGGAAAGCTTCGGGACGCGCTGGGTGGTCTGGGTCGGCGGCGTCGCGCTCGCGCTCGGCGGCATATTTCTGGTGCGCTACACCATCGAGCAGGGTCTCATCGGTCCGCGCGTCCGCATCATGCTCGGCGCTTTGCTGGCGCTGGCGCTGGTTGTCACCGGCGAATGGCAACGGCGCAGCGAACAAGTGCTGGCGCTGCCCAGTCTTCCTTCAGCAAACATTCCGGCCATTCTGACCGCGGCCGGCACCACAATTGCCTATGCGACAGTCTATGCGGCTTATGCGCTCTATGGCTTCCTGCCGCATGGCTTCCTGCCGCCGCCGATCGCCTTCGTTCTTCTCGGTGCGGTCGCGTTGCTCTGCCTGGCCGCCGCTTTGTTGCACGGGCCCGCGCTCGCCGGTCTCGGCATCGTTGGCGCGTATCTGACGCCGATGTTGGTCGCATCCACCGCGCCGGATTACTGGTCGCTCTACATCTATATCGCGGTCGTCAATGCGGCAGCCTTCGCGCTGGCGCGTTACCGGCTGTGGCGGGCGCTCGCGCTCGCCGCACTCGCGCTTGGCGCGCTGTGGGCACTGCCGGGAATCGATCCTGATTTCGGCACCGTCACGGCGCTCGGCGCGCATGTATTCCACGCACTGACAGGTTTCGCCCTCGTCGCCGCGTTCCTTGTTTGCGGTCTGCTGTACGGACCGCCCTCAACGCCCGGCGAGATCGACCACGTCTCGGGCGTCGCGCTCTCGGTCTATCTTCTGGTCGCTGTGATTCTCGTGCTGGCGACCCGGCACGACCCCGTCGCGCTCACGGCTTTTGTTGTTCTCAGCATCGCAGCTATCGGCATCGCCTGCCGCACCGAAGCCGCCACCGCTGCCGTGCCGGTGACCGCGATCCTCGCCGTCGCGGTCATGGCGCATTGGGCGGTGCACATGAATCCCGACGCGCTCTTGGCGCCGTCCGGCCCGACCGCTCCCGCGATCCCTGAACCCGGCTCTTTCGACTACGGCTCGCATTTCGTGCTGGCCGCTTTATGGGCGGTGCTGTTCGGCGGCGCCGGCTTCTTGGCGCAAGGGTTCCTGACACACGGCCGCTCCACGCGCGCTTTGGTGCCGATGCTGTGGGCGGCCTCGGGCGTGTTTGTGCCACTCGCGATGCTGGTCGCGCTCTACTACCGGATCGCAGAACTCGACCGGTCACTGCCATTCTCCGGCTTGGCACTCCTTGTCGGCGCGCTCTATGGGCTCGCAACCGAAACGCTGGTGCAGCGCGAGCCGCGGCCCGGCCTCATGGCGGCGAGCGCCATGTTCGCGACCGGCGCGCTGGCGGCGCTGGCGCTCACGCTCACCTTCGCGCTGGAAAAAGGCTGGCTCACAGTCGCGTTGGCACTGATGGTGCCGGGAGCTGCATGGGTCTCGGGCGAGCGTCCCCTGCCCTGGCTGCGCTCCCTCGCCGCGATCATGGTTGGCGTGGTCGTGGCGCGCATTGCTTATGAGCCGCGCATTGTCGGCGACGATATCGGCACGACGCCGATTTTCAACTGGCTGCTCTATGGCTATGGCATTCCGGCCGCGTCGTTCTGGTTCGGCGGCTGGCTGTTGCGCAAACGCGCCGACGATCTGCCGGCGCGCATCGTCGACGCCGGCGCCATCTTGTTCACGGTGCTGCTCGCCGTGGTGGAAATTCGCCACTACGTCACCGGCGGCGACATCTACCGGTCGTCGATCCGTTACTTAATGTACGCTGGCGACATGTACCTGTCGCGAAGCAGCATCACGGAGTGCATGCTCTATGTGAATGTTGGCCTCGCGATGACCATCGGCCTCGAACACATCCGCGGCCGCACCGGCAGCATCGTGCACGACATCAGCGCGCTCGTCATCGCGGGGCTTACGCTTCTTTCAGTTGTTTTCGACCTCTTGATCGTCGTGGTACCGGATCCCTGGATCGAGATCAGCCGTTATCCGCCTGTCGGGGGCGTGTTCTTCAACCTGATCCTGCTGGGCTACGGCCTGCCAGCAATACTCGCCATCACTCTGGCGCTGATCGCCCGTACCACACGTCCGATGCGCTATCGCGCGATAGCCGCGATCACGGCCGTGACGCTCGCGCTGTTCTATCTCACACTCGAAATCAGGCGGCTCTTTCATGGCCCCATATTGTGGGGGCCTCTTCCCGGCGACGCTGAGCAATACACCTATTCGACGGTGTGGCTCGCCTTCGGCATCGTACTGCTCGTCATAGGCTTCGCGCTGCGCTCGCAGCCGGCGCGCTTCCTCGCCCTTGGCGTCATCATCCTGACCATCGCGAAGGTATTTCTGTTCGACACCGCCAACATCGCCGGCATCTATCGCGCGCTCTCGGTGATCGGCCTTGGCGTCGTCTTGCTCGGCATCGGCTGGTTGTACCAGCGTGTGCTCTATCCGCAGACGGCGGCGCGCACCGAAGGCGGCTGAACTCCGACTTCGCAGGCGCCTGAAGAAGTCTCAGAAGGTGAAGCTTATTCGTCCAGCGACGGACGCAGTGTCGGCCGCGTCGGGATTGGCGTCGCCGCCGGCGCCTCGGCCGGGCCGCTGATCAGCTGCGAGCGCGGATTGCGCTGGTAGAAGTCGCAATAGGCAAAGCCCATGCCGGACACCGAGCCGCGGAAGCTCCGGTAATCGATTTTCTGCACCCGGAAGCAGGGCGTGATCGGCAGGCCGGGCAGATGCGCGCACATCGAGCTGCCGTCGACGCGGATCGTGCCGGCCGGCAGCGCCGCGAAGCGCATTTCACCGGAGCCGTGCATCCTGATGGTGCCGACCACCGAGCCGTCGGGGAAAATACGGCCCTGGCCGGCGGTGCCCTCGAAGCAGGTATAGGAGAACAACTTGCCGACCACGAATACGCGGGCCTGTTCCGGTCCCAGTTCTTCGGCGGTGGCCGTACTTGCACCGAATATGCCGGCGCCGAACGGACCGGCGCCCAATACGCACGCACTGACAGCGGCTACGCGGAACAACATCGACAACTCCACTCTCGACGTACTGTTATCGGACACTGGCGCTACGTTAACAAAACTTCTTAACCGACCCCTTACCATAGTGCCCTCGCAGTGTCGCCGAAATTGGTAACCAAATTCTGAACCCATTACCCAATTTTTACCACGATCCGGCCACGGACGTGACCCTCGACTATACGGCGGCCAGCCGCGATGACGTCGGGGAGCCCGATTTCGTGCACCATTGCCGCGATCTTTGACCGGTCGAGATCCGTCTCCAGACGCTGCCAAGCCTGTTGGCGTAACGGCAACGGACACATGACGGAGTCGATGCCAAGGAGCGAGACGCCCCTTAGAATGAACGGCGCAACCGACGTCGGCAAGTCCATTCCGCCGGCAAGTCCACAGGCGGCAACCGCACCGCCATACCGCGTCATCGACAGCACATTGGCGAGCGTGGTCGAGCCCACGGCGTCGATTCCCCCGGCCCAGCGTTCCTTGGCGAGCGGACGGGCGGGACCCGCCAATTCCTTGCGTTCGATGATCTCCGTGGCGCCGAGCCCCTTGAGATATGCCGCCTCCTCGGGCCGGCCCGTTGCGGCGGACACCGTATAGCCAAGCTTCGTGAGCAGCGCGATGGCGACGGAACCGACGCCGCCGGCCGCGCCGGTGACGACCATCGGCCCGCGTTTAGGCTCGAGCCCGGCGCGTTCCAGCGCCATGACCGAAAGCATCGCGGCGTACCCCGCGGTGCCGATCGCCATGGCGTCGCGCGCGCTCATAGTCGGCGGCAGCCGCACCAGCCAGTCGCCCTTGACGCGCGCCTTTTCGGCGTAAGCGCCGAGATGGGTTTCGCCCAATCCCCAGCCGTTGAGGATGACTTTATCGCCGACCTTCCAGGCGGGATGCGACGAGGCTTCAACGGTGCCGGCGAAATCGACACCGGCAATCATCGGAAAGCGACGCACCACTGGCGCCTTGCCGGTGACGGCAAGCCCATCCTTGTAATTCACCGTCGAATATTCGACGTGGACGGTGACGTCGCCGTCCATCAAATTCTTCTCGTCGAAATCGGTGAGCTGGACCGCCTGGCCGGCATCCGTTTTATCGACGACGATGGCTTTGAAACTCGGCATAGCTATAACCTCGCGATGTCACGAGGTTATAGCCGTGACGGCGCGACGGCTCTAGGCCGCAGCCACGGCCATCACTCTAAGCCGCTGCCGCGGCCATACGGGCCACCGGCTTTTCCACGATCGGCAGATTGATCAGCCCCGACAGCACGCCGAACAGAATCGCCAGATACCATACCGCGTCGTAGGACCCGGTGCGGTCGAACACGATGCCGCCGAGCCAGACGCCGAGGAAACCGCCGACCTGATGGCTGAAGAAGGCGAAGCCGGCGAGCGTCGCCAGCCAGCGCGTGCCGAACATCACCGTGATGATGCCGTTGGTGGGTGGCACGGTCGACAACCACGTGAAACCCATCACCGCGCCAAACATAATGCAGGTGACGGCAGTGACCGGGAACGAAATGAAAGTCAGGATCGCCGCGGCGCGGATGAAATAGAGAGCGGACAATATGTAACGCTTCGGCACCCGGTCGCCGAGCCAGCCGGTAGAGACCGAGCCGACGATGTTGCACAGCCCGATCGTGGCGATGGTCCAGCCGCCGATTTCCGCCGACAGGCCGCGATCCACCAAATAGGACGGCAGGTGCACGGTAATGAATTGCAGCTGAAAGCCGCAGGTGAAGAAGCCGAGCACGAGCAGGATATAGGAGCGATGCGCGAAGGCTTCGCGCAAAGCCTGGGTCAGCGATTGCGATTGCGCGTGATGCTCCGACGGCGGCGTCGCCAGAGCCAGCGACAGCGGCAGCACCGCGAGCATGCTGACGGCGAAGATCAGCAGCGTTTGCTGCCAGCCGAACGCATCCATCAGCGCGACCGCGACCGGCGAATAGAGGAACTGGCCGAACGAGCCCGCCGCGGTGCCGAAGCCGAACGCGAGCGAGCGTGATTGCGGCGGCACGAGCTTGCCGAGCGCTGCGAGCACGACCGGAAACGAACAGCCGGCGAGACCGAAGCCGACCAATATGCCCGCTGATGCGTCGAGCATCGGCGCGCTCGATGCATGTGACATCAGCGCGAGACCCGCGGCGTAAAGCAGCGCGCCGCCGCACAGCACCCGCACGGTCCCGAAGCGGTCGGCGACGATGCCGCCGAGCGGCTGGCCGATGCCCCACAGCAAATTCTGCAGCGCTATCGCGAAGGCAAAGACGTCGCGGCCCCAGTGATTGGCCGACGACAGCGGCGTGAGGAAGAAACCCAGCGTCGAGCGTGGCCCGAACGCGATGAGCGCGATCAGACTGCCGAAACCGATGACCAGCGCCGGCGAGCGCCAGCTCGCGCTGACTGTCGCGCTCACGCGAGGAGCACTTATGCTTCTTGTGACGTCGTCCATTTTGCCCCGGCTGACAATTCGATTCAGAAGGCTGTCGATTCAGAAAGCGGCGCAGCATAAAGCCTGGGTAAAAATCGCCCAAATGAAAACTTTCAAGTCTTGAGCGCTCAGCGCATGGCAGGTCAGCCCATTTCGCTGCGGCAATCGCGGAAACCGGGGTTAGATGTCAGTCTTCACGCTTTGTGATTTCAGTCATCACGCTTGGTGATTATGGATTCCGGGTTCCTCGCGCGCGAGGCTCCGGAATGACGAGGCCTAGAGCTTCGCCGTCGGCACGGTCTGCTCGGCCGCCGGAGCGGGCGATACCGCCGCCTCAGGGCCTTTCGCGTTTGCTTCCGGGACTGCAGAGTTAGGCACCGGATTTTCCGAAAGCACCTCGGGATCGGGCCGCAGGAAATTCGCTTTGCTCGACGGATTGATGGTCGCGGTCGTCTCCGGCGCGTTCGGCCCGAAGATCGGTTCGTCGTCGCCGTCGCCCCAATTGCGCGGCCGATAGAAAGTGTGAACGCCCAATTGGTACAGCCGCGTCATCTCGTGCACCCAGCTCGGATGCACCCAATAGGCGTGATAATGCGTGGCGTGGCCGACTTCGGCGAGCCAGATCTTGCCGTCGAGCATATCGCGGGCGATCTGTTTTGCCTGCTCCCACATGTCCGGCTCGTCGATCTTGTTGAGGTCTTTGCCTTCGCACGCGAAGGTGAACTGACACGCTAGATGCCGGTGAGCGTTCTGATAAACCACGCCGCACACATCGTGCGGGTAATAACCGGAGAACACGCGGTTCACGATCACTTGCGCGACGGCTTCCTGGCCTTTCATCACCTCACCGCGCGCTTCGAAATAGACCGCGTCGGCGAGACACTTTTGCGCCTCGATGCGTGGCTTGCCGACGAGGCCGAGGCGCTGCGCCGGGCTCAACACGCGGCTCTCATCCTTGCCGGTCGCGATTTCATTGCCGCCGTAATCGTCGTTGTCGTTGGCTTCGAGCGATGCCAGCTTCGCGGCGCCGGGCGGCAACACCAGGATCGGCTCGGCGCCCGGCGCCCAGCTCTCCAAGCCCGCGCGCGTCCCCATGATGCTGCCGCCGAAATAAATCTGCGCGCTGCGGTCGGTCGAACCGCCGTCGATGAAAGACGTCTCGCCGAATGTCGATTGCGCGACCGTCATTTCGCTCGGCGCTGGAATGTCCGGCGGCTGGTCGGCGACCGCCACGGCGTCATCGCCGCCACCACGCACATTGCCGCGCTCGGCAGGCAGCATGGAGCGTAGCGCCAGCGTGGTGCTTGCTTGATCCAAGCGCGAGCCTGACATCGCCGGATTGGCGGGGTCCGCCGCCGCGATGCTCGCGGCCTGCGGCGCGGACGCCGCATTGGCGGCATCCATCTGAAGAGCGTTGGTGGCGGCCGCCGTGGGGGCAGCGGCGGCGACGTTGGTTGGTGCGGCAACGGGCGCGGCGTCTTTGCTGTCGGCGTGGATCTCCGCGTTCACAGGCTGCGGCATCGCCGGTGCGTCGATCGGCTGCAATTGCGGCAAGGTTTTTGGATCGACCGCGGCGGGCGTAGCTATCGGCAACCGGTCGCCTTTGTTGGTCCGGTTGATCGTCGGATATTCGACTTGGCGCTCGACTTGGCGCATGGAGCGCCCGGTCATCGCCTCGTCGACTTTCCAGGCATAGGCATCGAGCGAACGCGGATCGAAATTGACATTCGCAAAGGTGAGCGGCTCCGGAATGACGGTTCCGATCGGACGCGTGAAATTGAATGTCGCGCTTTCGATGGTGCCGAACGGCGACGCGATCAGGTGTTCGCCCCAGCCTGTGGCGCCGGGACGATGCGCGATGAGCGCGGCAAGATCCTGATATCCAACCGAGGTCGGCATCAGCGCGATACAGAACGCGCAGAGCCAGAAGCGTGCTGAGTGAGAAGCACGCAACACCCGAACACGCGACGCCACCATTTACCCCACAACCCCAACGCAACGCGTACTCGGTCAATGAAACTCTACCGCAGTGGCGCAAATGCGACGGCGCAATTTATTGTCGAGTTAACGTTGCGAAGGTGTTAATCGCTGACGCGCATGGAACCGCGGGGATCGATCCGCGGACGCAATTTAATGCGCGCCGATCGACCGCGTGGAACTGTGCGGCGCACGCCACGGCCAAACTCAAATCAAAACGCGCAAAAAATTCGTTCTGCCGCGGGTTCCGCCGGTATCATGATAAGAGCTCCAGGGTCGCGATTCATTAACCACAAAACGATGCGCGTTGCCGCGCGCGAAAGTTCTCGCGGAAGACCAATCGCATTCACGGCAACATGTGAATTAATTACGCGGTACTGCTCGCGCCTTTGCCGAGGGCTGCCTGAGCTGCGGCGAGCCGCGCGATCGGCACGCGAAACGGCGAACACGACACGTAATCGAGCCCGACGTCGTGGCAGAACGCGACCGAGGTCGGATCGCCGCCGTGTTCGCCGCAAATGCCGAGCTTCAATCGCGGCCGCGTCTTGCGGCCGCGTTCGGTCGCAATGCGGATGAGCTCGCCGACGCCCTCGCGATCGATCGACACGAACGGATCGGACGGCAAAATTCCCTTCGCGGTGTAAATCCCCAAGAAGCTCGCGGCGTCGTCACGGCTGATGCCGAACGCGGTTTGGGTCAGGTCGTTGGTGCCGAACGAGAAGAACTCCGCCGTCTCGGCGATTTCGCCGGCCTTCAGCGCCGCGCGCGGCAATTCGATCATGGTGCCGACCTGATAATTGAACTTGCTCTTGGTCTCCGCGGCGACCTTCTTCGCCATGGCGTCGATACGCTCCTTGACGAGATCGAGCTCGGCCTTGCCGGCAATGAGCGGCACCATGATTTCCGGGACCACCGGCTTGCCGGTGGCACGCGCGGCTTCGACCGCCGCCTCGAAGATGGCCCGCGCCTGCATCTCGGCGATCTCCGGATAAGCGATGGCAAGGCGGCAGCCGCGGAAGCCGAGCATCGGGTTGAACTCGTGCAATTCACGGGCGCGATCGGCGAGCTTTTGCGGATCGGCGCCCATCGCGGCGGCCACCTCCGCTATTTCCTTCTCGGTATGCGGCAGGAATTCGTGCAGCGGCGGATCGAGGAGCCGGATCGTCACCGGCAGCCCGCCCATGATCTTGAACAGTTCGACGAAGTCGGCGCGCTGCATCGGCAGCAATTTTGCCAGCGCGGCACGGCGCGCGGTCTCGTCGCCCGCCAGGATCATTTCGCGCATGGCGCGGATGCGCTCCTCGTCGAAGAACATGTGTTCGGTGCGGCACAGCCCGATGCCCTCGGCGCCGAATTTGATCGCGGTGCGCGCGTCGACCGGCGTATCAGCATTGGCGCGCACTTTGAGCTTGCGCACCGTGTCGGCCCATTTCATCACGGTGGCGAATTCGCCGGCGAGCGCCGGCTCGATCATCGGCACTTTGCCGGCGAGCACCTGGCCGGTCGAGCCGTCGATGGTCAGCGTCTCGCCCTTTTTCATGGTGACGCCGCCGGCCCGCATGGTCTGCTCGCGATAATCGACGCGCAGCGTGCCGGCGCCGGAGACGCAGGGCTTGCCCATGCCGCGCGCCACCACGGCGGCGTGAGACGTCATGCCGCCGCGCGTCGTCAGAATTCCCTCGGCCGCGTGCATACCGTGAATGTCTTCGGGCGAGGTCTCGATGCGGACCAAAATAACTTTACGTCCCTGGCTCTTGAGCAATTCGGCTTCTTCCGAAGAAAACACGATTTCGCCGGACGCGGCGCCGGGCGACGCCGGCAGGCCGGTGGCGATGATCTTGCGTTCGGCGTTCGGATCGATGGTCGGGTGCAGCAACTGATCGAGCGCCGCCGGATCGACCCGCGCCACCGCTTCTTCCTTGGTGATCAGTTTTTCCTGCGCCAGCTCGACCGCGATGCGCAGCGCCGCTTGCGCGGTGCGCTTGCCGTTGCGCGTCTGCAACATCCACAGCTTGCCCTGCTCGACGGTGAATTCGAGATCCTGCATGTCGCGATAGTGCCGCTCGAGCACGCCGTGGATGCGCTTGAGCTCGGTGAAAGCGCCGGGCAGAGCCGCTTCCATCGACGGCTTGTCGGAGCCGGATTCCTTGCGCGCTGCTTCAGTGATTTCCTGCGGCGTGCGGATGCCTGCGACGACGTCTTCGCCTTGGGCGTTGATCAAAAACTCGCCGTAGAGCTTTTTCTCGCCGGTCGAGGGATTGCGCGTGAAGGCGACGCCGGTCGCGGACGTGTCGCCCATATTGCCGAACACCATGGCCTGCACGTTGACGGCGGTGCCCCAGCTTTCCGGAATGCCGTGCAGACGCCGATAGGTGATGGCGCGCTGATTCATCCACGAGCTGAACACCGCGCCGATGGCGCCCCACAATTGTGCATGCGCATCCTGCGGGAATGGCTTGTCCAGTTCCTGCTCGACGCGCTCCTTGTAGCGGTCGACCAGCGCTTGCAGATCGTCGGCGTTAAGATCGGTGTCGAGCGTGTAGCCGTTGCGATCCTTATGCTCGTCGAGGATTTCCTCAAAATTCTGATGCTCGATGCCGAGCACAACGTCGGAATACATGGTGATGAAGCGCCGGTAGCTGTCCAAGGCGAAGCGGCGGTCGCCGGATTTTTCCGCAAGCGCCGCGACCGTCACGTCGTTGAGGCCGAGATTGAGTACCGTGTCCATCATGCCGGGCATCGACGCCCGCGCGCCGGAGCGCACCGAAACGAGCAGCGGATTTTTCGCATCGCCGAATGTCTTGCCGGTGATGCGGCCGACCGCGGCGAGCGCCGCTTCGACCTGCGCCTTCAGATTCTTCGGATAGGTTTTGCCGTGTTCGTAGAAGTACGTGCAGACTTCGGTCGTGATGGTGAAGCCGGGCGGCACCGGCAGGCCGAGATGCGCCATTTCGGCAAGCCCCGCGCCCTTGCCGCCGAGGAGATTGCGCATCGAGGAGCGGCCCGAAGCTTTACCGCCGCCGAAGGCAAAAACCCATTTGCCTTTTGCCGGCGCCTTCGCCGTGGCGGACTTACCTGCGGGTTTGCCGCGAACCGGAGATTTTTTCACCGGCTGTCGGGACGTTTTTGCGCGCGATTTGACCATGGCATCATGCGTTGGATGGAGCTCGGCTTAGTGATGGCAATTCCCGAGATGCGAAGCGACGCCTGCAGTGTTGTTCGCCGCTAGTGAACGAAATGGTAGATGCCGTTGAGCCCCATCAATCCGACGATAATGAGATAGATCGCAACGATGAAGCTCAATAGGCGCGGCAGGAGCAGGATGAGAATACCGGCAATCAGGGCGACGAGCGGCGTAATATGTTCGGTGGTGATAACCATAGATTGCCTCGGGGTTGGAACGCGTTTCGGGAGGGTGCAACAGGAGCGACCGGAAATCGACAAACACTCAACGCGCGGGCCGCGTTTCGGTTCTAGCATGCTCCACGCATTTGGAAACCGCCCTTGAACCGTCATGGCCGGGCTCATCCCGGCCATCCACGACTTTTGCTGGCGACAGCTAGCCTTCTATTTTGGAGAAATCCGCCACGGCGCGGGTCGCGGCACGGATTTCGTTGAGCAGCTTGAGGCGATTTTCGCGCAGCGCCTTATCCTCGACATTCACCGTCACCTTGTCGAAAAAGGCATCGACGCTCGGGCGCAGCCTTGCCATGGCGCGCATGGCGGCTTCGAAATCTTCTTTTTCGACGGCGCGAGTCGCCTCGGTCTTCGCGGCATCGATCGCCTGCGCCAGCGCTTTTTCCTCCGGCTGGCTGTAAGACTTCGGATCGGGCGCGCCGGTATATTCGCGCGAATCCTTTTTCTCTTCGATGCGGATGATGTTCGTTGCGCGCTTGTAGCCGGCGAGCAGATTCTTGCCATCCTCGGTGTCGAGAAATTTTCCTAGCGCCTCGACGCGGCGGACGATGAGAACAAGATCGTCCTGGCCTTCGAGTGCGAATACAGCATCGACTAGATCGTGGCGCGCCCCTTGCTCGCGTAGCTGGACTTTCAATCGGTCGGCTAAGAAGGCGGCCAAGCTTGTTTCGGTGTCCCTCAATTCCGAAAGCGCATCTTCGCCAAGCGTCAACTCATGAGTACTTTGTTCGACAGTTCGATCTCGATAGCGATCTCGCACTTGACTGGAAATCGGAGCCGCTTCCGCAAATTTTTGCGTCATCAACATATTTGGGTATCGCATAGCCGCTTCGACATAATGGTCGGCGAGCGGAGTGCGGACAAACTTCAAAATTGGTAATTCGATCCTGTTATCCAAGATAATTCTTATCGTGCCTAGCGCCGCCCGGCGTAGCGCATAAGGGTCTTTGCTCCCCGTCGGCTTCTCGTCGATCGCCCAGAATCCGGCTAGCGTATCAACTTTGTCCGCAAGTCCGACAACGATTGATACGGGATCGCTCGGCACGAGATCGTCCGGGCCTTTCGGCTTGTAGTGATCCTCACAAGCATGAGCGACGGCGTCATCCTCGCCTTGCTCTTCGGCGTAATACTTGCCCATCAGTCCTTGAAGCTCGGGAAACTCGCCAACAATTTCAGTGAGCAAATCGGCTTTGCAAAGTTTGGCGGCGCGCTTGGCCTTCTTCACGTCGGCACCGAGCAGGGGTGCAAGTTCCGCTGCCAGCTTCTCGATGCGTGCGATACGCCCGGCCTGCGAGCCAAGCTTCTCGTGAAACACGATATGCTCGAATTTCGGCAGCCGGTCCTCAAGCCGCGTCTTCAGATCAGTCTCGTAAAAGAACTTCGCGTCCGACAGCCGGGCGCGGATGACGCGTTCGTTGCCGGCGATGATGGCTTTGCCGCCGTCCTCGGCTTCGAGATTGGAGACCAGCAGGAATTTATCGACGAGCTTGGCGTGCGCGGCGTCGCGCAGCACGAAGCATTTCTGGTTGTTGCGGATGGTGGCGCGGATCACTTCTTCGGGGATGCGCAGGAACTGCTCGTCGAACGACCCCATCAGCACCACCGGCCATTCGACGAGGCCCGCGACCTCGTTGAGCAGGCCGTCGTCCTCGACCAGTTCGAGGCCTTGCGCAAAGGCCAGATTTTTCGCCTCCGCCAGAATGATGCTTTTGCGCCGCTCGGCGTCGAGCACGACCTTGGCCTTGTCGAGCTTCGCCATGTAATCGGCGAGCCGGCGCACGGTGAATTTTTGCGGCGCCAGGAAGCGATGGCCGCGCGTCGCGTTGCCGGCCGCGATGCCGCCGACCGTAAACGGCACGATATCGGGCTCCTCGGTCTCTGGCCCGAACGTGGCGACGATGGAATGTAGCGGCCGCACCCAGGTGAGCGCGCCGGGCTCCTTCGACGGCGCGCCCCAGCGCATCGATTTCGGCCATGGAAAAGTTTTGATCACATCGGGCAGTATCTCGCCGATCACATCGATGGCGGCGCGGCCCGGCTTTTCGATCAGCGCGACATAGAAATCGCCCTTCTTGTCCGGCTGCACCTTGGCCTCACCGATCGATTTCAGTCCGGCGGCTTTCAGGAATCCGGCAATGGCATTGTCGGGCGCGCCGACGCGCGGGCCCTTCTTCTCCTCGCGCAAATCGGGCTGGCGCACCGGTACGCCGTGCACCGCGAGCGTCATCCGCCGCGGCGTCACGAAGGCCTTGGCGCCCTCGTAGACGAGGCCCGCTTCGACCAGCCGGTCGGTGACCGCCTTCTTCAAATCCTCCGCCGCCCGCGCCTGCATGCGGGCCGGGATTTCTTCGGAGAACAGTTCCAGGAGGAGATCGGGCATTGGCGCTTTCTTTTTACAGCAAGCCCTTATGGCTGCCGTCGCAGAGCGGCTGGTGCTGCGAGCGCTTGCAGGCGCAGAACCACGCCTCTTCGTCTTTCTCAGCCTTCCATTCCTGCGGCTGGAACGGCGTGCCTTTGTGCGAGCCGTCGCAGAACGGCTGTGACTTCGAGCGCCCGCAGGCGCACCACCAATAGCTCTTGCCGGCTTCGACTTTGACCGGGATCGGTTTGCGTCCGCCGATTTCAGGAACTTCGCCCATTTGCGCTTCCCCGCTCTGTTGATGTGATCTTTCCGCCGCCCACAGTGGCGAGCCAGGCCGCGCCGCAGGCCTTGGCCAGTTCGCGCACCCGCAAAATATAGCTCTGGCGCTCGGTCACCGAGATGACGCCGCGCGCGTCGAGCAGATTGAACACGTGGCTCGCCTTGATGCACTGGTCGTAGGCCGGCAGCGCCATCAGATGTCTGTCGCGATCGGATTTTTCGGATTCCCCAGCCCAGCCGGCTTCGAGATATTTCTTGCAAGCGGTCTCCGCCATGCGGAATTGCTCGAACAGCATCTCGGTGTCGGCGAATTCGAAATTGTGCCGTGAATATTCCTCTTCGGCTTGGAGGAACACGTCGCCGTAGCTCACCTTCTGCGCGCCGTCGCGGCCGTTGAAGTTGAGCTCGTAGACGTTCTCGACGCCTTGCACATACATCGCCAGCCGCTCGAGACCGTAGGTGAGTTCGCCGGCGACCGGCGCGCATTCGAAACCGGCGACTTGCTGGAAATAAGTGAACTGCGACACCTCCATGCCGTCGCACCAGCATTCCCAGCCGAGCCCCCAGGCGCCGAGCGTCGGGCTTTCCCAATCGTCCTCGACAAAGCGGATGTCGTGAATCTTCGGATCGATGCCGATGGCGTAGAGCGACTTCAGATAAAGCTCCTGCAGGTCCTCGGGCGACGGTTTGAGGATCACCTGAAACTGATAATAGTGCTGCAAGCGGTTGGGGTTCTCGCCATAGCGGCCGTCCTTGGGCCGCCGCGACGGCTGCACATAGGCGGCATTCCACGCGTTCGGGCCGAGCGCACGCAGCGTCGTCGCCGGATGAAAGGTACCGGCGCCGACTTCCATGTCATAGGGCTGCAGAATGACACAGCCCCAATCCGCCCAGTAGCGCTGCAAGGCCAGGATCAGGCCCTGGAACGAGCGGTCCGGCCGCATATAGGGCGGCAAATCCTTGGGCGCGGTGGCGGTCGTGGTGGTTGCTGAAGTCATGGGCCGTTGTTGGTGGATGGCGCGCGTGAGGTCAAGCCTTCAAGTCAGCCTTATGGGCGGCATGACGCATAGCCTCGCGCCCTTTATGCTGCTATCGGAAATCCGCGACCGGGACGGAGACAAGAGCGATAGCTCAGTCCGATACCAGATTCCCGGTTGGTGATGTCCGATGACAAGGGGGGGGAAGTTGTGCGCAAAATTGCAGTCACGCTGATCGCCGGTGCCGCGGCGGCATTTTCGGTCGCGCCTCAAGTTGCGCAGGCCGACGACTTCCCATCGCGGCCGGTCCACATCGTGATTGCCTTTCCCCCAGGCGGGCCCACCGATTTCGTCGGCCGCGTCGTCGCCGAAAAGATGAAGGACGCGCTCGGCCAGCCTGTCATCATCGACAATAAACCGGGCGCCAATGGCACGCTCGGCGGCGAATTCGTCGCCAAGTCCGATCCCGACGGCTACACGCTGTTCCTCACCACCGCGGGCGCCGTGACGGTGTCGCCACATATCATGGCCGACATCCACTACGACGCGTTGCGCGATTTCGCGCCCGTGGCGCTCGTCACCACGGTTACCGAGGTGCTGGTCGTCACGCCGAAGTCCGGCATCAAGACCGTCAAGGAACTCGTCGCGCTCGCCAAAGAGAAGCCCGGCACGATCCCGTTCGCCTCAACCGGTATCGGCTCGCCGCCGCACCTGGCGCAGGAACTGCTCGATGCTTCCGCCGGCGTCATATTCCTGCACGTGCCCTATCGCGGCGCGGCGCCGGCTTTGACCGATCTTCTCGCCAGCCAGGTCGAAGTCATGGCGGCCGACATTCCGGTGCTGATCGCGCAAATCAAGGGCGGCAATCTGGTCCCGATCGGGGCCGCGGCCAACAAGCGCGACACGGTCCTGCCGGACGTGCCGACGCTCGCCGAGCAAGGCTATCCCAACACCGATGCGTCGAACTGGTACGGGCTTCTGGCGCCGGCGAAGACGCCGCCGGCTGTGGTCCAAAAAATCAATAGCGCTGTGAACGCGGCGCTCAATGACCCGGCGACCCGCGACAAGCTCGTCCAAGCGGGCGCGACGCCGGTCGGCCGGACGCCTGAAAGCTTCGGCACATTCATGAAAGCGGAATTCGACAAGTGGGGCCGCGTGGTCAAGGACCGCGGCATCAAGGATACGCAATAAGGCTAGCCCGGCCGGTATTCGCCGGTCTTCGGATCGGGCTTTAATTGCGGCAAAGCGTTGCGATCGAGCGGCTCGACCGCGGCGCGTGCACGCACATCATCGAGCTCGGAATTCACCCGCCGCGATTCCTTGGACCACCAGCGCACCAACGCGGCCGCTCCCACTACTCCCAGCGCGAACACAATGACCGGCGGCATATGCGCCTCCTCGAGAGTTACAGCCCGAACCGCGCCCACATAGCGCGCGCCTCAAGCGCCGAGATCAGGTCCTCGGCAAAACCCACTGGAAAACCCGTCTGCGTCCCGCGGACTATATCGCCACCGCCGACGCCAAGCACCCGGCGGCCGAAAAAGCCGCGGTCGGCTGACACAAGAGGGGTAACCACCTTCTCGCCAAATCGCTCGCGCAAGGTCCCGCGCAGATCGCCGATGCCGTCCACCAGACCGAGTTCCAGCGCCCGCCGTCCGGTCCAGTACTCGCCGGAAAATAAGTCGCTTTCCGGGCCGTTGAGTTTGGTGCCGCGCCGCAATTTAACGAGCGCGATGAAATCGTCGTGAATGGCCCGCTGCAATTTTTTCAGGCGTTCGACATCGCCGGGGTCTTCCGGCAGGAACGGATCGAGCGACGCCTTGTGCTCGCCGGACGTATAGAGCCGCCGCTCGACGCCGATCTTGGCGATCAGCTTGTCGAAGCCGAACGAGCCGCCGACCACCCCGATAGAGCCGACGATCGAATGCGGGTCGGCAATGATCTCATCGCCCGCGCAAGCGATCATGTAGCCGCCGGAGGCGCCGGCGTCTTCGACGAAGGCGATGACGTGACGCATGTGCTCGGCCGCAAGCTCGCGGATGCGGCGGAAGATCAGGTGCGATTGTACCGGCGAGCCGCCTGGCGAATTAATAGCGAGCGCGACGGCGGACGCATTCTTCGTTGCGAAGGCGCGGTCGAGCGTGCGCGCGATCCCGGCGAGGCTCAGCCCCGGCCGCAGCGGCGTCGAAAACCCGATGACGCCGGTCATCCGCACCACCGGAACGACCGGTTTGTCGCGGCGAAACCGGCTCGGGATCAGTGGCTTCAGCGCGCCCAAGGCGCGGCTGACAAGGCCATTGGCAAGGCTTTGGGAACTCGCCGGCTCGGTCATGGAAGCTCAAATATGATCGGTCGCATTAAGGCTCAACTAACCCTTTTTTAATCTTTGGAACGCTTCTTGCTTGATGCTGGTGCGCACAATAAAGGCGGAGGCCAAGAAGCAATGAAGATCTACTTCCTTTTGATGCTTATCAGCGTGTTTGTCGGGCTTTCCTATATGCCCTTGCGGACCGAGGCGAAGCAAAAAGTCGCGGTGCGGCCTGATTCCTTGCCAGCGTGATGCACAACCGCTGAGCAGTTTTGCGTTTTTGTACCCGTACGATTTTAAGGATTGCGCAATCCCAGTTGTTGATACCCGCATCTCAGTATCACATGTCGGTGTGACGTAACTGTTCTGTGTGACGCATCTGTACGGTCCAAACTCAGCATCAGTTTTGAGCGAGAGACAGGGCGGCGCCGTCGCGTAAGACGGTTTCAGCTGCAACTGTCGGCTTACCCTCGGCATCGGCGAGCACGAAGCCCGGCAGCAATACCAGCGGGCTGTTCCGGTCTTTTGCCGCCCGCACCACGACGCGGATTGCCGGCGAGCCTAATTTGCCGTGGATCGGCAATACCGCGATCGCGCCGAAGTCCACCGCGAGTGCAGTGAGCACATCGCCAAGTCCATCCGCCCGCCAGATCAGCGTGACGACGCCCGCCGGGCGCAGCAATCGCGCTGCCGCGCCGAGCCATTGCCCAAGCGTCGCGTCGGAAGCCACGTGCGCCATGCGGCGGACGCGGTCGGGCGACGGATTTTGCGCGGCGTTGAACGGCGGATTCATCAGCACGTGATCCACCGATCCGAACGCAAGTCCGGCGGCGGCGAAGGCTGAAGCTTGTGCTCCGACATCGAGGCCGACGGCACGCATGCGATCGGAGAGGCCGTTGCGCTCTATGTTCTCGCCGGCAAGCGCTGTGAGCGTGGGGTTGAGATCGACGAGCGTCACATCAAGGCCGTCGACGCGGCTCGCAAGTGCAAGTCCGGCGGCGCCGACGCCGGCGCCGAGCTCGACCGCGCGCTCGCCGGACAGCGCCGCGACGCTCGCCGCGAGCAGGATCGCATCATGGCCGAAGCGATGGCCGCGCCGAGGCTGGCGCAGCACAAGCTTGCCGCCGAGGACGGCGTCCTCGCTCGTCTCGCCGCTGTCAGCGGACATCAGGGCGAAGCTCGTTGCCGAAGCCGGCATCCTCCAGGAGCCGCCGCGCGCTGTCGATCTGGTCCTCATCGACCAGGATGCGCCGCGGGAAAATGCCAATGGAACCTTCCAGCACGCTCATATTCTGGTCGACCACCATATGATCAATAGCCGCGCCATTGAGCAGCGCCTCAATCGCGGTAATCAGCACGGCGTCGTTGGTGCGGACGAGTTCGCGCATGGTCAGCGCCGCCGCCGTTCTTCGCCCGGCGCGCGTAGCGCCAGATACGCAATCAGCTTCGCCTCGCGCCGCCCCCGCGTCACCGTGTCGAGGATCAAGCCGACGGCGACCGACAGGCAGCCCAGCACCATCAGACCGGTGGAGAGCACCGCGGTCGGCAGACGCGGCACCAAGCCTTCTTGCACATAGGTGATGAAGATCGGGATGGCGAGGCCGACCGCCATGATGCCGAGCGCCAAGCCGAACGAGCCGAACAGCGACAGCGGCCGCTCGGCGCGATAGAGTTTCAGCACCGTCCAGGGAATGCGAAAGCCGTCATGCCAGGTGTTGAGTTTTGACGACGATCCGCTCGGCCGCGAAAAGTACGGCGTCGCCACCTCGCCCACTGGCAATTCGAGCTCGAGCGCGTGCACGGTCAGTTCGGTCTCGATCTCGAAGCCGCCGGAGAGAATCGGAAACGATTTGACGAAGCGCCGCGAAAACACCCGATAGCCGGTGAAAGCGCGGCCGAATATATGCGCAACAAATCCGGTGAGCAGCCAATTGCCGGCGCGATGGCCAGGGCGATAGGCCGCCGCTTCGTGATCGACCCGGGTCGCCACTACCATATCGAGCCGGTCCGCGATCAGCGTGTCGATCATCCGTTGCGCGCTCGGCGCGTCATAGGTCGCGTCGCCGTCGACCAGTACGTAAATATCGGCTTCGATATCGTTGAACATGCGCCGCACCACATAGCCCTTTCCCTGATGGGTCTCGCGGCGCACCACCGCGCCGGCCGCTTTGGCGGCAGCAGCCGTGCCGTCGGTCGAATTGTTGTCATAAACATAAACGCTCGCCCCCGGCAGCGCCGCGCGGAAGTCGGCAACCACTTTGGCGATCGCGCGTTCCTCATATGCGTTCCGCGGCAAGGTCGTTGCTTGACATTCGCCCTCTCCGCCGCCACTCGAAGTGGCATAATCGGCGCCGGCGAGGCGGCGCAGGTGAAGCATTCCGGTATGCGTGCCGGTACTATATTGGCCTGCGGACTTGCCGCGTCACCATAGCGTTTCTATGCTTCTACGTCTCATCTGTGGAGAAAGCTCAAGTGGCAGTTGTCGTCCCGTTCGAAAGCCCGCATGCGCCGTCGATCGAGCCTTTGGTCGAACTTGTCGCGGCCGACATGGAGCGCGTCAACGCCACAATCATCGCACGTACCGGTTCCGAGGTGACGATGATTCCGGAGGTGGCCAACCACCTCATCAGTTCCGGCGGCAAACGGTTGCGGCCCATGCTCACGCTGGCGCTGTCGCGGCTTGCCGCTTATACGGGCGAAGGCCATATCAAGCTCGCCGCCGCGGTCGAGTTCATGCACACAGCGACGCTGCTGCACGACGACGTGGTGGACGAGAGCGAATTGCGGCGCGGCCGCACCGCGGCACGCATGCTATGGGGCAATGAGGCAAGCGTCTTGGTCGGCGATTTCCTGCTCGGCCAGGCGTTCAAGATGATGGTCGAAGTCGGCAGCCTCAAAGCACTGGAAATTCTCTCCTCGGCCGCCTCCGTCATCGCCGAAGGCGAAGTCATGCAGCTTGCCGTCGCCAAGAACACCGCGACCACCGAAGACGAATATATCGCCGTGATCCGGGGCAAGACCGCCGAACTCTTCGCCGCCGCCTGCGAGGTCGGACCGGCGCTGTCGGCGCGGCAGAAGGCCGAACAGGCCGCGAGCCGCTCGTTCGGCATGAATCTCGGCATCGCCTTTCAGCTGATCGACGACGTGCTCGACTATGGCAGCGCCGCGGCCCATCTCGGCAAGAATGTCGGCGACGATTTCCGCGAGGGCAAGATCACGCTGCCGGTGGTGCTCGCGTTCCGCCGCGGCAGCGACGCCGAGCGTGAATTCTGGCGGCGGACGCTCGAACGCGGCGAAACCACCGACGCCGATCTCGATCACGCCATCGGGCTGATGGTGCGGCACCGCGCGCTCGAGGACACGGTCGGCCGCGCCCACCATTACGGCGCCATCGCCCGCGATGCGCTGGCGCTGTTTCCGGATTCAGCGATGAAAGCGGCTTTGGTCGAGACCGTCGATTTCTGTATCGCGCGGACGCATTAGAGCATGATCCCGAAAAGTGGAATCCGGTTTTCGGAAAAGATCATGCGCAAACGAAATATCTAGACCTTGGTCCGTTTCAATTGAATTGGATCAAGGTTTAGTTCAGTGCGCAAGCCTGCACCCACCAATTCGGATTGTTGGCGCGCAGGATTTTCGCCGCCACCTCGGCTTCGGCGGCCGACCAAAATAACCCAAAGCACGTCGCGCCCGAGCCCGACATCCGCGCCAACTGGCAGCCGGCAAAGGCGTGCAGCGCCGTGAGTACATCCGCGATCACCGGCGCAAGCGCGATCGCCGGCGTTTCGAGATCGTTCGGCTGCGTTTGCAATATTTGCAGCAATTGTTCGCGGCTCTCCAATTTGGCGAGCGCCGCGAGATCGAACGGAGCGGCTGCTTTGGCGTCCGGTTGCCAGCCGGCAAACACCTGCTTGGTCGAAAGCCCGACGCCGGGATTGACGATCACCGCCGGGAGCGGCGGCAGCACCAGCGGTTCGGAGAGCCTGTCGCCGATGCCGCGCATCAGCCGCGGCCGCGGATTAAGGCAAACCGGCACGTCGGCGCCGGTCGCGCGCGCCGCTTCGTAGAGGCGCGGATCGCTGGCCGCGAGCTTGTTCGCCTGCGCGATGAGGCGGAGCGCGGCCGCGGCATCGGATGACCCGCCGCCAAGGCCGGCCGCAACCGGCAGGTTTTTTTCCAGATGGAACTCGCCCAAAGTCAGGTTCGGAATTTGCGCCGCGAGGGCGCGCGCCGCCTTGAGCACGAGATTGTCGGCACCGTCGCCGGCCTGCGCCGCGGTTGCGCCGCCGACCGTCAGCTTAAGCGCGCCGCCGGGCGTAAAGCTCAGCCGGTCGCCGCAATCGGCGAATACGACCAGACTGTCGAGCTCGTGATAGCCGTCAGCGCGGCGGGCCAGCACCCGCAGCGTCATATTTACCTTTGCGGGCGCGTTCTCAGCGAGGGAACGGGCAAGGACAAGGCTCAACCGCCGTTGCCGGTTTTCTTTGGGTCTGACCCGGCATCGCTTTTTTCCGCATCGGCCGGCGACTTGCCGGCATCGGCTGCGGACGAGGTATCGCGGGGCAGCCCGTCTTTCAGCTTAGCCTCGATCTTGGGCAGATCTTCCGGTTCCGGCTTCAAGTCCTTGGCGTGCGACCACTGGAAATGCGCTTCGAGCAAACGGCCGACGCGCCAATAGGCGTCGCCCAGATGGTCGTTGATCGTTGGATCCTCGGGCTTGAGCTCGACGGCGCGTTCCAGATTCTTGACCGCTTCGTCGTAATTGCCGGTGCGGAAATAGGCCCAGCCCAAGGAGTCGACGATATAGCCGTCATCCGGCCGCTGCTCGACGGCGCGGCGGATCATGTCCATGCCCTGATCGAGATGGACGCCCTGATCGACCCAGGAATAGCCGAGATAATTGAGCACCAGCGGCTGTTCCGGGAACAGTTCCAGCGCCTTCTTCATGTCGGTTTCGGCGGCCGGCCATTGATGCGAGCGCTCGTAGCAAATGCCGCGGAAGTAGAACATGACCCAGTTCGACTTCTCGGGATTTGGCACCGTATCGATGGCCTTGCTGTAGGTGTCGGCGCAACTGGCAAAATCCTTGCGCGCACGCTGGATATTGCCGAGCTCGATGATCGCCTCGGTGTCCTTGGGGCGCGCCGAGATGACGCGCTGTAGCCGCTGCTTGGCTTCGTCGGTGCGATCGAGCGCATCGAGATCGACCGCCATCTGGATCTCGGCGTTGCGCGACAGCGACGAACTCGTCGGCATGCGCTCGTAGGCCTTGATGGCAAGGTCGGGCTTCTTCAGATCCTCGTAGAGATCGCCGAGCGACAACAGCGCCATCGCATGCGACGGCTGCAGATAGAGCGCGAGTTGCAGATAGATGAGCGCCAGATCTTCGCCGCCGCGGCGTCCGATCGAAGCGCCGAGACCATACAGCGCCTCGGCGGCGCCAGCCTGCGGCGAATCGATCAGCGACGGCAGTTTCTGACCGTCGGCAATAGCTTTCATCTCTTCGTTGACGATCGGATGGTCGGGCAGGACCTTGGCGAAATCCTGATAGATTTTCAGCGCGTCGTCCTTGCTGCCGTTGCGCGACAGGAAACGGCCATAGGCTTCCACCGTGCGCAGCGCCGTCGGGTCGGTCTTGTAGGCGCTCTCGTAACGCTTGGCGGCGGTCTTCTTGTCGCCGGCGAGGTCGGAGATGAAGCCGGCATGCAGATCCTTGAAGATGCCGTACCAATCGGGCCCTGACAGCTTGTCCAGCGTGTCAAGCGCGGCATGCGTGTCGCCGGCGCCGGACTGCGCCCACGCCGTCAGCATCGCCGCCGTCAGGTCGGTCACCGGCCCGCGCACCGATTGCGCGAAATGCTGCTTGGCGACGCCATAATGTTTCAGCTTGAGCTCGCGAATGCCGATCACAAGATGGGAGATTTTGTCGGTGTGATCGACATCCAGCATCCGCTCGGCAAGCTTGTCCGCCTGATCGATATCGCCGCCGGTGAGCACGGAGAGGAAGGCGCGGCTCAGCAAGTCCGGATTGCGCGGATCGAGCTTGAGCACGTCCATGTAATAGGTGGCAGCGGCGGTGGCATCGCGCTCGGCGCCGGCGTGACGCGCGGCCAGATAGTTGCCGGCGGCATTCTCGGGCAAAAGTTCCGCCTGGGCCGGCGTCTGAACGGTCGCGGCCTGGGCGGCGAGCAGCGATGGAAAACCGAAAGCTAAGGCTGCGCCAAGAATGGCGGCATGCCGGGACAGCAGCGAATGAATCACGATAACTCCATTAGCGAATTGGGTATTGGCGAATTGGGCCGGCGACCTGGCAGCACGCGAACAAGCAACAAGCGCCGAATATCTGGATGCGCGACAATGGCCTTTTTACCGCGCCGCCGCAAGGATGCCGGCTGAGGCGTACCTGATGCGGGCAAACCGGTAAAGGCCTGGCGCAAATTTGGCGTCGTCCCCGTCGCGTTACCAGCACGACGGTGCCGGTTTAGGCCGAAACGGCGGCGAAATCGCGGCGGCCACACGATGAAATATTCGGCAATCACATATTCGGATAGTTCGGACCGCCGCCGCCTTCGGGCGGCACCCAGGTGATGTTCTGGTTCGGATCTTTGATGTCGCAGGTCTTACAGTGCACGCAGTTCTGCGCATTGATCACGTAACGCGGCTGGCCCGCATCCTCGACCCATTCATAAACGCCGGCCGGGCAATAGCGCGCCGACGGCCCGCCATAGACGTCATGCTCCGACGACTTTTGCAGAGCTGGGTCGCGCACCAACAAATGCGCCGGCTGGTCTTCTTCGTGATTGGTGTTCGACAGATAGACCGAGGACAGCCGGTCGAAGGTGAGCTTGCCGTCGGGTTTCTGATAGGCGATGCGCTTGCACTTGGCGGCGGGCTCGAGCGTCGCGGAATCCGGCTTGCCGTGTTTGAGTGTGCCGAACATGGAGAAACCCAGCGTGTTCGTCCACATGTCAAGGCCGCCGAGCGCGATCCCGGCAAAGGTGCCGAGCTTCGACCACAGCGGCTTGGCGTTGCGCACCCGCCATAGATCGCGCCCAATCGGCGATGAGCGCCATGCATCTTCGTAAGCCGAAAGCTCGTCATTGGCGCGGCCGGCCGAAAGCGCGGCCGCCGCGTGCTCGGCGGCGAGCATGCCCGACAATATGGCGTTGTGGCTGCCCTTGATGCGCGGCACGTTGACGAAGCCCGCGGCGCAGCCGACCAGCGCGCCGCCGGGGAAAGCGAGCTTCGGCACCGACTGATAGCCACCCTCACTGATGGCGCGCGCCCCGTAACAAATCCGCTTGCCGCCCGAGAACGTGTCGCGCACGAGCGGATGCGTCTTGAAGCGCTGAAATTCCTCGAACGGCGACAGATAGGGATTCTTGTAGTTGAGATGGACGACAAAACCGACCGCGACCAGGTTGTCGTCGAAGTGATAGAGGAACGACCCGCCTCCGGTGCCGTTATTGAGCGGCCAGCCGAACGTATGCTGAACGAGACCGCTCTGGTGTTTGTCTGGGGCGACCTGCCAAAGCTCTTTCAGACCGATGCCGAATTTCTGCGGCTCGCGGTTCTGCCCGAGCCCAAAGCGCTCGATCAGCATTTTGGACAGGCTGCCGCGCGCGCCTTCGGCGAACAAAGTGTATTTGCCGCGCAATTCCATGCCGCGGGCAAAGCCCGCTTTGTTGTGGCCGTCCTTGCCGATGCCCATGTCGCCGGTAGCGACGCCGCAAACCGCATTGTTCTGAAACAGCACTTCGGCCGCGGCGAAGCCCGGATAGATTTCAACGCCGAGCGCTTCGGCCTTGCGCGCCAGATAGCGGCAGACCTCACCGAGCGAGACGATGAAATTGCCATGATTGCCCATCAAGGGCGGCATCAGTGCAAGCGGCAGCCGCAGCGCGCCCGAAGCGCCGAGCATGTAGAAGCGGTCCGCTTTGACCTTAGTCTTGATTGGGGTGTCTTCTGAGCGCCATTCCGGGATCAGGCTGTCGAGGCCAATCGGATCGATCACAGCGCCGGACAGAATATGGGCGCCGACTTCGGAGCCCTTCTCGACGACAACGACCGAGATGTCGGGCGCGACCTGTTTGAGCCGGATCGCAGCCGCGAGACCGGCCGGTCCCGCGCCGACGATGACGACGTCGAATTCCATCGCCTCCCGGGCCGGAAGCTCCGCCGTGTTCATGCCCTGCTCCGTGTCCCGGTCGCTTAAAGAGGATTGTTCACGAATCTGGCGCGCTGACAATCGCCGCCTTGCGGTACCGGTTGCATTCGCTCATGAATATTTCGCCCAACGGATTGCCTCGTAGGTCGCCTCATCGATATGCCCAACCACAAAGAAGCGCGCGAACTGATCGCCTTCTATCTCGACGCCGGCGCCGATGCGCTGGTCGGCGAGGAGCCGGTCGACCGTATGGCGGACGAAAGCCCAGGGTCGCCGGCGCCTTCCTCGGTTAGGCGTGACTCTCTGCCGTCACCCCTGCCCGGCAAGGCCACCGGGCTGGCCGAAAGCAGAACCTTCTTTCAGTCGGCCGCACCCGCTTCACCTGAAGCCGCGGTCATGGCGGCGCGCCAAGCGGCCAAGAACACTGGCACACTCGAGGAATTACGCGTGCTGCTCGACACATTCGAAGGCTGCGCGCTGCGCGCGACCGCGACCCGGCTCGTCTTCGCCGACGGCAATCCGCAAAGTCGCGTGATGTTCGTCGGCGAAGCGCCAGGCTACGACGAGGACATATCGGGCAAGCCGTTCGTCGGCCGTTCCGGCAAGCTGCTCGATCTGATGATGGCGGCGGTTGGCCTCGACCGCACCAATGCTTACATCGCCAATGTCGTGCCGTGGCGCCCGCCCGGCAACCGCACGCCGACGCCGCAGGAAACCGCGATCTGCCTGCCGTTCATCCGCCGGCAGATCGAGCTCGCCAATCCGGATATCGTGGTCTGTCTCGGCGGGCCGGCGATGCAGACGCTGCTCGGCATCAAGGACGGCATTACCCGAAGCCGCGGCCGCTGGTTTCCCTACGATACCGGCACGCGCGAGATCAAGGCGCTCGCGACCTTCCACCCGGCGTTCCTGTTGCGCAGCCCGCTGCAGAAGCGGTTCGCTTGGCGCGACTTCCTGGCGCTCAAGAAGGCACTCGCCGCCGGCGCTTAACTTCAGCGTATTGCCACTAAGATCGCGCCGGCCGCGACCAGCGCCACGCCGAGCCAATTCACCGCCGCCAATTTTTCTCCGAGAAAGGTGACGCCGAATATCGCCACCAGAACGACGCTCAATTTATCTATCGGTGCGACTTGCGCCGCATTGCCGAGTTTGAGCGCGCGGAAATAACACAGCCACGACGCGCCGGTGCCGAGACCTGACAACATCAGAAACAAATAGGTGCGGCCGGAAATGTCCGCCGGGTTCTGAAATTGTTTCGTGGCATAGACGATCAGGCCCAGAACGCAGACCACGACGATGGTGCGGATGAAGGTCGCGAGATCGGAATTCACGTTCTCGACGCCGACTTTGGCGAAAATCGCGGTCAATGCCGCGAATATCGCCGACAGCACCGCCCATAGCTGCCACGATGACAAAGCGCCTGTGTTCATTGCTACCTCCCGGCTAGCCGACCGCGAATTTGATCGCAAAAATCAATGCCAGCATCAGCACCGCCGGCTCGGCATAGGCGAATTTGCCGGCGACAAGCTTGGTCACTGCGTAGGTAATGAAGCCCAGGCCGATACCGGTCGCGATCGAATAGGTGAGCGGCATTGTGATTGCCGCGACGACCGCGGGCGCTGCTTCGGTGATGTCGTCCCACTCAATCTCGGCAAGGCCGCGCGCCATGAAACAGGCCACGTAAAGAAGGGCCACGGACGACGCATAGGCCGGCACCATACCGGCCAGCGGCGCAAAGAATAAGGCGGCGAGGAAGAACAGCGCGACAAAGAACGCAGCCGGTGCGTCCGCCGGCGGAGATACCCGCGGCGCTCTCGATATAGCTCGTCGTCGTCGAGGTGCGATCAGCGCGCCGAACATGGCGGCAAAACTGTCGGCAACCAGCGCCTGCCGCATGCGCGGCAGATTGCCATCCGCGTCCTCCAATCCGGCGCGATGCGCGACGCCGATCAGCGTACCGGCATTGTCGAAGACGTCGATGAACAGGAAGCTGAACACAACGATAAGAAACGAGACTTCCGTCACTCGAGAAAAATCGAACTGCAGTAGGGTCGGCTTGAGTGACGGCGGCGGCGCGGCGATGCCGCTATAGCTGACGAGGCCGAGCGGAATACCGATGACTGTAACGATGAGAATGCCGATCAGCGTGCCACCGATGACCCGTCGGGAATTCAGCGCGGTGATCAGAACGAGCCCAAGCAGGCATAGAATGGCAACGGGGCTCCGCAAATCGCCAAGCGTCACCAGCGTCGCCGGGCTCGCCACCACGATCTTGGCTTCCTCGAGCGCGATGATGCCGAGAAACAGGCCGACGCCGGCGGAGATCGCCAGCTTCAAGTTCTTCGGGATCGAATTGACGACATATTCGCGAATACGAGCGATCGAGATCACAAAGAAAATTACGCCTGAGCAGAACACGGCGGCGAGCGCCTGCTGCCAGGTAAATTTCATCGTCAAAACCACCGTGAAGGCGAAGAAGGCGTTGAGACCCATGCCGGGCGCAAGCGCAATGGGATAATTGGCGTAGAACGCCATCACCAATGTCGATGCGGCAGCCGCAATGCAGGTGGCGACGAAGACCGCGCCTTTGTCCATTCCAGCATTGCCGAGAATGTCGGGATTGACGAAGACGATGTAGACCATCGTCAGGAAGGTGGTCAGGCCGGCGACAAACTCCGTGCGCAGACTGCTGCCTGATGTGCTCAAGCCGAAGAGACGGTCGAGGACGGATTGCGGCTTCTGCATGCCGGCGGCGCTTCCATGTTTTCTCTCCCCCTCCCGGCGGCGCGCATGCGGCGAATTTTGCGGCTCTATTTTGTCGCCGGCATGACGCTGCCCGGCCTGATAACACCCCAGCCGACTCGTAACAGCGGCAACCGGCCTTGTACTGGCCGCTCGAACGTGCGCGGCAGTTCGGGAACGAGATCGGGAAAATAGATTTTGATGTCGGACGGCGGCGCAGGCGAGGTGTCGGCGGCGAGCCAGACAACCACAGCGCCCTTCTTGCGGATGTCGTCGGCAGTGACCCAGGGCGTGTGCGACGGATCGGCGTCGGAAAATATGCTCGGGCGGCTCGGCGCGGTGAGCGCGATCAGAGCCGCGGTGCGCGGATCGCCGGTGACGATGGCGAGCTTTTGCCCGGTGCGGCGTTGAAAGTTCTCGGCGAAGAATTCGCCCATGGCGTTCGCCGGCTGCGCGATTTTCAGGTCCGTACCGATGGTCCACGGCAACAGCAAGAGAAGCAGCGGAACGAACAGGGCCGGTACCAGCAACAGACCCGACCAGGCGAAGCCAAGCACGCGTTGGTGATAAAGCGCGATGCTTTCGCCCGCGGCAAGCACGATGCCGAGGCCGGACAGGACGACAAGCGGCGCTCCGCCGCCGACCGGCAGGCTCTGCCCGATCACGACGGCGCAAATCGTCGCCAGTAATGCCGGCACCAGCGCAAAGATTTTTACGAAGGTCACCGCGAATGGATCGGCGTGAGCCCGTGCGATCGCCGGCGCCGGCGCCGCGCGCACACGCGGCCAGCCGGCCGCCAGCACCAAGAGGATCGCTAAGCCCGCATGGGCCAGCGCGAACGCCGCGAGCAGACGCAGCCAGGCTGACGTGTTTCGCCCGGCTGCCGCCGCATCGCGCAGCCGCTCGATGAGCGGCTTGAGAGCACCGTCCGACGGTTCGAGCCACAGGCCTTGCAGCCAGATCAAGTGCAGGAACAAGAAAACCACGAGTGCGACGCCGACGATCCATGGTTCGGTCGCTTCGAGCGCCTTGCGTCCGCGCGCAGTGACGGTCGTGAACACGACGAGCGCGCCGAGCAAAAGCAGCGCGGCGGTGCTGGACAGAAGCATCAGCGCTACGGCGGCGCCGAGCCCATACCATGCGCGCTTGCGCCCTTTTATCGCCGCCTGCCAGTATTGCTGCAGCGCCGCGGCCCACAGCGCCATGGTCAGGATCGGCGGCCCGAAATCCGGCGACGGCACCGTGAACAGCGCGATGCCGACCATCAGCAGCACCGCCATCGCGGCGTGCGACGGGCCGACAATGGCAAGGCCGAGCTCAAAGGCGCACCAATAGGTCGCGACCACGCAAATCTGCGCCAGCACGTAGACGCCGAACAGGCCGGCGATGCGGAACGCGATCTCGGCGAGCCAATAAGCGAGCGGCGGACCGACGCCGGCGTCAAAACGGAACTCGTGACCGACGGCGAGAAGCTGCGCCAGATCGCCGGGCGGGGCGGAGTAAAACAGCATCGGCACGGCGATCCACACCGCAGCCTGCGCCAGCGCCGCCGCCCAAAATATCAGCACCGGGCGGGCGCGGATTGCTTCAATGTAAATCGGGACAAAAAACATCTACAAAAAACCGGATTTGGCGGGCACCGGGTGCATCATCGCCAAATGAAAGCCGAACGAAAGTTTCTGCGATGGTTCGGCGCTGCCTATACGGCGGCAAAGCAACCTAGGCAAGCTAGAGCGGCAACACGCTGACTTTGGTCTCGTCCGCATCCTTCGGGGTGAGCCCGAGCGCGATCGCCACCGGCGAAAACGAGCGGCGATGATGGATCGTCGGGCCGAGCCGGTCCAGCGCGGCGAAATGCTCGGGCACGCTGTAGCCCATATGGCGCTCGAAGCCGTAGCCCGGATGGGCGGCGCCGAGGCAGGTCATGAGCCGGTCGCGCGTGACTTTGGCGACGATGGAGGCGGCCGCAATCGACGCCAGGAGGCCGTCGCCGCCGATCACCGCCTCGCAGTCGCAGCCCGCATCGATACGGTCGCGGCCATCGACAAAAACCAGACGCGGCCTGACCGGGAGCGCCGATACCGCTCGCGCCAGCGCCCACAGCGAGGCGCGCAGAATATTGTCGCGGTCGATGCGCCAGGGCGGCGCCATGGCGATTGCGACCTGGGCTCGCGCGCAAATACGCTCGTAAAGCACCTCACGCCGCTCCGCCGTGAGCCGTTTCGAATCGTCGAGACCGCGCGGCACGTCGTCCGGATCGAGAATGACGGCCGCCGCGACCACCGGGCCGGCGAGCGGGCCCCGCCCTGCTTCGTCACAACCCGCGACCGGCCACACGCCGCGCTTGAGCGCCGAGCGCTCACGGCGGAAAGTCGGGCGCGCGATTTCTTCATCGAGCGGCAAGCGCGCCGCGGCTTTAGCGGTTCCATTAGCTTGGCGACTCATGGCGAGCATGATGACCATGCCGCGGCACGGTCCGCAACGCGCGCGATTTCTGCGTGGGGGATTGCGGGGATTAACGCCTAAAACAAATTCAGCTGCTCCGACGCCGGCCGCGGGCGCTGAAAATGCTCGGTCGTGGTCTTCGCGCTCGTCACATTGAAACCGAGCCGCTCACAGGCGACTTCGAAGCGGCGGCCGATCATCCAGGCGATTGGCCCGGAGCCAGTCATGCGCTTGCCGAACATGGAATCGTAATCCTTGCCGCCGCGCGTGTCGCGGATCAGCGAGATGACATGACGATAGCGGTCGGGAAAATTCTCGATCAGCCATTCGCGGAACAGATCACGCAATTCGAGCGGCAGGCGCAGCAGCACATAGCCAGCATTGCGCACGCCGGTTTCGGCAACGGCGTCGAGGATGCGCTCGATCTCGGCATCGTTGAGCGCCGGAATGACCGGCGCCACCATGGCGGAAGCCGGCACGCCCGCGCTCACCAATTGCTTGAGCGCCTCGAGCCGGCGCGGCGGGCTCGATGCGCGCGGTTCCATGGTGCGCGCCAGTTTCGCGTCCAGCGTCGTCACCGAGATCGCCACTTTGACGAGATCGCGCTTGGCCATGCGGGCGAGGATGTCGAGATCGCGCAGCACCAGCGCCGATTTGGTCAC
This sequence comes from Xanthobacteraceae bacterium, assembly GCA_035642635.1. Lineage (GTDB taxonomy): Bacteria > Pseudomonadota > Alphaproteobacteria > Rhizobiales > Xanthobacteraceae > BOG-931. The sequence continues at coordinate 35,032 of DASQRX010000001.1, forward strand.
GATGCCGACCGGGTGGCCGGCGCGCTCCAGGACTTCGAGAATGCGGCGCATGATCTGATGCCGCCGCTCGATCGGCTGATAGGGATCGGTATTGGTGCCGATGGCGATGATCTTCGGCACATAGCCCGGCGCCGCCAATTCGCGCTCCAGCAATTCGGGCGCGTTCGGCTTCATGAAGAGTTTGGATTCAAAATCGAGACCCGGCGACAGGCCAAGATAGGCATGCGTCGGCCGCGCGAAGCAATAAACGCAGCCGTGCTCGCAGCCGCGATAGGGATTGATCGAACGGTCGAAGGAAATGTCGGGCGAGTCGTTCCTGGTAATGATCCTGCGTGTTGAATCCACCGTCACCGTGGTCTTGAACGGCGGCAGATCTTCCAAGCCTTGCCAGCCGTCGTCGAAGGCGACGCAGGCGATCGGCTCAAAGCGTCCCGACGCATTCGACACGGTGCCCCGGCCGCGACGCCGTTCGCGGTCGACTACCGCCCCCTCGCCCGCCGGCGCGGAGGGCAGCAGCGGTGCCGGCGGGCGTTTTAATGCTGTCGATCGACTCATGAGACAGCGACCAAAGAGGGACGACTCGGGTTCCAAACTCGTGGTCTAAAGCTAATGCGCCTTAGTGAACAAAACAAGAACAAAAATCAGTGAAGAATGGCCGTAACCCGCAAATTGTGAAGGCACTTGGAGCCGCCGGCGCCAAGCCCTATTGAGCGGGCCTATATTGAGCGTCCGGACAATGGAACCGGACGCATTCATTCGACGGGGAAATGCCGCCAGGCGCGGATCATGCTGAGCGTCATTATCCCGACCCACAATTCCGAGCACGCCCTGGTGCCGACGCTGGCGGCGCTGGTGCCGGGAGCCACGGCGGGCCTGATCACCGAGGTGCTGGTGGCCGACGGCGGCTCACAAGACGATAGTGCGGTGGTCGCCGATATCGCCGGTTGCGAATTTCTTGCACTGGAACAGCCGCTGGGCAGCCGACTTAAGGCTGCCGCGGCGAAGGCGCGGGCGCCCTGGCTGATGTTCATGCAGCCCGGAACGGTGCTCTATGCACCTTGGACGGACGACGTCACGCGCTTTGTCCAGCAGCCTCCGCCCCGCAACAAAGCCGCGGTGTTCCGGCGCGGCGCCGGCCCGCAAACCGCGCTGCGCGAGGCCTGGTCGTTCCTGATCGCGGCGCTTCGGCCGGCGCGCCCGGAACAAGGCCTTATCATCGCCAAGCCGCTCTACGACGATTTCGGCGGCCATTCCGATAGCAGCGCCGACCCCGAAGCGGAATTCATTCGGCGCCTGCGCCGTCGCCGAATCGTTACGCTGGCCGCCACGGCCTTTTCTCCGCGCTAGCGGGCGCCGCCTTCAGAACTGAGACCGCGCTGACCGCAGCGCCAATGGGGCAATCTGCCCGATGGGCCGCCTCAGATACTTGACTTTATCAACTATCCAGCCGAACTTCCGCACATGGCCAACGTCGATCGCGACCAGCGTATCGCCGCCGCGCGGCGCTTCAATCGCTTCTACACGCGGCAGATCGGCGTGCTGCGCAAGAATTTCCTCGACAGCCCCTACTCGCTTGGCGAAGCGCGCGTGATCTACGAAATCGCGAGCGACACATCGCCGACGGCAAGCGACATCGGCCGTGCGCTCGATCTCGACGCCGGCTATCTGAGCCGCGTCCTGCGTAATTTCGAAAAGCGCGGCCTGGTCGAACGCAAAACCTCGGCGAAAGACGCGCGGCAAAGCCACCTGGCGCTGTCGCCGCGCGGGCGCAAGGCGTTCGCGCTGCTCGATGGACTGTCGCAGCGCGACATCGGCACGATGCTCGACAAATTGTCGCCGTCGGATCAATCGCGATTGATCGCGGCGATGGGCACGATCGAAACGCTGCTCGAAGCCGCGCCCGCGACCAAACCAAAGGAGCACCACGCTTACAAATTGCGCGACCCGGTGCCGGGCGATTTCGGCTGGGTCGTCAAACGCCATGCCGAGCTTTATGCGCAAGAATATAAGTGGATGGAACCTTTCGAGGGCGTCTGCGCGCAAATCGTCGCCGACTTTCTCAACAAACAGGATGCCGCGCGGGAACGCTGCTGGATCGCCGAGATGGACGGCGAAAATGTCGGCTGCGTTTTCGTTGCCAAGGATTCGGCGAAAGTCGCCCGCCTTCGCCTGCTTCTGGTCGATCCGAAAGCGCGCGACTTGGGCCTCGGCGCGCGCCTGACCGACGAAGCGATCCGCTTCGCCCGCGCGGCCGGCTACATCAAGATGACACTATGGACCCACAGCGTGCTCAAGGCCGCCCGGCACATTTATCAGAACGCCGGCTTCAAGCTGATGCGCAGCGAGAAGCACAAGAGCTGGGGCCAGCCCGTGGTCAGCGAATATTGGGATTTGGAATTCTAACCAGCCGCTAGACCGACGCCCCGCCCGCCTTTGGCCGGCGCAGGTGCTCGTCGAGCCGCGGCATGATCTCGACGAAATTGCACGGCCCGTAGCGGTAATCGAGCTGATGCACCAGGATTTCGTCCCAGGCGTCCTTGCAGGCGCCCGGCGAACCGGGCAGGCAGAAGATGTAAGTCGAGCCGGCAACGCCGGCGGTGGCGCGCGATTGGATCGCCGAGGTCCCGATCTTCGGAAAACTCACCACCAGAAACAGCGCCGAAAAGCCGTCCATCTTCTTTTCGAACAGCGGCTCGACCGCTTCCGGCGTCACGTCGCGCCCGGTAAAGCCGGTGCCGCCGGTGGTGATGACGACGTCGATCATCGGATCGGCAATCCAGCCTTTGACGCGGCCGCGAATGGCATCGACGTCGTCGGACACGAGGCTCCGCTCGGCGACGAAATGCCCGGCCGAGACGATGCGCTGCACCAACAGCGCACCCGATTTGTCGTCCTTGAGCGAGCGCGTGTCGGAGACCGTCAGCACCGCGATTTTCAGCGGCACGAAGTTTTTGGTCTCGTCAATTCCGGACATGGATACACCTACTCAACTCTACGATCGGGCCATTCCTTCATCCGCGGGAACGGCCCGACTATACTACCCCAAAGCCCACGACTAGAGCGAATCCGCCGACAGCGTGTCGCAGGACTTCACCTGGCCCGAATTGAAGCCGTTCATGAACCAGCGCTTGCGTTGCGCCGAACTGCCGTGGGTGAAGGAATCCGGCACCACATAGCCCTGCGCCTGTTTCTGCAGCCGGTCGTCGCCGATCGCGGCGGCGGTCTGCAGCGCCTGGTCGACGTCGCCTGCTTCGAGGAAGTTGTGCTTCTGCTGGGCATGGTTCGCCCACACGCCGGCCAGGCAATCGGCCTGCAATTCGACGCGCACCTGAAGCGCGTTGACGTCGGCCTGGCTCGAAGCCGCCTGCTGCGCCTGCGTCACCCGCGGCAAGATGCCGAGCTCGTCCTGCACGTGATGGCCGACCTCATGCGCTATCACATAGGCTTCCGAAAACTTGCACGCGTTGTCGTTCGAGCAGGCGCCGAATTTGCGCTGCATGTCCTGAAAGAACGAAGTGTCGAGATAAACTTGCTGGTCGCGCGGGCAATAGAACGGGCCCATGGCGGATCGCGCTATGCCGCAGCCGCCCTGGATCGCGCCGGAAAACAGCACCAGCTTCGGCGCATGATAAGTCCGCCCACTAGCCTGGAACATTTCCGTCCAGCGGTCCTCGGTATCGCCGAGCACCGCGGCGACGAAATCCGCCGTTTGCTGATCCTGCGGACTGCTTTGCGCCGGTCCGCTCGATTGCTGGGTGACCTGTCCGCCGCCGCCGGAAAGAATCTGCGCGCCGTTGATCAGCACGCTCGGGTCGATACCCAGCGCCCAGCCGATCAATCCGAGTATCAGAATCATGCCGATGCCGAGACCGCCGGCGCCGCCCGGCATGTTGAACCCGCCGCCGCCGGAAGCCGCGCGCTCGTCTTCGACATTGCTGCTGCGGCGGAAATCATCCCAACGCATGTGTGTTTCTCCTTTTGCGATCCCGACGTGAAAAGCTATGCGGCAGCGTCATTTCCAGCGTGAAAATCACGCGCCGCATGCGAGCGATTAACTAAGTGTTTCCCGGCATTTATTGCCTAGTGAAGCGGTTTTGCAATTAGCCGATTTTTTACCTTGCACCGGCATAGTCCCGTTTGTCGGTTGTAGGTCCCGCGTCGCCGGCTCGCGTCGCCTGAGTCAGAGTTCTGAGTCATGGTTGTGTCGCGTCGCGGGGCGTCCGCAAGGACGCCCCGCGTGAGTATTGAGTCCCAACAGTCGCACGCCCTGTCGCGCGCCGAAGCGCAGCGTTCGGCGCATATTGTCGTCGGCGATTGCGTTGCCGAGATGACGAAGCTCCCGGCCGCGTCCGTGGATCTCGTCTTTGCCGATCCGCCGTACAATTTGCAGCTCCAAGGCGACCTCAAGCGTCCCGACGATTCGCGCGTCGATGCCGTCGACGATGACTGGGACAAATTCTCGAGCTTCTCCGCTTATGACGATTTCACGCGCGCCTGGCTCATCGCTTGCCGCCGGGTGATGAAGCCTGCCGCCACGCTGTGGGTCATCGGCTCGTATCACAACATTTTCCGCGTCGGTGCGATACTCCAGGATCTCGGGTTCTGGATCCTCAACGACATCGTGTGGCGGAAATCCAACCCGATGCCGAATTTTCGCGGCCGCCGCTTCACCAATGCGCACGAAACCCTGATCTGGGCCGCGCGCGACGCCGCCAAGCACAATTATACGTTCAATTATGAAGCACTCAAGGCCGGTAACGACGATGTCCAGATGCGCTCGGATTGGTTCATCCCGCTGTGCACCGGCGAAGAGCGCCTCAAAGGCGCCGACGGCAAGAAGCTGCATCCGACACAGAAGCCGGAAGGCCTGTTGGCGCGTGTCATTCTTTCGGCATCGCGGCCCGACGATCTCGTGCTCGACCCGTTCTCCGGCACCGGCACGACCGGGGCCGTCGCGCATCGTCTGCGCCGCCGCTTCATCGGCATTGAGCGCAGTTCCGAATATGCCGCCGCTGCCCGCGAGCGGATCTCAGCTGTCGAGCCGATGCCCGAACCGGCGCTCGCCTCGTTCATGACCGCGCGCGAGGCGCCGCGTGTGCCGTTCAGCGCGCTGATCGAGCGTGGTCTGGTGTCGCCTGGCATCAAGCTCGTCGACGCCAAACGGCGGCACAAAGCGCTGGTGCGCGCCGACGGCGCGCTGTCCTTTGGCGAGACTGTCGGCTCGATCCACCGCATCGGCGCCTTGGCGCAAGGCCTTGAAGCCTGCAACGGCTGGACCTTCTGGCACATCGAGACGCCGAAGGGCCTGACCGTGATCGACACGTTGCGCGCGCAAGTGCGCGCCGAAATGGGCGCGGGCTAAGGCGTGTACTCCTAAATCGTGTTGGCGAGCTGCCGCCATTTCATGGCGGCTTTGCATTCCATTCCGGGCTTGAGTCAGACACCACGCAATGTCCGCTAAGTGCCATGTGTGGACGGCTCCGCGTTGGCAAGAAGAATCTTCACGTAGCAGGCTTGGTCGGTGCAGCCGTGTGTTCGGCCTGTTGATGCGGTTCACATGACCGCTGGCCATAATGCCCTCCGCGGATCAGGTCCCGGTCAAAAGCCCGCATTCGACAATGCAATGGCACATGTGGGTTGTCCCGATCGCCGGCTCGACCGGCTCTGCATT
>DASQRX010000002.1:0-7228 GCA_035642635.1 Xanthobacteraceae bacterium
ATCCCAATACATCGCCATGATGGCAAGCAGCATCAGCACGGATCCGAGCAGCGTATAGAGGAAGAACTTGAAGCTCGCATAGACGCGGCGCGGACCGCCCCAGACGCCGATGATCAGGAACATCGGGATCAGGCCGCCTTCAAAGAACAGATAGAACAGCACCAGATCGAGCGCGCAGAACGTGCCGACCATCAGCGTTTCGAGGACGAGAAAGGCGATCATATATTCGCGCACGCGGCGCTGAATTGAGGTCCAGCTGGCCAGGATCGAGATCGGCATGAGCGCCGTGGTCAGGACCACGAACGGCAGCGAAATGCCGTCGACGCCCATCGAATAATTGATGGCGCCGCCGAGCCACGGCCGCTTCTCGACGAACTGGAAATCCGCGGTCGACGGATCGAAGCGCCAGATCAGCAACAGTGAAATGGCGAAGGTGAACAGCGTCGTCCACAGCGCCACCCAGCGCGCATTGCGCGCGCCTTCGGGGTCATCATTCAGGAAGGCGATGAAGATCGCGCCCGCGATCGGCAGGAAAGTGACGACGGAAAGGATCGGCCAGCTTGTCATCAGTGTGGTCCTGAAAACATGAACCAGGTGATGAAGGCTGCGACGCCGATCATCATGGCAAAGGCATAGTGATAGAGGTAGCCGGTCTGCAGCCGCACGACATTCCGGGTCACATCGAGCACGCGCGCCGAGACGCCGTCGGGCCCGAAGCCGTCGATGATGAACCCATCACCACCCTTCCACAGCAGCCGCCCCAGCCGCATCGCCGGACGCACGAAGAGGAAGTCGTAAATCTCGTCAAAGTACCACTTGTTGAGCAGGAACTCGTAGAGCGGCTTCTGATCGCGCGCCAAGGCCACCGGAATGTCCGGCCTGAAGATGTAAAACAATAGCGCAACCAGGAAACCAATCGCCATCATCACCGTGGGCAGGAACTCGATATAGATCGGAAGCTTCTCGACATCTTCGAAAATCGTGTCCGCCGTCCCCAATTTCAGCGATGTGCCGAAAAACACGTCGGCGCCGTGACCGGTGAAAATCGACACAAATGGCAAGCCCGCGGCGAAACAGCCGATCGCAAGTATCGCCAGCGGGACAAGCATCACTTTCGGACTCTCGTGGGCCGCTTCGTAATGATGCCGGTCGTGCGGCTCGCCCCAGAAAGTCTTGAAGATCAGGCGCCAGGAGTAGAACGAGGTGAGCGCCGCGGCCAAAGTCGTCATGATAAAGCCGTAAGCCGCCACGCCGCCTTTAACGACGTCGTCGGATGAAATGATCGCGTCCTTAGAATAGAACCCGGCAGTCAGCGGGAAGCCAGTCAGCGCCAGAGTGCCGATGATCATCATCCAGTAGGTGAAGGGAATCTTGTGCCGCAGGCCGCCCATATTGCGCATGTCCTGCTCGTGATGCATCGCGAGGATGACCGAGCCGGAGCCGAGGAATAGCAGCGCCTTGAAAAAGGCATGCGTGAACAGATGGAACATGCCGACTGAATAGGCACCCGAGCCCATGGCGACGAACATGTAGCCGAGCTGCGAGCAGGTCGAATAAGCGACCACGCGCTTGATGTCGTTCTGCACCAGGCCGACTGTGGCGGCGAACATCGCCGTGGTCGCGCCGATGAAGATGACGAAGGTCTTGGCATAGGGCGCAAGCTCGAACAAAGGCGACAGCCGCGCCACCATGAACACGCCGGCGGTCACCATGGTCGCGGCGTGGATCAAGGCGGAGACTGGCGTCGGGCCTTCCATCGCGTCCGGCAACCAGGTGTGCAGCAGGAATTGCGCGGATTTTCCCATCGCGCCCACAAACAGCAGCAAACACATTGTGTTGAGGGCGTCGACGTCCCAGCTCAGGAAGTGGAAGTTCTTGCCGACGAGTCCGGGCGCCTGCGCGAACACAGTGTCAAAATCGACGGCGCCGGTGAGATAGAAGGCGGTGAAGATGCCGAGCGAAAAGCCGAAATCGCCGACGCGGTTGACGATGAAGGCCTTGATGGCGGCGGCATTGGCTTCCGGCTTGTAATACCAGAAGCCGATGAGCAGATAGCTCGTGAGTCCGACGCCCTCCCAGCCGAAGAACAATTGCACGAGATTGTCGGCCGTCACCAGCATCAGCATGGCGAAGGTAAAGTACGACAGATAGGAGAAGAACCGCGGCTTATAGGGGTCTTCTTCCATATAGCCGATCGAATAGATATGCACGAGCGACGATACGGTCGTCACCACGACCAGCATCACCACGGTTAGCGAGTCGATGCGCAGCGCCCAGTTCGAATGCAGATCGCCGAAGCTGATGAAGGAGAACAGCGTGACGCGGGCGTCGTGATGTTGGAAGCCGACATCATAGAAGGCGTACCACGACAGCACGCAGGAGATCACAAGGAAGGTCGAGGTGATGAGTTCGCTGCCGAGCGAGCCCGCTGCCGACGGCTCGCCGCCGTGCTCTTCACCATGGCTATCGTGGCTGACCGCGGGCGCGGCGTCCGGCGACGGCGCGCCATGCGCATGATCCTCGGGAACCAGCGGCGCCGAATGGTCGTCGTGCGGCGGCGGCGGGTCCTCGCCTGGAAAGCGTTTGCTGGCGCCGACAAGCGACACCGCGCCCGCGATAATGGCGCCCAGAAGCGGCAATAGAACGATGGCTTCGTACACGCCGCTAGCCTTTCATGAGGTTAATGTCTTCAACCGCAATGGAGCCGCGGTTGCGGAAATAGGCGACGAGGATCGCAAGCCCGATCGCGCTCTCCGCCGCGGCGACCGTGAGCACGATCAGCGCATAGACCTGGCCGACGATGTCACCTAAGAAAACCGAGAACGCGACCAAGTTGATGTTGACCGCGAGCAGAATGAGCTCGATCGACATCAGGATGACGATGACGTTCTTGCGGTTGAGGAAGATCCCCATGATCCCGATCGTGAACAGGATCGCGCCGACGGCGAGGTAATGACCGAGCCCGATTGTCATGACACGCCCTGCCCGGTCTTGACCTTAACGACTTCGATGGCGCTCGCTTTGTTGCGAGCGACCTGGCTCGCGATGCTTTGCCGTTTCACATTCGGTTTGTGCTGCAAGGTCAGCACGATGGCGCCGATCATCGCCACCAGAAGAATGACGCCCGCGGCCTGGAAGAAATAGACGTAGCGCGTATAGAGCACGAGCCCGAGCGCCTGCGTATTGCTGATCTGGTTGGCGGCCGGGATCGGCGCCGTGATTGCCTTGCCGACATCCGGGCCGATCACGTAGACGAGAACGACGGACAGCAGTTCGGCACAGAGAATGATGCCAATCACTCCGCCGATCGGCAGGTAATTGAGGAAGCCCTGGCGCAATTCGGCAAAATCGACGTCGAGCATCATCACGACAAACAGGAACAGCACCGCGACCGCGCCGACATAGACGATGATGAGGATCCAGGCGAGAAACTCGGCGCCGATCAGAACGAACAATCCCGCCGCGTTGACGAAAGCGAGAATGAGGAACAGCACCGAATGCACGGGATTGAACGAGAAGATCACCATGGCGGCGGATGCCACGGTGACCCCCGCGAACAGATAGAAGAACAGCGCGTGGATAATCATTGAACGGCCGGTCTCACCGATAGGGCGCGTCGAGCGCGATGCTGCGTGCGATCTCGCGTTCCCAGCGATCGCCGTTCGCCAAGAGGCGTTCCTTGTCGTAGTACAATTCCTCGCGGGTCTCGGTGGCAAATTCGAAATTCGGTCCCTCGACAATGGCGTCGACCGGGCAGGATTCCTGGCACAGCCCGCAATAGATGCATTTCACCATGTCGATGTCGTAACGGGTGGTGCGCCGGGTGCCGTCGTTGCGGCGCGGGCCGGCTTCGATGGTGATCGCCTGGGCCGGGCAGATCGCCTCGCACAGCTTGCAGGCGATGCAGCGTTCCTCGCCGTTCGGGTAGCGCCGCAGCGCATGTTCGCCGCGGAAGCGCGGCGACAGCCTGCCCTTCTCGAAGGGATAATTCAGCGTCGCTTTCGGCTTGAAGAAATAGCGCATCGACAGGAAGAAGGCGCTGACGAATTCCCGGAGGAACAGCGAACGGGCGGCCAGATCCAAGCTGCTCATATCAACCTCTCATGCCGCTGAACGTGGTGCCGAGCCAATAGCCCGCTATTGCGAAGAACGCGATGTCGGCGCCGAGAATAAATCGGCGCATCACCGAAAGCTTGTCCTCGAACGCCTTGCGCTGTTCGAGCGTCATCGGGCCAGACTGGGCGCGTTGCTGCTGTTCGAACCTGCGAATGCCCGGCACATAGATCGCGACCGCGATCATGGTCCCGATCAGCGCGCCGATCCAGGCCGGCATCGAGAAATCCATCCCGTGCTCCATGCCGTCCTCCCGTCATTTCGGCACCCAGCCGGTGACTTGCAGCACGCCAGCCACAATCGCGATCATGGCGAGCGAGATCGGCAGGAACACCTTCCAGCCGAGCCGCATCAATTGGTCGTAGCGATAGCGCGGCACGAAGGCCTTCACCATCGCAAACATGAAGAAAATGAAGCAGGCCTTGAGCACGAACCATATGATGCCGGGCACGAAGGTGAACGGCACGACCGCGATCGGCGGCAGCCAGCCGCCGAGAAACAGGATCGTCATCAAGGCGCACATGGTGCAAACGGCGACGTATTCGCCGAGCATGAACATCATATAGGGCGTCGAGCCGTATTCGACCATGAAGCCCGCGACCAGTTCCGACTCGGCTTCCATCAGATCGAACGGCGGCCGGTTGGTTTCGGCGAGCGCCGAGATAAAGAAGATCACGAACATCGGCAAGAGCGGCAGCCAATACCAGTTCAGGATCGACAGCCAGGGTATGCCAAGCATGGTCGCCAAGCCATGATCGCGCTGGGCGTCGACGATGGCGGACAGATTGAGCGAGCCGACGCAGAGCAGCACGGTGATGATGACAAAGCCGATCGAGACTTCGTAGGACACCATCTGCGCCGCCGAACGGAGCGCGGCGAGGAACGGATATTTCGAGTTCGACGCCCAGCCCGCCATGATGACGCCGTAGACGCCAAGCGACGAGATGGCGAAGATGTAAAGAATTCCGACATTGATGTTGGAAATGACCCAGCCGGACGCGACCGGAATGACCGCCCAGCCGGCGAGCGCCAAGACGCAGGTGACGAGCGGCGCCAAGAGGAACACGCCCTTGTTGGCGCCGGCTGGAATGACCGGCTCCTTGAGGATGAACTTGAGCAGATCGGCGAAGGACTGAAACAGGCCCCAGGGCCCGACCACGTTCGGGCCGCGGCGGATCTGCACCGCTGCCCAGATCTTGCGGTCGGCCAACAGGACATAGGCAACGGCCAGCAGCAGCACGACGAGGAGCAGCAAGCTCTCAGCGACCATGATCACCAAGGGCCACAGATACGTCGACCAGAAGTCGATCAGCGTCATCGCACCCTCTATTCCGCCGCCGTCACGGTGGAGCGCCCAAGCGCGATCGCCGAACATTCCGCCATCACCGCCGAACAGCGGGCGATAGCATTGGTGAAGTAGAAATCCTCGATCGCCGGAGCGAACGACGCTTTGTCGGCTTTGCCGCCGAGCGCCGCGAGCTTTTGGATATCGGCGGCGTCGCCAGGGGCGATTTGCCCGATGCGCATCATATGCGGATAGGCTTTGTAGAGCGCCTGCCGCAAAGCCTGTAACGAGTCATAGGGCAGCTTGTTTTTCAGAACGTCGGAGAGCGCGCGCAGGATCGCCCAGTCTTCCTTGGCGTCGCCCGGCGGAAACGAGGCGCGCGTCGCCATCTGCACGCGGCCTTCGGTGTTGACATAGATCGCGGACTTTTCCGGATAGGCCGCGCCCGGCAGCACCACGTCGGCGCGCGACGCGCCGCGGTCGCCCTGGGTGCCGATGTAAACGACGAACGCGCCTTGCGGGATGTCGATCTCGTCGGCGCCGAGCAGGAACAGAAGATCGAGCGTGCCGAACGCCGCCATCTGCCGGGCACTCAAGGCGCCCTGCCCCGGCACGAAGCCGAGATCGAGCGCGCCGACGCGCGATGCCGCGTTGTGCAGCACGCAATAGCCGTTCCAGCCGTCCTTGACCGCGCCGAGATCGAGCGCCGCCTTGGCCGCGAGCGACGCGAGCGCTGCGCCGTCACCGCGGGTGAAAGCGCCGGCGCCGACGATTAGCATAGGACGCTCGGCCTTGCGCAGCGTGTCGGCGAAGGAATGCCGCGTGATGTCGGCCAGCGTCTCCGGGCCGGCACCGAGATAATCGTAGGTATAGGACAGATCAACCTTCGGCCCGATGACGCCGACCGGAAATTTGCCCGAGCGCCACCGCCTGCGGATCCGCGCATTGAGGACGGCCGCTTCCTTGCGCGGATTCGAGCCGACGATGAGAAGCGCATCGGCGGCGTCGATGCCCGGAACGCCGGCATTGAACAGATAGCTCGAGCGGCCCCAGGCCGGATCGAGCGCGGAGCCGTCCTGCCGGCAGTCGAGATTGGTGACTCGCAGGCGCGTCATCAAATCCTTCAGCGCGAAAATCTCTTCGACCGTGGCGAGGTCGCCGACGATGGCGCCCATTCGCTTCGGCTTGGTCTGCGCCACCTTGGCCGCAATCGCCTTGAAGGCTTCGGACCAGGTCGCAGCGCGCAGCTGTCCGTTCTGGCGCACATAGGGTTGATCGAGGCGCTGCGTGCGCAGGCCGTCGACGACGTGGCGGGTCTTGTCGGAAATCCACTCGTCGTTGATGTCGTCGTTGATGCGCGGCAGGATGCGCATCACTTCGCTGCCGCGGGTGTCGATGCGGATCGCCGAGCCGACCGCGTCCATGACATCGACCGACTCGGTCTTGTTGAGCTCCCACGGCCGCGCCGCAAAGGCATAAGGCTTCGAGGTCAGCGCGCCGACCGGGCAGATATCGACCACGTTGCCTTGCAGTTCGGAATGCATCGCGGTTTCGAGATAGGTCGTGATCTCCATGTCCTCGCCGCGGCCGATGGCGCCGAGTTCGGGCACGCCGGCGACCTCGGTGATGAAGCGCACGCAACGGGTGCACTGGATGCAGCGGTTCATCGAGGTCTTGACCAGCGCGCCCAGATATTTGTCCTCGACCGCGCGCTTATTCTCATGGAAGCGCGAGGAGTCGATGCCATAGGCCATCGACTGATCCTGCAGATCGCATTCGCCGCCCTGATCGCAGATCGGGCAGTCGAGCGGGTGATTGATCAGCAGAAAC
>DASQRX010000003.1:0-6527 GCA_035642635.1 Xanthobacteraceae bacterium
AGCAGTTGCGGTTATTGCCCGGACCGGCGCGGCCTCGGCAGTCGCGGCTTGGACCGGAGCAGCGGCTTGGACCGGAGCGGCTTGCGCACTGGTGACGATCGCATGCGCAGCGACCGACAGGGTCTGGCCGTCAGCCGTGGAATGGTCAACCAGGGACAACACCACGCCAGCACCGGCCGCAGCGCCGACCGCGATCGCGACCAGCACGACCTGCGCCGTGCGCAGAATGCTCGGCGCCGGAGCGAGATAGCCCCATTCCGGACTGAAATTCCCGGTGGAACGCATCGTCCTCTCCTGCGAAAAGTGCGGCAACTGCCTGCATCTAAATGCCCGACGCGATTCTTAGACGTGCGTAGACCGAAGCCAGTTCCCGGTTCCGCCAAAATATGGCTTACCGACCGTAACTAGGGCCCGCAAGCCGCGGCAGCCGTGAAAACTGGGGGCTGTTGCCAAATGGCATCAGGTCAGCGCGAAGAGTGGTAATGGCGTAGCGAATCGTCGCCCGTTCCCCACTAGTTCTGGCTCAATTGCTGCGGCAGCGTCGCCGACGGGGTCAGCGCGTCACCGACCGCGGAGAACATATCCCCAACCGCCGCGACAGCGCGGCGGGCGCCGGCAACGACGTGGTCTTTAAGATCGAGCGTCTTGGCGAGCAGCGAGTCGGGATCGCTCGCCAGCCGGTCGGGCGCATCCTGGCTCGGGCCCGCCTGCGCGATCACCAGCGGCGGATGCGGCGCGGGCGTCGCCGCCGGGGCGACAACGACCGGAGCCATGCCGGGAGTTTTGGCGTGCCAGACGATCGGCTTTGCCGCAGCCGTGACGGCAGCACTGTGGCGCGGCGCGGTTTCAGTCGCGGGCTTGACGTCCAAAAGCGCAACGGCAGGGACCGCCGCGGCTGGAGCCTTGGTGTCGATAACCTTGGTGTCTTGCTGCGCGCGCGCCAGATCCGCGTCCGCAGCCGCCACCCGGGACTTTTCGGCCGCCATCTGGGTCTTGAGATAGTCGATGATCATGGCGTGCTCGTCGCGGACCAGTGCCATCATCTCGGCCGACGCGGGCGTCACCTGCTCGAGCGCCGGATGCGGGGTGGTATGGCCAAACTGGTACTGGGTGAACAGGAAGCCGCCGATCACGCTCGCCAGCGCCGCCGGCATGATGTCGAGGACGAATTTGCCGAGGAACCGCGCCATGAGCGGGGCGCCATGTTCGGCGGCCAACTTCCCGGCGACCAACTGACCGGCGACGAGCTTCCCGCTAGCCAAGTTCCCGGTCGCCAAATCGCCTTTGCTTGAATTCTTCTGCATGACCCTGCCCTCCTGGATTGTTCCGTTCGGCCGCATCATCAGGTTTCGCATTTTTTCAAACGCGTGATTGAATTTCAAACATCCGTTCTGGGCGGCGGCTGGCCCGGAAAAAGGAATTTTTGCGGCATTCCCGGGGTTTTCACGAACCCCAGACTGGCGCGGAATCACTCAGCCGCGGGGGTTCAGACCGCCCAGGCCAGTCACGATCCAGCGGCTGATCGACTGGGTCAGCCATTCGACCATAGCGTCGTCGAGATCGAGGCCGATGGGGGGCTCGCTGAGCCGGTCGCGATTGCGCAGGAACACGCCGCACTGGCCGATCAACCAAATGGAAGCCACCGTCAGCGTGCGGCGATCGGCGTCGGGCAGGAAACGGCGCACCAGATCGGCCGCCATGCCCATGAAGGGTGCCGCCTCCTCGGCGACGAGGCTACGGAAGACCGGCGTCGGCCGCACCGTCTCCCAATTGAAGATGCGCATGTGACGGCTCGACTCATCGCGCGCCATCAGCGGGCGGAGCTGGCGGCGGATGAACTCGCCGAGCGCGTCCTCGCGCGACATCGTCTTCATGTCCTTGGCGTGCGCGAGCTGGTCCTCGGTCATGCCGCGGAACGCCGCCCGCAATACCTCGCGATAAAGCCCGTCCTTGCCTTCGAAATGATAATTGATGGCAGCCTGATTGACGCGCGCCTTGGCGACGATCGCGCGGATGCTGGTGCCGTCATAGCCGCGCTCGGCGAACAGGCGCTCGGCGGCCTTCATGATGCGGTCGCGGGTAACTTCGGAAGGTCGCGTCATGACTTGCTTGGCATCGTCGGTTGTTTTTCAAACGCAGGTTTGAATTCCAAATAGTCGTTTGGCGGCGCCAAAGCAACCGGCCTTTGCTGCCGCAGCCGGTCCTCCTCGCACTTTTATGTGATGGAACCGGCAAGCCTTATCTGCCTTGGCGCCGGTGTTAATCCGCCTGTGCTGCCCACACAGCATTGGTCTATCCTTATCCGGCGCCGCGATATCCGGCGCGGTCAACCGGGGACGTCACATGAATAAGCCAAGCCTGCCGTCCGACATTATCGGACTGTCCAAAGTCATGCCGCCATTGTCGCGGCGCGGTTTCATGACCAGCACGGCCGCCGCCACGGCGGGCTACACACTCGCCGCCGGGCCGGTCCGCGCCGACGCCATTACGACCGACACGACCGGGCTCACTGCCGGCGAGGCCACCGTCAAGGTCGAGGGCGGCGATATGCCGGTCTACTACGCGCGCCCAGCCGGCGCGGCGAACCCACCCATCATCATCGTTTGCATGGAGATTTTCGGCATCCACCAATATATCAGCGACGTCGTCCGCCGCCTCGGCCATCTCGGCGCGTTCGCAGTGACGCCCGATTATTATTTCCGCAGCGGCGTCGATCTCGCCAAGATCGACGACATGCAAAAGCTGTTTCCGATCGTCAATGCCGAGAGCGACAGCCAGCTCTTCGCCGACCTTGACGCCACGGTGGCCTGGGCGAAAGCGCAAGGCGGCGACGGCAACCGGCTCGGCATCATGGGCTTTTGCCGTGGCGGCCGTAACGTGTGGCACTATTCGACGCACAATCCGGATCTCAAGGCCGGCGTCGCGTTCTACGGCACGCTGGTCGACAAGAACGACAACGTGCCGAAGAGCTCGATCGAGCTTGCGCCAGAGGTAAAGGAACCGGTGCTCGGCCTTTACGGTGCCGAAGACGCCGGCATCAAACCCGAACAGGTCGAGGCCATGGAGGCGGCGCTCAAAGCCGCAGGCAAGACCGCGGAATTCCACATCTATCCCGGCGCGCCGCACGGCTTCCATGCCGATTACCGCCCGAGCTACCGCAAGGACGCGGCGGAAGACGGCTGGAATCGGATGATCGGCTGGTTCAAGAAGTACAACGTCCTGAGCTGAGGACGTCGCGGACTTAAAGCGAAGCGCGGCCGGAAAGTAAGACGCTTTCCGACCGCGCTTTTGCTATCTGTAGCACGTCAAAAGGATTTCCAGCGATCGCAAACAAGAGGCTCGCAATGACCATGGCTCGTATCGAAGACGTCAAAAGAGAGAACCTCAACGCCCGCCAGCAACAGCTTTACGACGACATTATGCGCAGCCGTCCACGCGGCAATCTGAGCGGGCCATTTTCGGTATGGATCCACACCCCCGACATCGCCGAACCGGCCGACGGTCTGGCCAATTGCTTTCGCGTTTCGCCGAAACTCGAAAAACGGCTGATCGAACTGATCGTGCTGTTGATGTGCCGCGACGCTTCGGTGAAATATGCCTGGTCGGTCCATGAGCCGGTCGCCCGCAGCGCGGGGCTTGCGGACGCGACGATCGACGCCATTCGGGCACGTCAGAAACCCAGCTTCAAGCGCGACGACGAAGCACTGGTCTATGACGTCGTCGCCGAATTGCAGGCGACCAAGACCTTGAGCGCGGCGAGCTTCGACCGGGCCAAATCGGTTCTCGGCCGCGACGGTCTCATCGAGGTGGTGAGCTGTATCGGCTTCTACGGGATGATTGGGCTGGTGCTGAACGTCTTCGATATTCCGCCGCAGCCGGGCGGACCTGTTCTCATTTGAAGCCGAGAATTCTCAATCGATCATGCCGGCGATGTAGAACCCGACGCCCAAGAGCAGCAAGATATATTGCGGCAGCAGCACCGATTTCAGCCGCAGCGAGCGGCGGCCAAACAGCGCATAACGCGCTTCGGCTTCGAAATTGGATTGGCCCGGGCGCCGTGCTTCCTGCACCAGCGGAATGAGCGCGAGCGAGGCGACCCCATAGACCACCGATAGCGTCAGGCAAAGCATCGCCCCGACGCGCGGGACTTCGTTGGAAAAATCAACGCCCGACGCCACCCAGGCGAGAAGTGCAATGGTCGCGATGAGTATGAAGATACAGCCCTGATGGACGAATTCGAGCGCCTTGGTGTGCACGTCCGGCGGTACTCCATTCATGCGGTTAGTCCCTCGATCTCTTGCGCGGCGGACAGCGCTGCGGCAATTGCGCCGCCCATGTGCGGGCGCCCTTGTACTGCGCCTTCCGGTTAGAGCGCGGCGGCGTGGGCTATGGCTGGGGTCTTGGTGGAAATCTTCGCCGGGATTTTGGTGGGCGTCTTTGCGGCACGGCGGTCGTGAGCGTCGGATGTAGCGGGCATTTGCGGCTGCGCTTGCTCAAGCACGGCGGCACCGCGGCGCGTCAGACGCACCGTGCGGTTGGCATTGCTTTCGATCCGGACGAGACCCTCGATGATCGCGTCCTCCCATACCGAAAGCCGCGGACAGGTGCTGCGCCACGCGTCCATGGCCTGCGCGTAGTTGCGCGGCCGATCGGCCACCCAGGCGAGAAACTGGATCATGATCAGGCTCGGCGATTCCGACATCCTGGCCTCCATAGTGGTCGAAGCGACAGTCCGTTGACTTACCCAATATAAGCTCAAACGCGTGCAGATGCAGCAGTCCCCCGCCTGTTAAAAGACGTTGTGCATTCCCCGGAAAGGTGGGATCAATTCCGGGACTTCCAAGCGGGGATTTTTCATGTCCATCCTCATTCGGGCGCTCATCACCTTTCTGGTCGTCATTCTCGTCCTCTACCTCGTGGACAAGCTGCCGATCGACCGCCGCACCAAACAGATCGTGCGTGTGATCGTGATCATCATCGGCGTACTTTCGTTGCTGCAATATCTTATCCCACTCTAGATCGGCCTTAGCGCTTTGCGCCGTATCGAGGGCTATGTCATCGTGTCGGCCGACGGCATGCTTGCCGACGGCAAAGGCCAGATGCCGGCGTCGATCCGCAATGACGCCGATCAGCATTTTTTCCAAAGCGGGCTCGACCAGGCCGCCGTGGTCGTCCACGGTCGCCATTCGCACGAAGGCGGCCCGCGCGCCGGAAATCGCAAGCGGCTGGTCCTGACGCACCAGACCGCGGCGCTTGCGCCCGACACGACCTATCCGAATGCGCTCCTGTGGAACCCGCAAGGCGCGACGCTCGATCAGGCTTTGCGGGAACTCCGCATCGCTGACGGCACGATCGCCATTATCGGCGGTCCTGAAGTGTTCAGCATGTTCCTACCGCGTTACGACAGCTTTCATCTGTCCCGCGCCGCGAACGCCAGGATTCCCGGCGGGCTTCAGCCGTTTACGGAATGCGGACCGAACGCGACGCCGGAGGACGTGCTGGCACGTCACGGACTAAAACCCGGCCCGCGGCGCGATCTCGACGCGGCGGCCGGCGTATCGCTCGTGACGTGGACGCGCTGATTTTTCGTTGCCGTCCAAAACGACAAAAATCACTTCGGAATTTGCACGAGTTCCTTGATCTGGTCCGGCGTCAGCGGCGCGGGCAGGAATTTCTGTGTCACCGCGTCCGCCATGGCGCCGTCAAGGTCTTTGATCTGATCGGTCTGCAGCGATTCCTTGGGAACGAGCTTGATCACCTGCTGCACGATCGACGCCGGCAGGCCGGAATATTCGCCGTAGATTTTCAACGCATCGGGACTGGAATACATCCAGTCTACCGTCTCCCGATAAGCCTGCATGAAGCGCACAATCGCGTCATGCTTGCTCGCCAAGGTCTGCGCGCCGATCAGATTGACGCGCACGACGCGGGTGCGGAGCGCCGCGACGTCGGCGCCGGTCGCGACAATGCGCGTCTTGCCAGCCTCGACCAGATCGAGCCCGAAAGGAGCAGCGCCAAACCCGATATCCACCTGTCCCGTCATGGTCTGCGTGATGGTCGCCGCGATATTGCCGGTCGGCTGCGGCTTGGCGGTGAGGTGATATTGCGCGATCAGCGCCAGGACAGCGGCATTACTGGAAGATCCGACGGCGGAAAACGCAATCGTCTTGCCGTTGAAATCCGCAATTGTCTTGATCGGGGAATCTGCCGGAACATACCAGTAAAGGTCAGGCGCTCCAGTCATTTCACTCGAGAGAATGCGGATCGGCGCGCCTTTGGCGAATGTGCCGAGGGCCGCCGATACGCCGGACGCGGTGGCGACATCGATGCTGCCGCCGATCAGCGCTTGGATCGATTCCGGCCCGGCCGCGGTATAGAGGATGTCGAGATCGAGTCCGTGCTTTTTGAAAATGCCGTCGCGCTGGCCAAGCTCGACAAGGCCCGCGTCCCAGGCCCCTTTTTGCGGAATGGCGACTTTCAGCGTGTCGTCGGCGGCGGCCATCTGGCCGGTGACGACGAGCGACAAA
>DASQRX010000004.1:0-11737 GCA_035642635.1 Xanthobacteraceae bacterium
GCTCGACGTGACCGCCAAGTCGCCGCCCGACGGTTACACGTTATGCGCGGCGCCGATTGGCGCGCTGGCGCTGTCGCCGCATCTGGTCGATCACCTGCCCTATGACATCGCCCGCGACTTTTTGCCGATCGTCATCGTGACACGCGGCCAGCTCCTGCTCGCGGTATCGCCGACGACATCGATTCATTCGGTCAAGGAGCTGATCGACTATGCCAAGGCAAATCCCGGCAAGCTTCTCAATGCGTCGTCGAGCAACGGCTCGCCGGGCCATGTCGACGGCGAATTGTTCAAGTTCATGACCGGGACCAATATCGTTCACGTGCCCTATAAGGGCGGCGCGGCGGCGATCGGCGATCTGATCGCCGGACGCGTGCAGGTGATGTTCGAGAGCCTGAACTCGATTGCGCCGTTTGCGCGCTCCGGCCAAGTCCGCGCGCTTGCGGTGACCGGCGACCACCGGTCGAAGGCCTTCCCGGATCTGCCGACCGTCACCGAAGCCGGCGTGCCCGGCTATTCGGCGCCGACCTGGTCCGGCATCATCGCGCCGGCCGGCACGCCGAAGCCGGTCATCGACAAACTCAACGCGGCAAGCAACAAGGCGCTGCAATCGGACGCCTTCAAGGCGCGGATCGCCGAGATCGGCGACGATGTCGCCGGCGGCAGCCCCGAGGAGCTCGGCGCGCTGATGGCCTCGGATTCCAAGAAATGGGGCGAGGTGATTGAGCGCGCCGGGATCAAGCTGGAATAAGGCGAGCGTACTTTCCTCGCCTGCGGACTCGACCCATATTACGCGCATGGCGAAGCGCCCCGATCCCAAGCATCCGGCGAAACACTCGAAAAAGGACCCGGCCAAGCCGACACGCGCCAAGGCGTCGCGCCCGGACATGCCGGCGCTTGAGCCTTCGCTCGCGGAACTTCTCAATCCGGCGATCGGCCAGGGCCGTGCTGGCGTCGGGTCGCAGACCGGAACTCCCTCGCCTCAGGCCGGAGAGCAGGAGCAACCGTCAAAACTCGCGCCGCCGCCGGATAATTCCTGGGACCGCCGCAGCGACTTCTCCAATGCGCATAAGGCCCGTAAGTCGACGCAGCACGCGTTCAACGAGCGGCCGCAATCGGGCTACGTGGCCAAAGGCACGCCTGATATCGATCGCGATATCGATCCGGAGCTTGCCGATGCGCTCGGTTCCGGCGGCAGCGATCCCAGCAAGTCGCTGATCGGAGCGCCGCCCGACGATCGTGACGAGATGACCGAGATTTTCGAGCGGCAGCGCGAGAAGCGCCATCGCCCCTCGCCGCAGCCGGTGACGCTCGGCGTCACCGGCTCGATGCAGGCGCTCGAGCAATTGCTGCGCGAAGGCCGCGCCGAATTCCGCGAGGGCGAGGGCAAGATCTGGATGCCGCACCGGCCGCCGCGGCCGGAAAAATCCGAAGGTGGCAGGAAGCTCGTCATCACCTCCGAATTTGATCCGAAAGGCGACCAGCCGGACGCCATCAAGGACCTGGTCGAAGGCGTGCGAAGGAATGACCGCACCCAGGTGCTGCTCGGCGTCACCGGCTCCGGCAAGACCTTCACCATGGCCAAGGTGATCGAGGCGACGCAGCGCCCTGCCCTCATCCTCGCGCCCAACAAGACGCTGGCGGCGCAGCTCTACGGCGAGTTCAGGAATTTCTTTCCCGACAACGCCGTCGAATATTTCGTCAGCTATTACGACTATTACCAGCCGGAAGCCTATATCCCGCGCACCGACACCTATATCGAGAAGGATTCCTCGATCAACGAGCAGATCGACCGCATGCGCCACTCGGCGACGCGCGCGCTGCTCGAACGCGACGACGTGATCATCGTCGCCTCGGTGTCGTGCATCTACGGTATCGGCTCGGTCGAGACCTATTCGGCGATGACCTTCACCATCAAGCATGGCGAAAAGCTCAATCAGCGCCAGTTGCTGTCCGATCTGGTGGCGCTGCAATACAAGCGCTCCGGCGGCGATTTTTATCGCGGCACGTTCCGGGTGCGCGGCGACGTCATCGAGATTTTCCCGGCGCATTTGGAAGACCGCGCCTGGCGGGTGTCGCTATTCGGCGACGAGGTGGAATCGATCCACGAATTCGATCCGCTCACCGGGCAGAAAACCGACGAGCTCGAATTCGTCAAAATCTACGCCAATTCGCACTATGTGACGCCGCGGCCGACGCTGTTGCAGGCGATCTCCGGCATCAAGCTCGAATTGCGCCAGCGGCTCGGCCAGCTCAATGCCGCGGGCCGCCTCCTCGAAGCGCAGCGGCTCGAACAGCGCACCATCTATGACCTCGAAATGATGGAGGCGACCGGCGCCTGCGCCGGCATCGAGAATTATTCGCGCTATCTCACCGGGCGGAAACCCGGCGAGCCGCCGCCGACTTTGTTCGAATACGTGCCCGACAACGCGCTGGTCTTTGTCGACGAGAGCCACGTCACCGTGCCGCAGCTCGGCGGCATGTATCGCGGCGACTTCCGCCGCAAGGCGACGCTCGCCGAATACGGCTTCCGCCTGCCGTCCTGCATGGACAATCGGCCGCTGCGCTTCGAGGAATGGGACGCGATGCGGCCGCAGACGATGTGCGTCTCGGCGACGCCGTCGCATTGGGAGCTCAACGAATCCGGTGGCGTGTTCGCCGAACAGGTAATCCGCCCGACCGGCCTGATCGATCCGCCGGTCGACGTGCGGCCGGCGCGCACCCAGGTCGACGATCTGGTCGGCGAAGTGCGGCAGGTGGCGCAGGCCGGCTATCGTTCGTTGATCACCGTGCTGACCAAGCGCATGGCCGAGGACCTGACCGAATACCTGCACGAGCAGGGCATCCGCGTGCGCTACTTGCATTCGGATATCGACACGATCGAGCGCATCGAGATCATTCGCGACCTCCGCCTTGGCGCCTTCGACGCGCTGGTCGGCATCAATCTATTGCGCGAGGGCCTCGATATTCCGGAATGCGCGCTGGTCGCCATTCTGGACGCCGACAAGGAAGGATTCTTGCGCAGCGAAACCAGTCTCGTTCAAACCATCGGCCGCGCCGCGCGCAATGTCGACGGCCGCGTCATTCTCTACGCCGACGCCGTCACCGGCTCGATGGAGCGCGCCATGGCCGAGACCGCGCGCCGCCGCGAGAAGCAGGAGGCGTTCAACACCGAGCACGGCATCACGCCGGAAAGCATCCGCAAAGGCATCGGCGACATCCTCAACAGCGTCTATGAACGCGACCACGTTCTGATCGCCGCCGGCACCGGCGAAGGCGAATTCGAAGACGTCGCCACCATCGGCCACAATTTCGAGGCGGTGATCAGTGACCTCGAAACCCGCATGCGCGCCGCCGCCGCCGATCTCGACTTCGAGGAAGCCGCACGGCTGCGCGACGAGCTCAAGCGCCTGCGCGCCACCGAATTGGCGGTGACCGACGACCCGACCGCGAAATTCCTACCCTCCCCTGCAGGGCGAGGGTCGTCTCGCCGGAGCGCGCAGCGCGCAGGCGGACGGGGTGGGGCGGCGAGCGAAGTCCACAAACCCGCGCTCGATGAAATGGGCATCGCGCTCTATCACGAGGTTGCGCCGCATCGCGCCGGAGCCAACAAACGGGGCGCTCCGCGTAAGCCCAATCTCGATGAGATGGGACCGGGCGTTGAAAGTATTCCGGGGACGAGTTCCGGCCCGCGTTCGACGCTGGGCCGCCCCGGCATGCGTGGCGGCTTCAAGCCGCGGGGTCGTTAAACAGAGCCGGCACTGATCAGTTCGCGAATCCATGAGCGGTTCCGCTCGTGGCCCTCTCCGCCGTCTCAAAACTGATGCCCCAGCGCCGCGAGCAGGCGCGCAGCCACGGCACGACTCCGGCCACGACGGGAAATTCCAGTGTTTCGACCTTTAGGGCATCGAACTTGGCGGTGGCGCCGTCACCCAGCGCCTGCGCCAGCGCGGCGCCATGCTCTGGAAACACCCCGATCTCGTCGTTGCCGAGCGCGTGCGATTCAAAGCCGGTGAACGGTTTGCCGTTGATCGAAAGTGTCGCCGGGACCGACTGACTGCCCGGCAAACTGAGCGCCGAATCCTTGAGCATGATGGACAGGCCCCTGACGCGGCTCGCTATCAGGAAGGTGCCGATGAAGTGCCCGTTAGGCCCCGAGTAGTGCTGGCGGATCATGCAGACCAAGACTCTGCCGTCGTCGCCGCGCAATTCGGACGCATCCCAGCCGCTGATTTTCTGCTTGTCTTCGATGCCGGGCGGCCCGGCCGGCGTCGGCTGATTGGAACCGATCTCGGGCGAATGCGGACGCGGCACTGGCAGCGGGCCTGCTTTCGGGTCGGTCGGCTGATCGATCGCGATCTTGAATTGCGTGCCGCATTGTTTGAGCCAGCCATACGCGTCGCTGTGCAGATCGAGCGCGATCGGGCCGGAATCGATGTCGGCGCCGTCCGAACGCAATCTGACCATGTCGGTTTTGGCCAGCGCCGCCAGCACGCCCGCTGCATCGCCCGGATGGAAAGCCAGGCTGGTCCCGACGGTAAACGCCACGGCAGGAAATGAATGACCATCGAGAATGATCTCGGCCTCGTCATCCATGATCTGCTCGGGCGGCAGTTTGGCGTCCATCATGGAAAACGTCAGGCCGGACCCGGCACTGATATTCACGCTGAAATCGGTGGTGATATTGCCGTCCGTTCCGGTCCGCGGACGCTCCGCGACCATGACGCATTGCCGCACTTTGCCGTTCGGGCCGGTCTGCGGCAGTCCGCTCCAATAGCCGTTCTCGAAATGCACGGTCTTGCCGGCTACAGGCTTGGGCATTTCGGCGCCGTTCTGAGCGCCATTCTCAGCACCATGGGCGGCGATGGCCATGCCGGCGGCCGAATAGAGAGCCACAGCAGCACCGAACATCAGCGCCCGAAATAGAATTCTTGTGCTCGACATTGCCCTGCTCCGCTTCTGCGGCATTCCCGAAGTAATGATGATGCAGCTGAAATAAAAGCTAACGCCGCCGCTCGCCGGGACAGGCGTAAGCCCTCAAAAATATGAGACGTCCGCGCATGGCGCCAGGTTCATTCCGAGGCGCGGTCGACGCGCCCCGGCCGGAAGCCGCCTGAAGGATAAAATTCAGCATAACCAAAGCCATCGATAATGAACTATCCTGACGGGGCGATTCATCGCCACCACCCCAAGGAGGACACCATGGCCAAGGGCCAGATGCGCTCGAACAAGGAAAAGAAGAAACCGAAGCAGGACAAGAACAAGAAAAAGGGCGGCGCCGCCCCGCCCGCCCCGTTCGCCAATATGCATAGCCAGGCCCCGCCCAGCGGCTTCGGCAAGAAGAGCTAAGACGCAAGGCCGGAAACGTCCTGCCGGCGACGGGAGGCGCTGATGTCGGACATCGGCTTGGATTGGGGCCTTACATCCCAGGCTTGGCCAGCGTGTCGGCGCCGACTTTGGCGACGTCCCCGTCCTGCGACGACAGCGCGCCGGAGACGCCGATGGCGCCGACGATCACGCCATTGGCGACCAGCGGCAGCCCGCCTTCGAGCGGCGTGATGTTCTTGAGCGCCAGAAGACGCATGCCACCGCCGCCCGCCGCGATGGCGTCGTCGAGCGCCTTGCTCGGGCGCTTAAATTCGAGCGCGGTGCGCGCCTTGCCTTCGGCGGCCTCGGCGGCGGAGAGCTGCGTGTTGTCGATCTTGTGGAACATCACGAGATTGCCGCCGCTATCCAGAATGGTGATGGCGACCTGCCAGGAATTCTTCACTGCTTCGAGTTCGGCCGCGGCCATGGCGCGCTTCGCCTGATCGAGCGTGACCGGCGGTCCGTACGGCAATGTCGCCGTCGAAACCGGCGCGGTCGGAGCGGGCGGCTGTTGCGCCAGCGCCGGGCCGGCCGCTAATGCGACCACGCTTCCCAGCGCGCAAGCGAACGCAAACATACGAGACATCGGCAGACCTCCGCTTTGCAGCATGATCCGGATTGGTTGCTACCGGCTTTCCGAAGCAATCATGCTCGAACACGCGCCGAATCGAGCGGCGACCGCACAATAAGCGGCAAAAGTGGCCGGGAAAAGCCGTTAGGGGGTCGCTTCGGGGGCACAGCAGGGCGCGCGGCGGGGTGCGCCAGAGCGAAAGCCGCGCTAGTTTGCGGCGCCGATTGGCAATCTTGTTGGCAATCTTGCGCGGGATTCGAAGGGGGTTTCATGAAATGGCCGGATGGACGCTACATTCAGGCGTCGATTTTCTTCAGCCGCTGGCTGCTGGCGCCGTTCCTTCTCGGCTTGCTGCTGGCCCTGTTCGCGCTGATGTACCGCTTCTTTGGCGATTTGATTGAGCTCGTTCTTCAAACCCCGCGTTTGAACTGGCATGATGTCGTAACCAGCGTCCTCAACCTGGTCGATCTCGCACTGACCGCCAATCTCGTCCTCATCGTCATTTTCTCCAGCTTCGAGAATTTTATCCGCAAGATCGATGCCGCCGACCATCCGGACTGGCCCGAGGGCCTGACCCAAGTCGATTTCGGCGCGTTGAAGCAGAAGCTCCTTGGCTCGGTCGTCGGCATTGCCTCAGTCGACGCGCTGGCTTGGTATTTCGATCTTGAAAAAGAGCCCGACACCTCGAAGCTCATTTGGGTGATGGGCTTTCCCCTCGTCTTCGCCGTCGTGATGCTGATTCTCTCCGCCGCCGATTGGCTGAGTGAGAGCCGCGCCAGGGGCCCGAAATAGGCCTTGTCCGAAATAGGCCTTGTCCGAAATAAGCCTTGGGCTGCGCCGCTCCGGGCGGTTTCGGCCGGTGAGGGATTATTAACCTTAACTGGCGTTAATCGGCTCCGGGCTTTGGGTTACGGGATCGGATTACGCGTATGCGGGTCACCCGCTCTCTTTTGCTGATATTCGCCGTGGCGTTCGCGGCGGCCGGATGCGCGCAGCGCGTCCAGTATGCCGCTATGCGAACGCCAGTGCCCGCCCCGCAAGGCATCGACAATGTTGTCGACGGCGCGACCGCCGCGCCCCCGGCCTACGCGGCGACCCCGGCTTACCGGGGGCTGGTCGCGTCCGCGCCGGTCTATGACGCAGCGCCTGCGCCCGCGATATTCCGGCCGGCGCCCGCGGCCATGGTCGCGCCGATTGCGGCACCCGCGGCCGTGATCGGCCCGGCGCCCGCCTATGCGGCGCCGTTCCAGCAGGGCGGCTACACGCTCGATTCCGGCGACCGGCTGCGCGCGTCGTCGTCTTCGGCCAGGATGGGCTGACCAATTCCTATGTGGTCGACGCCTCCGGCCATATCGACATGCCGCTGATCGGCTCGGTCGCGGCGCGCGGGCTCACCAGCGATCAATTGTCGGCCCGGATCGCCGATCAATTGCGCCAAGGATTCATTCGCGAGCCGCATGTCGCGGTCGAGGTCGAGGCCTACCGGCCGTTCTTCATTCTCGGTGAAGTCGCGCAGCCCGGCCAATATCCCTACGTCGCCAACATGACGGTGGAGACGGCGGTCGCGATCGCCGGCGGATTCGGACCGCGCGGCTACCGCAAAACCGTCATCATCAGCCGCAATTCCGGCGGCCAAGCGCTGCGCTTTGAAGTGCCGATCACTTATCCGATCTGCCCCGGCGACACCGTGCAGATTCAGGAACGCTGGTTTTAACAGGGACCAGGGAGTCAGGTATCAGGAATCAGGAATCAGTTTTCTGATCCCTGATCTGCTGATCTCCTGATCACTTCACGTTTTTTGCCAGGAACGCCATCGAGCGCTGCCAGGCGAGCTTTGCGGCGGATTCGTTATAGCTGCCGCGCTCGTCGCAATGAAAGCCGTGCTGCGCGTCGGGATAGACGTAGATCTCGCAATCGCCGCCGCGCTTGGCCTTGATCGCCTCGACGTCGCTCATCGGGATCGAAGCGTCCTTTTCGCCGAAATGCATCTGCACCGGTATTTTCGGCTTCTCGTCGGCATTCTTGGCGATCTGGCCGCCGTAATAGCAAACCGCGGCACTGAGGCCCGAGAGCTTGCAGGCGGCGAGAAACGAAATGGTGCCGCCCATGCAGAAGCCCATGATGGCGGTCGGGCCGGTCTTTTTCATTTCGTCGATCGAGGCCTGCACGTCGCGCAGCATCGCGCCCCAATCCGGATTGGCGACGAATTTGCGCGCATTGGCGATCTCGTCGGGCGTATAGCCGCACTCGAAATTCGGCTGCTGACGATCGAAGACCGCGGGCGCCAGCGCCGCATAGCCTTCGCCGGCGAGACGATCGCACACCGCGCGGATGTGATGATTGACGCCGAAAATTTCCTGAATGAGGACGATGCCGCCCTTGGCCTTGCCGGCCGGGTCGGCCCGATAGGCTCCGAATTTGAAACTGTCGGACGATGTCAATGCAAAGTGTTTACCCAAGGCGGTCCTCCTGTGACTGCGATGAATTTGGTAGCGACGATGAGCGGCCGGACAATCGAGGTCGCCCGCCCAACATACAACGCCGCGAATGTCTATTGAATGGCCGAAATGAACTGGGTGGGTGGGCCGCAACGTAGCCCGATCTGGCGGCGATCGCCGGCAGGTTTTAGCGCATGACGACGATAAAGTCGGTGCCTTCGCCGGTTTCGTCGCCCAGCCCCTGATCGGACAAGATCAGGGAAGAGCCCGGAACCATCCGTTGCGAAATGAAGTCGATGGCGTCCTGCGGCAGGTCGATGCGGGCGAGCGCCTGTTGCGGCGTCTCCGGCGGCTGCAATTCGACGGCCGGCTGACCGCCATTGTCGTGCCGGCGCCTGCCGTGACGATCGTAACGGCGATCATAGCTGTCTTCGTCGGCAGCAATGCGCAAAGTCTTCGCCACTTTCGGCGGCTCGCCCGGCATCGACACCACGTTCCAGCGGAACGTCGTGTTGTCGGCGAGATATTCCATCGCGGTGAAGACATGGGTGCCGAGCGGCTGTTCCGGATGCTCTATGGTGATCGCTTCCTCGAACACCGGCTCGAAATCCTGCCGCACGAAAATCTTCTTTTCCCTGCGGCTGACGAAAATCGCGATCGGCGATTTTTTGATCGGCACAGCCTTGGCGGCGTCGGCCGGCTTGGCGAGCGGTGCGGCCGGGCTCTCCGGCGCGGCGATAACGGGCGTGACCGCAGGGGTGCTGCCGGTCACCGCCCGCACTTCGGCTTTTGGATCGGCCGCGGCTGGCGCATCGACTTTTTGCGCATCAACATTGGGCGCATCAACTTTCGGCGCATCGGCTTTCGCTGCGTCGGGCTTTGTCGTGTCGTCCGCCGCCAAAACGAAACTCGCCGTTACATTGGCCTTGGTTCCGCGCAAGCCGAGGTCGGCTGGCTTCGCCGCGATCGCAATATCGCCAGACCCGGCGTCGTTGGCTTCGCTGCTGTCGACGGTTTGCGCCGTCATCACCGCGCCCGAAGCCGGTGGCGCAACCGCGGCCTGCATGTCTTTGTGCACGAACAGCTGCGGGTCGGCGAAATCCTCAGGCTTGAGTTCGGTGCGCGCGACGAACACGCGCACGCCGATATGGGTGAATTTGTACAGGCGGGCGGCGAATTCGCCGGGCATGCGGATGCAGCCATGCGACGCCGGATGACCGATATTTTCGCCCTCGTGCATCGCGACGCCGGACCAGGTGATGCGCTGCATGAACGGCATCGGCGCGTCGCTATAGAGATTCGAGCGGTGAAAGACCTGCTTTTGAATGACGCTGAACACGCCGGTCGGCGTCGGCAGCCTGGGCACGCCGGTGGCAACCGACGTATCGGCGACATGGACGCCGTCGCTATAGACGTGCAGCTTCTGCTGATTGATGGAAACGAAGATCTGTATTGGGCCCTTCGGCGCATTGCCGAACGGCTCGTTCGTCGCGCGGTCGACTTCCCTATGAAGCGCCTTGATCTTGGTTCTGGCCGCTGCCGGCGAAACGCCGAGCAGGAGAGCCAATGTCATTATGATACCGAGAGCCGAGGCGCTGCCGAGCAGCGTCTGCCTGGCTTGCCGGAGCGATGACGATGCGCCGTGGTGTTGTCTACGCATGATGCTCAACTCAGTTCCCAACAAATCGCCGGAAAACCACAGGAAACCCGCGCCTTAGACCCGCAATTCCGACTCTACTAGACGAAATCAGTGCTTTCTACATACCGCTGAATGGTTGAAGGAGTTTTTACGTTAATGAGGCGTGAAAGACACGGTCATGACACCAGTACGGCCATGACACCCGCGCCGTCCACATTTTGTGACAGATTGGTTACGGGCGGGCGCTTTTCGACGTGTCGGCCGCCCGGGGCTCGCCCGGCCTTGATCCAATTCAATTGAATCGGATCAAGGCCTGGATTTTTGGCTGGAGCATGATCTCTTCCGAAAACCGGTTCCCACTTTTCGGGATCATGCTCCGGAGGGCGTCAGCGCAAAGGCCCGGGCCAAAAGCTCGTAGGAGTGCCGGCGCGCCTGATGATCGTAAACCATCGTCGTGATCATGAGCTCGTCCGCGCGCGTCGCCTCGATCAGGGCGGAGAGCCGCTCCTTCACCCGATCGATGCCGCCGACCACAAGGCGGGTGCGCTGGCGGCCGATGCGTTCGCGGTCGATCGACGTGTACGGATAGGCGGCGGCTTCTTCGGGCGAGGCGAGCGGCAGATATTCGCCATGGGCACGGCGGGCGTAATGCAGGTCGGCGCTCGCGGCGATGCGTTCGGCTGCGGCGTCGGTGTCGGCGGCGATCACCGCGGTGCCCAATATCGCATAAGGCGCGGACAGCACCGACGGCTTGAAATGATCGCGATAGCTCAGCATCGCGCTTGCCGCGTCGTAATCGGCGAAGTGATGCGCGAAGGCGAAGCCCAGCCCGAGCGAGGCAGCGAGCTCGGCGCTGTAGCCGCTCGAGCCGAGCAGCCAGATCGGCGGCAGCGCGACATCCGACGGCACCGCGCGCACCTTGCGGAACGGATGGCCTTCCGGATAACCACCGCGCTCGAGCAGCAGCAATTCCTGGAAGCGTTCGAGAAAGTCGTCGCCTTGCCGCTGATCCTGCCGGGCGCGCAGCGCATAGGATGTGATCTGATCGGTTCCCGGCGCGCGGCCGAGGCCGAGATCGATGCGGCCGGGAAATAGCGCTTCAAGAACCTTGAAACGCTCGGCCACCATCAAGGGTGCATGGTTCGGCAGCATCACGCCGCCTGACCCGACGCGCATGTGCGACGTCACCGCCGCGATTTGCCCGATCATGATTTCGGGCGCGGAACTGCCGACATTCGCTAGATTGTGATGTTCCGCCACCCAGTAGCGTTTGTAGCCGAGCCGGTCGGCGAGCCGCGCCAGATCGAGCGAATTGCGCAAGGCCACGGAGCCCGGCGTGGCGGTGGTGACAGGCGACAAATCGAGGACTGAAAGCGGGATCACGCGCGACTTGAGCCTCCCGGCGCGCCGTCCGTCAATCCCCGATCAAGAGCTGCCCCGATCCAGAACTGCCCCGATCCAGAACTGCCCGGACCGAGCTCACTGGCTCGCGGAATGGCGGATTTTCACCGACTTCGGCTTGATCGCTGCCGGCGTGTATTGGTAACCCGGCTGAGCCAAGCCGCCCGGTTGCGCAAAGCCGTTCGGCTGGGCAAATGCATTGGGCTGCAAGTAGCCCGATGTTTGATTGATCACCGGCGCGGCGGCGTGAAACCGCGGCCTGCGGAAGTGATGCGATTGGTGCAGGCGCGCAGCAAGCTTGCGGCGCTTGGTCACTTTGTGGTC
>DASQRX010000005.1:0-19427 GCA_035642635.1 Xanthobacteraceae bacterium
ATGCGCTTCCATGCGGCTTCGTGCGCCGGCGCATAGAGGCCGGTGCAGCCAGGCGTAATGCGGCCCTCCGGACTGACGCAGGTCATTTCGATGCAGACGAGACCGGCGCCGCCCTTGGCGCGTTCGCCGTAATGCACCAGATGCCAGTCGGTCGGGCAACCGTCGACCGCCTTGTATTGCGCCATCGGCGAAACGACGACGCGGTTCTTCAGCTTCATGTCGCGCAGCGCGAACGGCGCGAACATCGGCCGCCGCACCGTATTGTCGCTGGCGCCGGCAAGCCTTTGGAACCAGGCTTCCGCGCCTTCGAGCCAGGTCTTGTCCCGCAGCCGCAAATTCTCGTGGCTGATGCGCTGCGAACGCGTCAGCAGCGAATAGTTGAACTGCACCGGGTCGAGGTGCAGATAGCGCTCGACGTCCTCGAACCATTCCAGCGAATTGCGCGCCGCCGACTGCAGGCGCAGCACCTCGGTGCGGCGGGCATCCTCGTATTTGGCGAAAGCCGCCGCCATGTTCGGTTCGCTGTGAAGATAATTCGCCATGGCCACCGCGCTCTCCATGGCGAGCTTGGTGCCGGAGCCGATGGAGAAATGCGCGGTGGCCGCGGCATCCCCCATCAGCACGATATTGCGATGCGACCACTTCCCGCAGAGGACGCGCGGAAAACTCAGCCACGCCGAGCCGCGGATGTGCGAGGCATTGGACATCAAACGATGGCCGCCGAGATATTTGGCAAAGATGCGTTCGCAAGCCCGGCAGTTGTCGTCTTGGCTCATCGCACCGAAGCCGAAGCTCTGCCAGGTCGCTTCCGTGCATTCGATAATGAATGTCGCGGTCTCGGCATCGAACTGGTAGGCGTGCGCCCAGATCCAGCCGTGCTCGGTTTCCTCAAAGATGAAGGTAAAGGCGTCGTCGAATTTTTGCTTGGTGCCGAGCCAGACGAATTTGTTCCTGCGGGTGTCGATGGCGGGCTTGAAATATTGCGCGAATTGGGCGCGCGTCTTCGAATTCAGCCCGTCCGCGGCGACGACCACATCGTAATGGTCGGCGAGTTCGCCCGCATCGGCGACCTCGGTCTGAAAGCGCAGCGCGACGCCGAGCTGCCGCGCCCGTTCTTGCAGCAGCATGAGGAGCTTCATTCGCCCGATGCCGGAAAAGCCGTGGCCGCCCGATACGATCCGCTGTCCGCGATAGTGCACCGCAATGTCATCCCAATAGGCGAAATGGGCGCGGATCGTCGCGGCGCTGACCGGATCGTTGGCAGTGATATTGTCGAACGTCTCTTCGGAGAACACGACGCCCCAGCCGAACGTATCGTCGGGCCGGTTGCGCTCGAATACCGTGATGTCGTGGCCGGCATCGCGCAGCTTCATGCTGATCGCGAAATAAAGGCCCGCCGGGCCGCCGCCGAGACAAGCAATTTTCATGTACCGCCGTCCAGATCGAGAGCTGCGCAATGATGGCACCGTCTTGAATTTATTTCAAGCTTAAACATTTAGGCTTGAAGCTTTTGCACAAGGTACCGCCGCCCCTTCCGCGCGGCCGAGCGCTGTGCCATCATGGCTTTGTAATGCTTATGTTTTTGGGTTCGACGGGCGGGGAAAATCAAAACCGATGAGTGACAATTCCACGGTCGCTGCGGTCATTGCGCGCGACCTTGCCGGCTACGGCGCGCGGCGCTGTTTCGGTCTTCTCGGCACCGCCAATTTCAAGGTGTCGCATGCGCTGGTCGAAAACGGCGTCGAACTGATCTCCGCCCGCCACGAATGCAACGCGGCGAGCATGGCCGACGCCTATGCCAAGGCGACCGGCGAATTGACCTTGGTCAGCGTGCATTCCGGTCCGGGGCTGACCAATGCGCTGACGGGGATCGGCGAGGCGGCAAAGAGCCGGACGCCGCTCGTCGTGCTGGCCGGTGATGTGCCGACCGGCGCGGTGAAGAATAATTTCTATATCGAGCAGGCCGAAATGGTGCGCGCCGTCGGGGCGGTTTCAGAACGGCTGCATACCGTAAAATCGGCGCGTGAAGATGCCCAACGCGCCGTCACGCGCGCCTTGCGCGACCGCCAGACCGTCGTGCTCAGCATGCCGCTCGATGTCCAGAATGCGCTTCTCGCCACCAATCTTCCGCCGCTCGAATTGCCGCCCGCGCCCGGCCGCCTGCATCCTGACCCGCAGGCGATCAACGACCTCGCCGAGGCGTTCGCGCACGCCAGGCGTCCGCTCATCCTCGGCGGCCGCGGCGCCGTCATTTCGGATGCCGAGTCGGCGCTGATCGCGCTCGCCGATCGTACCGGTGCGCTCCTTGCGACGTCGGTGTGCGGCCACGGCTTGTTCGTGCAGAGCCCGTGGTCGGTCGGCATCAGCGGCGGTTTTTCATCGCCGGCCGCCGACGAGCTGATTGCGGAAAGCGATTTCATCCTCGGCTTCGGCGCGAGCTTCACGCAATGGACGACGAAAAAGGGCAAGCTGATCGCCCCCGGCGCCGTCGTCGCGCAAGTCGATATCGAGGCAACGAAGCTTGGCTACCAGCAGGCGGTTCAGTATGCGGTGCAGGGCGACGCGCGAACGACGGCGGAGGCGCTGCTGGCGGAACTCGATCGCCGCGGCGTGACGGCGCCACGGCCCGGCCGCCGCAGTGACGCGATGCGCGCGCGGATCCGCGCCGGAGACAATCATCATTTCCCGCATCCGGATGAATCGAACGCGCAATTCATTGATCCGCGCACTTTAAGCAAAGCGGTTGATGCGCTGCTTCCGGCCGATCGCGTTGTGGCTTCGGATTCCGGACATTTCTGCGGCTGGGTTCCGCGTTATCTGCGCGTACCCAACGCCCGCGCGTCGTGCCTGAGCCATTCCTTCCAGTCGGTCGGCTTGGGCCTGCCGTCGGCCATCGGGCTTGCCATCGCCAATCCCGGAAAGCTTGCGGTGCTCGGCGCCGGCGATGGTGGCTTCATGATGTCGATGGCGGATTTCGAGACCGCGATCCGGCTGAAGCTTCGCCTCTGCGTCCTCGTTTACAACGACAGTTCATATGCGGCCGAGGTACACTACTTCGGCCGTCAGGGCTTTTCGACCGACATCGTGCGCTTTCCCGACACCGATTTTGCCGCTATCGCCCGCGGCTATGGCACGCGCGGCGCGACGGTGCGGACGCTCCCCGATCTTGAGCCGGTCAAAGCCTGGATCGCGGAAGGCGCGCCGGGCGTATTCGTCATCGACGGCAAGATCAATCCGAACCTCGAGGCCGACTGGCACGCCGAGCATTTTCCGAAAGATACGCACTAAAAAGATACCCACTAAAACGATACGCACTAAGTGCGCTGGCCCGCCGATCGCGCCGGCAGATAGTGCAGCACGCGCCGCTCGGCGATGATCACGCCGAGATAGGCGATGGCGCCGACCAGCGTGAGCATGACGATCGAGACGAACACCATCGGGGTGTCGGCCTGGCCTTCGCCGAACGAGAGCAAATAGCCTAGCCCCTGATTGCCGCCGACGAGCTCGCCGACCACGACGCCGACCACCGCCAGCGTCGCGCCGATGCGGAGCCCGGCGAACATCGGCGGCATCGAGGTCGGAAACTCGATCTTCCAGAAAATCTGCGCCCGCGTCGCTTTGAACGAGCGCGCCAGATTGACCAAGTCGGGATCGACGCTCTGCACCGCGGTCATTACGTTGATCATGACCGGAAAAAACACGATCAGGATCGCGACCAGGATTTTCGGGTAGACCGTAAAACCCATCCACAGAATAAACAGCGGCGCGAAGGCGACCTTGGGCGCGATCTGCAGGGCGAGAATGTATGGCGACAGCGCGAATTCCGCTGTCGGCGACATGCCGAGCAGATAACCGATGAAGGCGCCAAGAAGACTGCCGAGGATGAAACCGGCCAAGACCTCACCGACAGTCACGCCGGTGTGGAACATCAGATGGTCGAATCGCCACGCGTGGACAAATTCGTGGGCGACCATCGACAAGGGCGGCACGATGAAAGTCGGAACGCCGAGGAGATCGGGTCCCCATTGCCAGGCGGCGAGAAAAACCACAAGCAAGGCGACGCTGGCGAGCGTTCCTTTGCGCATCGCGGAGGCGCGTGCGGTACTCATGCCGCGTCTCCCGCCGGTTGCTGATCGAGGCCGGCGTGGCTGATATCGAGACGATCCATCAGCCTCGCCACATAGTCGTTCACCTTGGGCTCACGACGCCGGGCGATCGGATCGTCGCGCCGCGGCAGGTCGATGGTGATTTCGTCGATAATGGTGCCGGGCCGCTGGCTCATGACCAAAACGCGGTCGGACATCGTCACCGCTTCCGACAGATCATGGGTGATGAGGAGCGCGGTTTTTCCCGATTGCTTGAGCGTCCGCGCCAGATCACGCTGCAACACCATCCGGGTCTGCGCATCGACCGCCGAGAACGGCTCGTCGAGCAGCAAGACGTGCGGCTCGACCGCAAGTGTGCGCGCCAAGGCGACGCGCTGACGCATACCGCCCGACAGGTGATGGGGGTAGTGACCGGAAAAGTCCGCGAGGTTGAAACTCGCCAACAGGTTTTCGGCGCGCCGCTGGCGCTCGGCGAGCGGCACGCCCTGGATTTCGACGCCGAACATGACGTTCTCGACGATCGTCCGCCACGGCAGCAACAAGTCCTTCTGCAGCATGAAAGCGACGTGGGCGTTCGGTCCCTGCACCCGTTCGCCGTCGACAAAGGCCGCGCCTTCGCTCGGCGCGGTCAAGCCGGAGCCGATATTGAGAAGCGTGCTTTTGCCGCAGCCGCTCGGCCCGATGAGCGAGACGACCTCGCCGTCGCGAACGGCAAAACCGACGTCGCGGATGGCAGTGAGCGCGCCGCGGCCTTCCGTTGCAAACCGCATCGTCACGTTGCGGTATTCGAGGCGTACGACACGGTCTGCAATAGGGGCAGTGGGCTTAGCCATGAGCGGATCGACCACTTTCCGTTGGGCCGATTGCACGCTTATCTCCGCCCAGATATGTCAGGTATTCAAGTATAGTGCCAATTGCCGGGATCGCCGATAGTCTAGAGGATGCTGCGGCAAACACCTCCGCAGCTTCCCACGAGGGGATCAAGATGATGTTCGTGCGCAAATTGTTTTCCAGCCGGGCGCAATTCACCAATGCCGGCATGGCCCTGGGCATTGGGCTCTTGTGTGCTGCGGGCTTGACCGCGGCGACGCCGGCGCGGGCGGATGAAAAGATCACCTATCTTTTCCCGGCCCCGCCGCTGTTGCCGGCTTTCGGGCCGATCCAGCTAGCCAAGGGCAAGGGCTATTTCTCGCAGGCCGGCCTCGACGTGAGCTTCGCGGTAGGGCGCGGCGGCGTCGACGTCGCCAAGCAGGTCGGCGCCGGCAATGTGCCGATCGGCGGCATCGTGGCGGACGCGCCGATTATCGTGCGGCAAAACGGCGTTCCGGTGAAAATGGTCGCCGTGTTCGGCGGCAAGGGGTTTATGCAACTCGTGGTGCGCGCGGATTCGGGCATCAGCAAGCCGGCCGATCTGAAGGGCAAGACTATTACCGTCATGTCCTACCAGGACACGACCTTCTATGCGCTGCTTGGACTGCTGGCGAGCGCGGGGCTCACCAAGGACGACGTCGATATTCAGGCCGCGGGACCGGTCGGCGTCTGGCAAATGGTCGCCACCGGAAAATCCGTCGGCATGGCCGCCGTGCCGGATTGGATTCCTCCGGTCGAAGCCGCTGGCGTCGCCATCAAGGTGCTGCCGACCGACGAGTTCTTCCCCCACATGGCGCAAGCGATCGCCGCGTCCGATCAGATCATCAAGGATAAGCCCGACATGGTCCGCGCCTTCGTCAAGGCGGCGCTGCACGGCATGAAGGACATCATGGCCGATCCGGCCGCGGCGGCGACGGATTTCGTCAAATTCGTGCCGGAATGGACCGGCAAGGAAGGCCAGGTCAAAGAGGCGTTCGACTATTACGACAAGCTGGTTTATCCGGGCCAGAAGGTTCTCGGCGCGATCGATCCCGACCGGCTCGCCAAGCTGCAGGACTTCTATCTCGCCAAGGGAATCATCGAGAAGAAATCGCCGGTCGACGATCTCTACACTAACCAGTTCGTGCAGTAGACGCGCCGGTAGATATCGTCACGGCGAGACGCGAGCGCGGCTCTTCTCTTACTTCTTGTAGCTGTCGGTGCCTTGCCAGCCGGCCTTGGAAATGTCGAAAATGACGCCGTCCGGATCCTTGAATTTGCGCTCGAAATTGCCGTGCCGCTCGTCGCCGAGGTCGAAGAAGAATTTGCCGCCATTTTCCTCGATGCGCTTCTGCGTCTCGGCCACGTCATCGACCTGAAAGCCGAAATGGTGGGCGCCGACGAAGCCGTTCGGATTCTTGAGGTCGGAGGCCTCGCTGCCGGCCTTGCCGGTGAAATTGAGCAAGGCAAGATTGATCACGCCGTCGCTCATATAGATCGCCGAGCCGATATCCAAATCCTCACGGTCGATGCGCTTGAGGTCGAAGACGGTCTCGTAGAACTTCGCGGCCTTGTCGAGGTCGTTCACGCAGACGGCGAAGTGGCGCAGGCGGGCCATAAAAAGCCTCCACTGGATTATTCCGGTTCGCGCTCATCATACGCGCGGAGTATGAAAGTGCTACCCCTTTTGGGCCGCCCCGGCGCGCGAGCGCTACGGATTTGGTGTGACCAAAGTTAGTGTGACCAAGGAATGAGTAAACGCCATGCCGAGATCGTCGGTGCCGGATTTGCCGGCCTCACCGCGGCCTGCGCGCTGGCGCAACGCGGTTGGAGCGTCCGCGTGCACGAGCGCGCCGACCGGTTGCGCACGACCGGCGCCGGCATCTACATCTACGAGAACGGCCTGCGTGTGCTCGAAGCGGTCGGCGCCTATGACGCAGCCGTAAAGGGCGCGCCGTTCGCGCACACGCGCGAGGTCCGCGACGGGAACGACCGGCTGATCTCGGTGCATCGCTGGGCCGGCAGCCGCGTCTTCAGCATCGTGCGGCAGAACGTCATCAACGCACTCGCCGACGCGGCCCGCCGCGCCCGCGTCGAGATCGTCACCCGTTCGGCTGCCGCGAGCGCAACGCCTGACGGTGAACTGACCCTGGCCGATGGGCAGAGGCTGAAAGCGGATCTTATTGTCGGCGCTGACGGCAGTAATTCGCTGTTGCGGGATTCGCTCGGGCTATTGGCGAAGCGCAAATATCTGGTCGACGGCTCTACCCGCCTGTTGATGGACAAGACCGCGGCGGAGCGGGCGGCGAGCGATGGCGCCAAGACCATCGAATATTGGTCGGGCACACGGCGCCTGCTCTACACGCCGTGCAGCGAGACCGACATCTATATCGCGCTCACCATGCTCGATTCTGACGAGATCGCCAAGGCGGTGCCGGTGCGCAAGGACGAATGGAAAAGCGCCTTCCCGCATCTCGAAGCCCTGATCGACCGCATCGGCGACCAGGGCCGTTACGATCGGTTCGAACTGATCAAACTCAAGCGCTGGTCGGCCGGGCGGGTGGTGCTGATCGGCGATGCCGCGCATGCCCTGCCGCCGAATATCGGGCAGGGCGGCGGTTGCGCGATGATGAATGCGCTGTCGCTTGCCGTTTATCTCGGCCGCGAGGAGGAGATCGGGTCGGCGCTCGCGCTATGGGAACGCAACGAGCGCCCGCTTACCGAACATACGCAGCGCATCTCGTATTTTCTCGGACTGCCGACGACCTGGCCGCCGGTCTTGCGTGCTGTTGCGCTCGGCATTGCCGGCCGCTCCGGGTGGCTGGTGCAGCAACGCACGCGCACGGCGTTGCACCGCCCCACCGGTACTTAGCGCATGATCCCGAAAAAGCCTGCCCCAGACGTGATCCCGGGTGGAGACCGGTTTCCGGATAAGATCATGCGCAAATAAAAGCGATAGCGTCAAAATGGGATGGTGATGCCGTCGAGCGGCGCGTCGCAATTGACGAGATCGACGCGCTTCCAGGCGATCATGATGCCGGTGCCGGCGCGGACCAGGCCGTGCAGCGAGGTGCCGGCGAAAACACGCTGCTGCTCGCGCCGGTATTCGATCATTAGGAATTTGGATCGCACGGTGCAGGCACTCGCAGTGGCTTCTTCGATCGTGACGTTTGCGACAATGCGGCTCGTGCGCGAACGCGGCTCCTGCGAATACATGCGCGGGCTTGCGAGGCGGCGCACGCGGGTTTCGAGGAGGCGCCGGTCGTCGTTGATCAGCGAAACGGTTTCGAAACGGTCGGCCTGGTCCGGCTCGCTCGGCACCCAATACCACGCCTCGGGTGCGAACAGCTCAAGCCAATCATCGAACTTGCCGTCGTCGAGTAGCCGCGCTTCGCGCAACAGAAAAAGCTCGCAACGGCGAAGGTCGAGCGCCTGACGCGGCGGAAGCCGCGCGAGGCGGGCCGAGCCGGCAATCTGCCGTCGCGGCGCTGCCGCAGGTTTGCGCCGGCGTTTTCTCGTTTTAGCCATTTGCCGTTGAATCTGTGTCGCTTGGGATACGGGTTTCGGTCACGAAGCCGCGCGCATCTCGGCGTGGCCGTTGGTCATATAGCCGAGCCACGCCTGCAGCATATTGCGGATATAGACTTCGCTCGTTGAATTTTGCCCGCGCCGGCCGCCATGAGCATCCGCCAGATCGCTCTGCAATCCGCGGCCGATCTCGATCCATTCCGCGCCCTCACTGGAGAGGCCCATGCGGATGCGGTTGTAGATTTCGAGATCGTCGGTGAGCACCAGCGAGCCGGTGCCGTTGACGATATTGGCGAAGCTGATCGTGTTGCGGAACATCTGTTCCGGCGCGCCCTTGAGCCGGAAGTTATAAGTAGACACGATCGTGCGATTGACCGAGATCGGATGCACGACGCGAAGCTGCTGAAACTGACTCATGAATGAAAGGTTAGGATAGATATTGCTGTTCCAGCGCCGCACTTCGAGAATGCGCCGCGTCTCGTCCTTGCCTTTGCTCTTTTCCAGCGCGGCGATGTATTCGCGGAACACCGGATCCTTCAGCGCGGCCACGAGCTTGGAATCATCGTGATAATCGCCCAGATAAGAATGGCCGTTGGGATAGGTCCAGATGCCGACCTGGGTTTCCCAGAAACTATAAGGCGCGCCGTTCTGGCGCATCTGGCGAATGGCGATCTCACCCGAGCCGTCGGAATAGACCTCGTCCGATTGCCGCTGCGCCGCCTCGATCGACGAGCGATGGGTGAATATCGGATGCGCGGCGTCGCAGAGATTTTCCAGATAGATTTTCCAGTTGCCGTCATAAGCGTGTTTGAACACGCCGCCGGCAATCTCGATCTCGCCGCCCGGCGCGCGATCGATCATGTCGTCGAACGACGTCGTCATATGGTCGAGGAATTCTTCGAGGCTCGGCCCATCGGCGGCTTCGCTCGCAAAAACAAAGCCGCGATAGCTTTTCACGCGCGGCACCTGCGTCATCGCGGTCTTGGGATTGGCTGGGTCGAAGTCGCGCGGATAGCCGTGCTGCAACGGCACCGCTTTGATCCGTCCGTCGAGATGGTACGTCCAGCCGTGATAGCAGCATTGAAATTCGTCGGCATTGCCCTTGTCGTTGGCGATAACGAGCGAACCCCGGTGGGCGCATTGATTGTGGATGACGCGAATTTCGCCGCCGGCATCGCGCACCAGCACGACCGGCTTGCGGCCGATGAAGGTTGCGAAATAGTCGCCCGGATTTTTCACTTGGCTTTCGTGGCCGACATAGATCCAGGCAGTGCCGAATATACGCTGCAGCTCAAGCTCGAAGATGGCCGGGTCCGAATAAACGGAACGATGAACACGAGCCGGTTGCACGAGGGAAGCGAGATTGTCCATGGACTGCATGTGCAACTCCCATTGCGCCGCGACCTCACATTACCAAGATCGGGAGCTTGCCGAAATTCCCTATTTCGTGCCGTAAGCGCGGTCGCCGGCGTCGCCGAGGCCGGGAAGGATGAAGCCTTCGTCGTTGAGGCCCTCGTCGACAGCGGCCGTCCATATCGACACGTCGGGATGCAGGCCCCGCAATCGTTCCACGCCTTCCGGTGATGCCAGCAGGCACACGAAGCGGATGTCCTTGGCGCCGCGTTCCTTAAGCCGCAGCACCGCAGCCGCGGCGGTGTTGCCGGTCGCAATGACTGGCGCGACGACGATCACCAGCCGCTCGGCAAGGTCCGACGGCGCCTTGAAGTAATACTCGACGGCGACAAAGGATTCCGGTTCGCGGTAGAGGCCGATATGCGCGACGCGCGCGGCCGGAACCAGATCGAGCATCCCGTCGGCAAAAGTAACGCCGGCGCGTAGGATCGGCGCGAAGACGAGCTTCTTGCCGGCGATCTTCGGCGACATCATCCGCGCCAAGGGCGTCTCGATGGCGACATCCATCAGCGGAAGGTCCCGGGTGACCTCGTAGCACAACAGCATCCCGATCTCTTTGAGGAGTTGCCGGAACGATTTGGTCGAGAGGTCCTTGTCGCGGATCAGCGTCAGCTTGTGCTGGATCAAAGGATGTTTGACGATAGTGACGCCATCCATGACTCTCTCCCGGATGTTTCTCAGAATACCGTGCCGTCGCTGACGACTTTGAGCGGCGGTGAGCCGTCGCTCCGCAATTGACGGGCGATGACCCTTCCGGCCGCCCAGGTGCCGCCCTCCAGAACTTTCGCCAGCGGAAGGGTCTTTGCGTCCATAGCCAGGCGGCGTCGCATTTCATCTGCAAGTCGGTCGAGAAGGGCAACCGTCAAAGCGCGCCATTCGATCACGAGTGTAGATGCGACGTCGTGCCGGCGGGTAGCGTCGCCGGGATCGCGCAATTGCAGCACGCCGGTATCGAGGAAAAGGCCGCCGTTGCGATATTCGGACAGTCCGGTCAAACCGTCGATGTCGGACACCGAAATGCCGGCCCATTGCAACGGCTCGATGAGGGAATAAGCGAGCCATTGCGACAGCTTGTGGAGCGGCACGAGGCCGTTTGTCGCATCCGCACTTGTCAGTGACGGATGGCGCCAGCAATCGCCGAGCGGCACGCCGCCGAGCGTGAGCCTTGACGGCCAAATCGGGCCTAAATGGCGAAGGAGTTCAGAAAGAATTACGCGAGCTGAAATATCGCCCGCGACCACAAGTGCAGCAAAATGATCGAAGAGACCTCCGGGGCGCGGCGCGCTGCTGCGGCCAAAAATTTCGGGCTTGCCGGCGATCAGGGCGCCTAGCCGGCGCAGCAGATCGGCACGGCCTTCGACGCCGACGAGTGGATTGGTCTCCGACACCTGAAAGCCGTCTGCGAGAACCTTAGTGGAAAGATTCGTCAGGCCTTCGGCGTTGGCCTGCAGCGGGCTCGCGTGATCGGATGAAAAGGCGCCAGCGGCGAACATCGCCAAGCTCGCGAGCGCCAAGCCTTCGGAGCGGCCAATATTGTGGCCGCTCGCGGTGTCGCGATAGCGCCATTGCGGCCCGGCGCCGGCGTCGAGCAGAACACTGACGATCGCCAGATCGAAGGTCGCCCGCGCTCGCTCGGCGCTATCGCGCCAGCCGGCCTTCTGATCGGTCAAAGCCCAGCGATCCTCGCCGCCGAAGACGAAGTGACGCCAGCGCGAATGGAACGGCACCGCAAGCGCCGGATAATTCTTCCGCGTTATCGCGAGCACCAGATCGACCGCCTCGGGCAGGCGCGCAAGATCGACGCGAAAATGCGGGAGCTTGTCGTCAAGACCAATCGCGAGCATCCACTGCGCGCGCTCGCGAACGGCCTGCGCGCTCAACAGCGACAACGCGGCGGCGGTTTCGGAACTCGCGGAAGATGCCGAATGCAAATCTTAGTACTTGTCGAGCGAGCGGCCGACGGAATCGGTGAGATCCTGCGGCTTCGGCGGCTCGGGTGTATAGTAGCCCGCGGCCTTCTTGGCGGCGATCTCGACATGGGCGTCGGCGGGAACCATGTCGTCCGGTATGGGAACGCGTTCGACGATATCGACGCCCTGCGACACCAGCGCATCATATTTCATGTCGCTCATCGAGACGAAACGGTCGATCCGCTTGAGGCCGAGCCAATGCACCGAGTCCGGCATGAGTTGCTGGAAACGGGCGTCCTGCACGCCGGCGACGCATTCCGTGCGCTCGAAATACGCGGCGGCCGCGTCGCCGCCTTCCTGCCGCTTGCGCGCATTGTAGACGAGGAATTTCGTCACCTCACCCAGCGCGCGGCCTTCCTTGCGGTTATATATGATGATGCCGAGGCCGCCGCTCTGCGCGCTGCGCGCGCATTCCTCGATGCCGTGGATCAGATAGGGTCGGCAGGTGCAGATGTCGGAGCCGAACACGTCGGAACCGTTGCACTCGTCATGCACCCGGCAGGTGATTTGCGTGCGCGGGTTTGCAAGTTTCGTAACGTCGCCGAACAAATAGATCGTGGCGCCGCCGATCGGTGGCAGGAAGACCTGTAGATCGGGCCGCGTCACCAGTTCGGGAAACATCCCGGCGGTCTGTTCGAACAGCACGCGCCGCAGCGCATTTTCCGTGGTGCCGAACCGTTCGGCGATGCCGGGCAGATACCACACCGGATCGATGGCGATCTTGACCACCGAAATGCTGCCGTTGTCATGAACGACGTCGCCGTCGTTTTTCAGGCGCTTGGCCTTCAACGCGCTCTGCATCTCGGGAAGGTCGAGGCGCGCGCGTGTGATCGCAATCGTCGGACGAATGTCGATGCCTTCGGCGATTTCGGCCTTGAAATTTTCGGCAGCCAGATGTCCCCAAGGATCGAGCGATACGATGCGCTTGGGCTCCGTCCATTGCTCAAACGGACCGATCGTGGCGGCCGGATAGGTGTTGGTGAGATCGGGACGGCGGATAGGATCGAGCGCGCCGGAT
This sequence comes from Xanthobacteraceae bacterium, assembly GCA_035642635.1. GTDB lineage: Bacteria > Pseudomonadota > Alphaproteobacteria > Rhizobiales > Xanthobacteraceae > BOG-931. The sequence continues at coordinate 12,885 of DASQRX010000005.1, forward strand.
GAAACGGCGAGCGCCCGGTACACCGAATAGGAGCCGCCGTGGCTGCCGATGACGTTGCGGTCCTGCGGATGCGAAACGGTGCCGATGATGGGTCCGCGTTCGCCTGCGGTAGGCGCGCCCCATTTCATCGGGAAGCGCAGTTTTGCTCCGGGCTCGGGATGCGAAGTGAGCCGGATATGTTCAGTGCGATTTCGCAGGTTCATCGCCGTCGAATCCAAAAGGTCTACGGCCCGCCACTATGACGAGCCGCATCACCGCCATCTCAATTAAATCGTGCGGCCTTTAGGCCCGCTAACGAGAACTATACCCGTTCTGAGGCCCGAAACAATCCGCCGGCAACACTAACGTCAGGCCGGATAATGACCGGTCAAATATAGGGTCTAAACCACCTTTTCCAAGGGTACACCCTTCCTTTCGGGGATCAGAAAAGCGGTGGCGAGGATATCGAGCAGATAGATCGTTGCCAGGAGCGCGATCGCGACCTCAAACGAATAAGCCGCCGCTAGGCTGCCGACAACAAACGGTCCAAAGCCGCCGACGCCGCGCCCGAGATTGAACAGAACGTTCCCCGCCGTGGCGCGGGCTTCGGTCGGATAGAGTTCCGCCAACAACGCGCCATAGCCGCCCAACATGCCGTTGACGAACACGCCCATGATCGCGCCGCCGATGAGAAGCGCGGTCGCGTCGGTCAACTGCGAATAGAGCAGCACCATAATGAAGGCGCCGGCTTGGAACGTGAAAAATGCCGGCCGGCGGCCGATGCGATCGGCGAATTGACCGAAGATCCAAATGCCGCACGCCATGCCGAGCACGGTGACCGCGGTCCACAGCGCCGATTGCGTCAACGTGTAGCCGAACCGTGTCGACAGATAGCTCGGCAGCCAGATCATCAGCCCGTAATAGCCGAAATTCTGCACCGCGCAGAGGATCAGCATGCCAAGGCTTATTCTCGTCGTCGCGGCATCCTTCACCAGCAGACCAAGCGGCATTGTTCCTCGCCGCGCCTTGGCGCGCTCGAGGAAAATCTCCGGCTCTTGCACCGACCATCGAACGGCGAATGCAATGAGACCGGGGATCAGACCTACAAGGAACATTCCGCGCCATCCGATGATGGGCAGCAGAAGCGGAGTGACAAGCGCTGCCGCCAGCACTCCGGCCTGCCAGCCGAGCGCAACATAGGTGCAGCCGCGCGCGCGATATTTCGCCGGCCAGGCCTCGGCGACGAGCGCCATGCCGATACCGAATTCGCCGCCGAGCCCCAGGCCCGCGATGGTGCGGTAGACAAGGAGGTCCCAGTAGCCCTGCGCGAACGCGCAGAGGCCGGTAAAGATCGCAAACAGAAGGATAGTCCAGGTCAGCACCCTGACCCGGCCGTAATAATCGCTGAGAATGCCAAATAATATTCCGCCGGCGACGGCGCCGATCAGCGTCCAGGTTATCAGCGATCCGGCCTGCGGCGGCGTCAGATGCAGTTCCGCGGAAATCGCCCGCAGCATGAAGCCCAGAATGAGCAGATCAAATCCGTCCATCGCGTAGCCGATGGCGGATGCCGCAAGCGCCTTCTTGGCAAAGGAACCGATTTGATCGGCGGGTTCGGATAGGTCGGCGTGGATCGCAGTCATCGCGGGCTCCTTAGAAACCGCAGATTTTGACGGCATTCCACGAACCCCTAAAGCCTATTAGTTTGGCGCCGTGGGCAACATTTTTTGGCACGGCGATTACAGGTCCCGAGGACCTTAAAATCTTTGCTGGCGGCTATCTGGTTTTGGTGATGGCCGGCTAGCCCGCGGTTGAAACCTCTAACGGCCGAGCGACGGCGTAGCGGCTTTGCGGCCGCCGCAAGCCGAGATTCTCGCGCAGCGTGGAACCCTCATATTCGGTCCGGAACAGGCCGCGCCTTTGCAGTTCGGGCACGATGTGGGTGACAAAATCGTCCAACCCGCCCGGCAAATAGGGCGGCATGATATTGAAGCCGTCGGCCGCGCCGCCCAAAAACCATTGCTCCATCATGTCGACGATTTGCTGCGGCGTGCCCTTCACGACGGCTTTGCCGCGCGCGCCAGCCATGCGCATGGCGAGCTGGCGAATGGACAAATTCTCGCGTTTGGCGAGATCGAGCGCGGAATTGGAGGCGTATTGGCTGGCATCGGTCACCGGCAGATTTTCCGGCACCGGGCCGTCAAATGGATATGGCGCGAGATCGATGCCGCCGAGAATTGTCCCCAGAATTTCGCGCGCGACGATCGGATGAATCAACGACTGCAATTGCTCGTACTTTTCGTTCGCCTCGCTTTCGGTTTTGCCGATGATGGTGCTGAGACCGGGCATGATCTTCATGCCGTCCGGATCGCGCCCGTGCCGGACCATGGCCTGCTTGAGTTCGCGGTAGAGCTTCTGTCCGGCTTCGAGCGTCAACGGGGCGCAGAAGATCACTTCGGCAAACTCGGCGGCGACGTTGATCATGTCCTCGGAGCCGCCCGCTTGGACAATGACCGGCCGGCCTTGCGGCGACCGCGGCACATTGAGCGGTCCCCGCACCGAGAAAAACTTGCCTTTGTGGTCAAGCGTATGCAGCGCTTCCGGGCGAAAGAATTGCCCAGAGGCTTTGTCGCGGACGAAGGCGTCGTCATCCCAGCTGTCCCACAGCGCCGTGACGATCTGCGCAAATTCGCGGGCGCGTTCGTAGCGTTCGCCGTGTGCAAAGTGGGCGTCACGGCCGAAATTCTGCGCCTCTTCCTGCTGGCCCGACGTGACCAGATTCCAGCCGGCCCGGCCGCCCGTAATATGGTCGAGGGAGGCGAACTTGCGCGCCACGTGATAGGGCTCGTTGTAGCTCGTGGTCGCGGTGGCGACGAGGCCGATGCGGCTGGTGAAGCCCGACAGCGCCGAGAGCAAGGTGATCGGCTCGAAATTGGCGATGTATTGCGCCGAGCGGCTCAGCGCATCGATATGGGCCTTGCGGACGCAGACATTGTCGGCGAGGAAGACCATGTCGAACTTGGCGCGCTCGGCGGTCTGCGCCAGTTCGCGGTAATGGGCGATATTGATTCCAGCGTCGGCTTGCGATTCTTCGTGCCGCCACGAGGCGACATGGTGCCCCGTCGGGTTGAAGAACGCTCCGAGTCTCATCTTGTTCTGGGTTTTGGCCATAACGCCCTCCGGGGCCAAAATAGATAATCAGGTACGGCGAGTCACGAGCGTTGATAGCACCCTTTCGGCGGCGCCAGGGATGCACATTCGCAAGCCACTTACGCTTCGGAACATGATTGAGTTAAGTTCAGCCGATGAGCACGACAAGCCAATCGAGACTTCCAAAAGCGGACCAACGGGAGGGCCGCGGGGGCCTGTTCGATCCTAGGTTTTACGAAGGTAAGACAGGCTGCGTCTTTGCCGAGACGGTGGTGATTACCAAGACCGGAGCGAAGCGCATGCATTCTTATCCGATGAATTTCCAGACCATTGCCGCATAGCGCCGGGAGCGCAGGGGGACCACACCAGTGACCGAGACCAAGCCGAACTATCCGCCAATCCGCCGTGTCGTCACCGGGCACGAGGGCGAAGTCGCGAAAGTCATGATCGATGCGCCCGCCACCAATGCCAAATTTCCGGGGACCGGCGCGGTATCGACGCTGATCTGGACCACCGACGAGTCGCCGGCCGCGATGCCCGCCGGCACAGAGTTCGAAGACATGGGCGCGCGCATCATGGGAACGCCGCCGGCACCGAACGGCACCCGCTTCGCCGTGATCGACTTCCCGCCCAGCAACAAGCCGCACATGCACCGCACCGAGACGGTCGACTATGTGCTGGTTCTTGAAGGCGAGATCGAAATGGACATGGACGATTCCACGGTGAAACTGAAAGCCGGCGACGTCATGGTACAGCGGGGCACCAATCACGCCTGGGCCAACCGCAGCAAGGCGCGCGCCCGCGTTGCTTTCGTCTTGATCGACGCCGAACCGCTCGGCATCGGCAAGCCCGTGCTTGGAATCGCCAACGCGCGCTAGCGGTTTTTTGCGATGCTCGAGTTCCGCAATATCAGTTTCTCGTTTCCGGGCCGCCGCGGCCCCGTCGAGGTGCTGCGCGAGGTTTCGTTCACCTGCAAGGAGGACGAGACCGTCGCCGTTGTCGGACCGAGCGGCTGCGGCAAATCGACATTGCTCAGCCTCGCCATCGGATTGCGCAAGCCGACGGCGGGCGAGGTGCTGGTCGACGGCCGCCCGGTGCAAGGTGCCGACCGGCGGCTTGGCATGCTGTTTCAGCAGACGACTTTGCTGCCGTGGCGCTCAGTGCTGGAAAACATCGAACTCGGGCTCGAAATTCGCGGCGAGCCGAAGCAAGCGCGGCGAAAGCGCGCGTTGGCGCTGATGCATCAATACGGGCTCGGCGGCTTCGAGCGCAAATATCCGCATGCTCTGTCTGGCGGCATGCAAAAGCGCGCGGCGCTGGCGCAGACGCTGGCGATCGAGCCGACGGTACTCTTGCTCGACGAACCGTTCGCCGCGCTCGATGCGCAGACCCGTGTCGTCATCGAAAACGATGTGGTGAAAATCTGCCGCGCCGGCAAGCGCAGCATGATCCTCGTTACCCACGATATCGCCGAAGCGATCTCGATGGCGGATCGCGTCGTGGTGCTGAGCCGCCGCCCGGCGACCGTGAAGGAGATCTATGAGATCCCGCTCAGCCGCAAGGCGGCGAGCGTCGGCGACGTGCAGAGCATGCCGGAATTCACCCAGTTCTTTAAGCGGATTTGGGACGCGCTCGATATCAGCGTCACCGGCATGAGTTCGGCGGCATGACGCTCTCGCATCGCCTTGTCGTCATTTTCGGCCGGCTCGCGGTGCTGGCGGTGATTCTGGTCGGCGCCGAGGCGGGCATCCGTACCGGCGTGTTGAGCCAGCTGTTCTTCTCGAGCCCGAGCGAAATCTTTAAAGCGCTGCTCACGCAATGGTCGAACGGCAGCTTTCTGCAGGACGCCGGCATCACGGTGCTTGAAACGCTGCTCGGCCTCGTCGCCGGCTCGCTCTTGGGCATGGCGGTCGGATTGATCTTGCCGCAGCTTCGTCTCGTCTCGAATGTCTTTGAGCCGTTCTTGATGGTGCTTAACGGCATTCCGGTCATCGTCATCGCGCCGCTGTTCATCCTGTGGCTTGGCCTCGGTCTGCTGTCCAAAATCGGCATCGGCGTCTACATCGTGTTCTTTGCGATGTTCATCCCGGTCTATACCGCGTCGCTGCGTCTCGACACCACGTTGATCGATGCGTTGCACGTCATGGGCGCAAGCCGAAACCAGATTTTCTGGAAAGTCATCGTGCCGTCGTCGCTGCCGAGCGTCTATACCGGGCTCAAGATCGGCTCCGGGCTCGCTTTGATCGGCGCGGTGATCGGCGAATTCGTCGCCTCGCGCTCGGGGCTTGGCCACATGATCCTCTACGCCTCCGGCACGCTTGATACGCCGACGCTTTATCTCGGCATCATTACGCTCGCGGTATTCGCCGCGGTCTTGAGCTTTACCATCGATGCGCTGGGTCCTGTGCTGGTGCATTATCGCTTTTACGACGAGAAATGATGCCGTGGCCGGCACGAAAAAGCCGCGGCAATACAGGGAGAAACCTCAATGCGACGTTTCATGATGATTGCGGGCGCCATAGTGGCGACGCTGATGGGCCACGCGGCTCTTGCCGACAGCGTAAAAATTGCGCTGCCGGTCGCTTCGCTCGAATCGATGCCAATCTACATTGGGCAGGCCAACGGCCTGTTCAAGAAACACAATGTCGATATCGATGTCATCACCAGCCGCGGCGGCGGCGAGGCTATGAAATCCTATATCTCCGGCGACGTACAAATTGTCGCGACCGGCTTTCCCGAGGTCGGCCTGATGCGTTCGCACAACGTCGATGTTGAATTGTTCTTCGCGCAGACCTCGCGGGTGCCGTTCGCCATGATCGGACGCAAAGACTTGGATTTGAAATCCGTCGCCGATCTCAAGGGCAAGACCATCGCGGTGACGTCTCCCGGGTCGCTGACGGCTAATCTCGCCAAGTATTTTGTCCAAGAGGCAGGCCTCGACCCCGACAAAGATGTGAGCCTGGTTTCGGTCGGCGGCGGCGGCGAACTCCTCGGCGCGCTCAAGAGCGGCAAGGCCGACGCGGCGATGCTGTTCGAGCCGTTCGTCACCATCGGCATTCAGCAAGGTTTTGCCACCATGCTGGTCGATGTGCCGGCAAAGCTTGACGCATTCTCGTCCTCGCCGCTGTCGACCAGTAAGGCCTTCGTCGAGAAATCGTCCAAGGATGCACGCGGTATTTTCGACGCGCTGGCGGAAGCCATGGCCTACATTCATACGAACCCATCGGGCACGTTCGACATCGCCAAGCAGACATTCCAGAATGCGGATCCGGCGGTGCTCACGGCGGCGCTGGCGCGCTTAAGCAAATGGTACTCGCCCGACGGCAGGTTCACCCGCGGCAATGTCGAGCGGACGCAAAAGATTTCGGTCGACATGAAAATCATGCCGCAGGCCTATCCCTATGACGACGTGGT
>DASQRX010000006.1:0-7051 GCA_035642635.1 Xanthobacteraceae bacterium
GACCGCGATGGTGTTGACGGCGACGGCGAGCGGCACCAGCTCGGCTTCGAGGGCCCGGCCCGCGGGCGTCAGGAAAATATAGATATTCTTGCGATTGTGCGGCTTCTGTCGGCGAACGACGTAACCGAGCTTCTCCATGGCTCCAACGGCGGCAAATGTCGAGGGCGCCATGACGCCCGCCAACTGACTTAACCGCGTTTGGCTGATTCCGTTGTGCTTCCAAAGAATTCGCAAGAACGTCCAATGGCCATAGGCTATGGACCGCTCACTCAGCCGCGACTGCAGCGCGCGCGCCAGCGACTTGCCGGCATCCTTCACCAGGTGCGCCAATCTATCGGATAGATCGACAGCCGAATGTGAAGCCAATTCAGAGCGCCTGCGGCGCCGAAGTCTGGGTTTTGATTTCAACACGATACTTCACGGCTGGGGACGAACGTCTTGGAGTGACGCTAGACAGACAACGATCGTATTGTCAGTTTTAGAGTTTCACCATTCCACCATCTCGTTGCGGCTAACCCGGCATAGCTATTTGATGTTTCAGGTCGACCTCGCGTCGAGTTTCGGCGGACTCGATGGCGGCAAGGCAGACCTCGAGATCGGCCAGGCCCCAACGCCCATCGTGGATGGGTTTCCGACGGCCGGTAATTGCGTCATGGAATTCATCGAGCACCAGTTCGCGCGGGCTCCTGTCGGTCGGCAGCACGATCTCTTCACGTCCATTCGCGGAATAGACATAGAGTCCCCGCGGCGATTGGCGAATATCACCCCGCTCGCAACTCACCACCGTGAGGCCGAATGTCGGCTGGAACGGCGCACTCGCCGGAATCGCTCCCTTTGCCCGTTGCTGCTTTGCCTGCAACTCGTCGGTACCGCTGCGGCCCGCCACGGATCGAACGACCGGGAGCCGCTGTTCGATCGGTTCGACAAAGCCCCATTCGGTGACATCACCGCACAATTCCATTGCCGAGAAATAGCCGTAACCATTGTAGACGGCCGTCGCGATGGTCCCATCGACAAATTGCATGAACACCGTATGAGCGCCGATTGAATTCCGATCGGGATCCCAATTGAAAGTGGCTGCATGCACGCTGCGAATCATTCCGCCGCCGAGTATGCGGATGATGTCGAACTGGTGCGAGCCCTGCCGGAATGTAACGCCGCCGCCCTTGGCCACTTCAAGCTCTTCGGGCCGCCGCGGCCGATAAATCCAGTCGGTGTAATTCCAGGTGTGAATCATTCTCACGCGACCGAGCCGTCCACTGGCAATGATTTCACGCATGCGCTGGATGGCCAGATCGAAACCATGGGCGTGGCCGACGAGGAGAATGACGCCGGCACGATCGGCGCCGGCAACCATTGCCTCGGCGGCTTTGAGTTTTACCGCCATGGGTTTTTCGGTCAGCGCATGCTTCCTCGCCGCCAACGCGATCGCAACATGGTCGCTGTGCAGGTCGGTCGGCGTGGCGATATAGACTGCGTCGAGGTCGGTGCCTTGAAGCATCGCCGGCAGGTCGGCATAGGTGGCGACGCCCATTTCGGCCGCGACGCTTTCGCGGGTTTCTTTCGCCGGTTCGGCGACCGAGACAAGCTCGAAACCCGGATGTTGTTTGATCGCCGGCAAGAAGGCGTGACCGGCGGCGCCCAGTCCGACGATTCCAATCCGCAGCGGCTTAGGCGAAGTCATTCCTGCCCTCTTCGGTCGGTTCTTGAAAGCGATGACGCGGCGCATCCCGCCGGTGCGCGTTTGACGAACGCGCAGCATAATGTTAGGCTCCTAACATAAAAATTCGCGCCGGACAATGATGGCGCGCGAAGGCCGGCGTTGATTGGCGGGTGTTGCGGCGAGAATGCCGCGGTGGACTCGGAGAAGGAAGCCGATGCTGACAGCGGAACAAAATGATCTTTTGACGCGGATTGGGCCCGGGACTCCGGCGGGCAATCTTTTGCGCCGCTATTGGCAACCGGTCGCCGCGACGTCGGAACTGCAGGATCGCTGGGCGATGCGCGTGCGCCTCATGGGCGAGAATCTCGTACTATTCCGCGACCGTCACGGACGTCGCGGCCTAATCAAGGAGACCTGTCCGCACCGCGGCGCATCGCTGGCTTACGGCATTCCGACCGACGACGGCATCCGCTGTCCGTATCACGGATGGGAATTTGGCCGGGGCGGCGACTGTCTCAATCAACCGAATGAGCGTGACAGCGAGAAGTTGAAGGAAAACGCAAAGACCGTTGCCTATCCGGTGGAAGAGCTCAACGGCATGTTGTTCGCCTATCTCGGCCCGGAGTCCCGCCCGCTGCTGCCGCGTTGGGATGGCTTTGTCGCCGAGGGAACGATCCGCATGCTGGGTCGCGCACTCATCCCGGTCAATTGGCTTCAGGCCATGGAAAACTCGCTCGACCCAATCCATACGGAATGGCTGCATGGCCACACCTACGAATTCGTCAAGGAGCAGGAGGGTGTTAAAGTCGCGATCAGCGCGCGGCACGAGAAAATTGATTTTCGTGAATTCGAGTACGGCATTACCAAGCACCGTCTGCTCGCCGGCCATTCCGAAGAGTCCGACGATTGGCGTGTCGGCCATCCGGTGGTGTTTCCAAACATGCTCTCGGTCGGCAACGGTGACGAGAACTCGCGCTACTATGCCTTCCAGATTCGCGTGCCGGTCGACGACACGCACACCATGCATTTGTGGTACACGGCCTATATGCCGCCCAAGGGCGCGAACATTCCGGCGCATTTACTCGATAAGGTTCATGTCTACGACGTGCCGTGGCAGGATGAGCGCGGCCAATTCATCGTCGATAATATCGACGGTCAGGACATGATGGCGTGGATCACGCAAGGCCCGATCGCAGACCGGACGAACGAGCACCTCGGCGCCTCCGACCTCGGCGTCGCTTTGTATCGCAAGATGCTTATGCGCGAGATCAAGAAGGTCGAACAGGGGCGGGATCCGATCGCCGTCATTCGCGAAGAAACGCGTAATCGGTGCATCGATCTGCCGAACGAGCGCAAGAAACACCACAATAGCGATGGCTTCGCGAGCTGGCTGATGCGCACGCACGCGGCCTATTCACCCATTGCTCCTGACCTCATTAGCATCTTCGAAGGGAAGAAGTCGGAGGCGGTCCGTTTGGCCGGCTAGTTCGCAGCCTTGAGGTTGTTGCCCTGTCAGGGGGTGACGGCGCTTTCGCCCACTTGCTGCAGGAGCGCGATGAGCCCCTTCAGTATGTCATTTGGCGATGGCGGGCAGCCGCGAATGTGGAGATCGACCGGCACGACAGCCGACACGCCGCCGGCGACGGCGTAGCTCTCCGCGAAAATTCCGCCGTCGACGGCACAGTCGCCGAGCGCCACCACCCATTTGGGGTCCGGCGTTGCCTGGTAAGTCCGTTCCAGCGCTTGACGCATATTCTTGGTGACCGGCCCGGTCACCAAAAGCACGTCGGCATGGCGCGGCGAGGCGACGAAGCGTAGACCAAAGCGCTCGAGATCGTAAAAAGCGTTGTTGAGCGCGTGGATTTCCAGTTCGCAGCCATTGCAGGAACCGGCGTCGACCTGGCGGATCGACAGGCTGCGGCCGAGGCGGTGGCGGGCCGCGCGGTCGACGCTCGCCGCCAATTCGGCAAGCGCCGTGTCGTCGGGTGCCGGCGGCGCTTCCGTGAGCTGCCGCTGGGTGAGGCCTTCGAGCAAAGTTCTGCGCATCAGATCGCCTTTTTCAGTTCGCGCTTTGAGAACCTGCGCTAGAGATCGTGCCCCGAATACGAGCAGTTGAACGATTTGTTGCAGAGCGGGAAGTCGGCAACGATATTGCCGTCGATCGCCGCCTCAAGCAGCGGCCATTGCAACCACGACGGGTCGCGCAGGTGACAGCGGGCGACGCGGCCAGCATCGAGCCGTACCGCGGCGAGCACGTCGCCGCGGAACCCTTCGGCAAAACCAAGACCTTCACAATTACCTTCGCCACTGTCCTTGCCGTCGAGCGCGGTTGCAATCGGTCCATCCGGCAGGCGCGCGATGAGTTGCTCGATCAACGAAAAACTTTGCTCGACTTCGCGGATGCGCAGCCAGACGCGGGCATTGACGTCGCCCGCCGTCAGCACCGGAACAACAAAGTCGAGTTCGTCATATGGCGCATAGGCGAGCGTTTTGCGTGCATCGAAATCGCGGCCGCTGGCGCGCCCGATAAAGCCCGGGGCGCCGAACTGCCGCGCAAGCTCGGCGGTAACAATCCCAGTCGCGGCGGTGCGGTCCTGCAGCGAGGCGGTGTTATCATAAAGCTCGACCAGGCGCGGAAATCGCTGCCGGAGGACTTTTAGCAAATCCTGCAGTGTTGCCGCCCCGTTGCCGGAAAGATCTGCGGCGACGCCGCCGGGAATGGCGCGGTCCATCATCAAGCGGTGCCCGAAACAGGTTTCCGCCGCGCGCAACGCCAATTCGCGCAGGATGCCGCAATGCGCGTGCATCAGCGCGAACGAGGCGTCGTTGCAGATGGCGCCGATGTCGCCAAAATGGTTGGCCAGCCGTTCAAGCTCCGCCATCAGCGCGCGCAAATAGCGTGCCCGTGGGGGCACTTCGACCTGCAACGCCGCCTCGACGGCATGCGCGAAAGCGATGCCGTAGGCCACGGTGCTGTCGCCGGAGGTGCGCGCAGCTAATTTCGCCGCCCGTTCGATGGTCGCGCCCATCATCAGCGACTCGATGCCCTTGTGCACGTAGCCGAGCCGCTGTTCGAGCCGCACCACGGTTTCGCCCGAGGCGGTGAAGCGGAAATGTCCCGGCTCAATGATGCCAGCATGGACCGGGCCCACGGGAATCCGATGCAGACTTTCGCCTTCGACCGGCAAGAAGTCGTAGGCGGGTTGGACAGATGGCGCAGGCGTGCACGGGCCGAGCGGATATTGCACGTCCCAAAAGCCGAGATCGAGCCACGGTCGCATATCCGGTGCGCCGACCGGCTTTAGGCCGAACAGGCTATGAATGGCACGTTCGAGCCGGATGGCCGGCGGGTGCAGCGCACCGACCGACGGGAAGCTTTGCTCCGGACAGTCGAGGCTTAAGACGGCGATGACATTTGTGTCTTGTGCGATGACCGCCATGTGCACCGTGCCGGTATCGCCCCACAGGCCAAGCAGCGTCGCGCGCCCCGAGGCAAGCTCGCTGGCGGCGGCCGACCACCCGTCCGCCGCCACCACCACGCGCGGCCACGGCCGATGCGCTTCGATGCGGCGGCCTTGCGCAAGAATGTCGGTCAGCAGCGGCATGCATTCATCCCAATAGTTTGGCGACGTGCTCGAACCAGACAACGAGCGCCGGCGGCAAATAGATGCCGGCCATCAAGACCAGCGCCAGATGCGCGAACATCGGCAGGTAGGACGCCTTGGCTTTGGCGCTCGGTCCGCGCGGCTCGCCGAAAGCGATGCTGTTGAGTCGCAAGAATAGCGCAGCCAGCGCGACCAGAATGCCGAAGACGAGGATGAGCGCGAGCAGCGGTGCGCGGGCGAATGTCGAGCTCACCACCAAAAATTCGCTCATGAAAATGCCGAGCGGCGGCAGGCCGGCGATGGCGACGACGCCGAGGATCAGGGTCCAGCCGAGCACCGGATGCGTCACGGTGAGGCCGCCCATATCGGCGATGCGCTGGGTGCCTTTGACCTGGGTGATATGGCCGACGGCGAAGAAAATCGCCGACTTGGTGAGCGAGTGCATGGTCATGTGCAGCAGGCCGGCAAAATTGGCGAGCGGGCCGCCCATGCCGAAGGCGAATGTGATGATGCCCATATGCTCGATCGACGAATAGGCGAACATGCGCTTGATGTCGCGCCGGCGGTACAGCATGAAGGCGGCGAACACGAGCGAGAGCAGGCCGAGCGTCACCATCAGCGGTCCGGGCGCCAGCGCCTCGGCATTGGCCGCGAGCAGCATCTTGAAGCGCAACAGCGCATAAAGCGCGACATTGAGCAGCAGTCCCGACAACACCGCCGAGATCGGCGTCGGGCCTTCGGCATGCGCGTCGGGCAGCCAGGCATGGAGCGGCGCCAGCCCGACCTTGGTGCCGTAGCCGAGCAGTAAAAACACGAAGGCGAGATCGAGCATTGCCGGGTCGAATCCGCCGGCGCGGGTGACGAGGGTCGTCCATTCCATGGCGTCGAGGCCTTCGCCGACGACCGGCCGCGCCGCCATGTAAATCAGGATGGTGCCGAACAAAGCCAGCGCAATGCCGACGCTGCCGAGGATGAAATACTTCCACGCCGCTTCAAGCGCCTCGTGGGTCCGGTAAATGCCGACCATGAGCACGGTGGAGAGCGTGGCGAGCTCGATCGCCACCCACATCAGGCCGATATTGTTGGCGATAAGCGCGAGATTCATCGCGAACATCAGCACCTGATACATGGCGTGGTAGAAACGCACGAAAGGCGGCGTCAGCCGGCCGATCTCGAGCTCGTGGCCGATATAGCTGGCGCTGAATATACTGGTGGTGAAGCCGACAAAGGTCGTGAGCACGATGAACGTGCCGTTGAGATCGTCAACCAGGAGATAGGGACCGGGCTGTGGCCGCACCAAGAACAGCGACAGCGCGCAAATCAGCGTCAAGGTCGTTGCCAGCACGTTGAGCCGTGCCGTTATCCGATAGCCTGGCATCACCGCCAGAAGCATCGCGGCGAGGGCAGGTACTACGAGTATGCCGGCCAGCGGGTCAAACGTCATGGGGATCGAAGCTCATGGGATCGAAGGTCATGGGGTCGAACGTCATCGCCGTTCTCCGCGAAAGCGGTCGAGCGCCTGCACATCCACGGTGTCGAAGCGCTCGCGGATGCGGAACAAGAAGATGCCGATGACGATGAAGGCGATCAGGATCGAGAATGCGACGCTGATCTCGACCACAAGCGGCATGCCCTTGGCGCCCGTCGCCGCCAGGACGAGCCCGTTCTCAAGCGACATGAAGCCGACCACTTGGCTCACGGCGTTGCGTCGCGTCACCATCATCAACAGACCGAGCAAGATGACCGAGAGCGCGAAAGCAAGATCCTCGCGCGCCAGCGGATC
>DASQRX010000007.1:0-14395 GCA_035642635.1 Xanthobacteraceae bacterium
GCAAACGCGGTTCCGACACCGCCTGCGCAATATCCATGTGGCGGTCGATCACATCGACAATGACCTGCAAGACCGCGGTGATGATGCGGCTGCCGCCGGGCGAGCCGGTGATGAGGAACGCCTTGCCGTCTTTCAGCAAAATGGTCGGCGACATCGACGACAGCGGCCGCTTGCCCGGACCGGGCTCGTTGGCTTCCGCGCCGAGAAGGCCATAGGCATTCGGCGAATCCGGTTTGGCGGCGAAATCGTCGAGCTCGTTGTTGAGGAGAACGCCAGTGCCTTCGGCGACGAGACCGACGCCGAAGCTGAAATTGAGCGTGTAAGTATTGGACACCGCATTGCCGAACCGGTCGACCACCGAGAAATGCGTGGTGTTATGGCCTTCGTGGTCGGTATTGCCGCCGGCATGGATCGCGCTCGCCGGCGTCGCATGCGCGGGATCGATGGTCGCGCGCCAGGCCGCCGCGTAGTCTTTCGAAATCAGCCGGGCGACCGGATTTTGCACCTTTTCGGGATCGCCGAGAAACAAAGCACGGTCCGCATAAGCGCGCTTCATGGCCTCGATCAGATAATGCAGTTCCTGCGCCTGATCGGCATTGGTAAGATCATAGCCTTCCAGGATGTTGAGCATCTCGATCAGTTCGACGCCGCCCGACGACGGCGGCGGCATCGCGACAATGTCGTAGCCCCGATAGATGCCGCGCACCGGCGGCCGTTCGATGGCGGCGTAGTCGCGAAGGTCGTCGGCGGTCATCACGCCGCCGGCGGCCTGCACGGCGGCGGCGATCTGGTCCGCAACCGGCCCCTCGTAGAAGGCGCTCGGGCCCTCGCGCGCGATCGCCCCGAGCGTCTCGGCGAGGTCGCCCTGGACCAGACGGTCGCCGGAGGATATCGGGCTGCCGTCGGCTTTGAAGAAAATCTTCGCCGTCGACGGCCACCGCACCAGCCGCGCGCGCTCATTGGGCAGCGACTCGGCCCGGTCGTCGGCAAAGGCAATGCCGTCGTGAGCCATCGCGATGGCCGGCGCCATCAGGTCGGCAAGCGAGAACCGGCCGGAGCCGTATTTGTCCGCGGCGAGCGCCAGGCCGGCGACGGTGCCGGGCACCCCGATGGCAAGCGCGGAATCGCGCGACTTCTGCGGATCGGCATTGCCTTGCGCGTCGAGAAAGCTTTTGGCGTTGATGCCGCGCGGCGCGGTCTCGCGATAATCGATCGTGGTGTCGACGCCGGTGGCGAGGTGGATCACCATGAAACCGCCGCCGCCGATATTGCCGGCGCGCGGATAACTGACCGCGAGCGCAAAGCCGACCGCGACAGCGGCGTCCACCGCATTGCCGCCCCTTTGCAGAATGTCGTTGCCGATGCGGGCGGCGCGCGCCTCTTGCGCCACCACCATGCCGTTTTGCGCGAGCACGCCTTGCGCCGACGGTATTTGGCTGTCCTGCGCCAACGCGATGACAGGGAAGAGCAGAGCACAAAAGTATGCGGGAGAGCGAAAGCGACGCGGCAAAATCTTCAAATTCGGCATCGCTCCTATTGGCAGCTTATTTTTACAACTGGGTGCTCACAGCATGGATGGCAAGACGCGGTCCGGCGGGCGGTGCCCGTCGAGGAAGGTCTTGATGTTGACGATCACCTTCTCGCCCATGTCGACGCGGCCTTCGATCGTGGCGGACGCCAGATGCGGCAACAGAACCACCTTCCCGGCGCGCGCGAGCTTGATGAGTTTTGGGCTGACCGCTGGTTCGTGCTCGAACACGTCGAGGCCAGCGCCGGCGATTTCCTCGCTCTCGATCAGCCGCGCCAGCGCGTTTTCGTCGATCACCTCGCCGCGCGCGGTGTTGACGATATAGGCGTCGGGGCGGACGAGCTTGAGCCGGCGCGCCGAGAGGAGATGATAAGTCGCCGGCGTATGCGGACAATTGATCGAGATAATGTCCATGCGGGCGAGCATTTGATCAAGGCTCTCCCAATAGGTCGCGTGCAGCTCTTCCTCGATCTCGGAGGCGACGCGGCGGCGATCGTGATAATGGATCTTCAATCCGAACGCTTGCGCGCGTCGTGCCACCGCCTGGCCTATGCGGCCGAGCCCGACGATGCCGAGGCGCTTGCCCCAGATGCGATGGCCGAGCATCCAGGTCGGGCTCCAGCCGGTCCATTCGCGGTCGCCGGTGAGCACTTGCGAGCCTTCGGCCAGGCGCCGCGGCACCGCGAGGATCAGCGCCATGGTCATGTCGGCGGTGTCTTCGGTCAGGACGCCCGGCGTATTGGTCACGGTGATACCGCGCTGCACGGCGGTGGCGACATCGATATTGTCGACGCCGTTGCCGAAATTGGCGATCAGTTTCAGCCGTTCGCCGGATTGGCTGAGCACCGATTTGTCGATGTGATCGGTGACCGTCGGCACGATGACATCGGCGGCCTTGACCGCGTTGATCAGCTCGGCCTGGCTCAAGGGCTTATCGTCGGAATTCAGCCGCGCGTCGAACAGTTCGCGCATGCGCATCTCGACGCTGTCCGGGAGTCTCCGGGTAACCACGACCAGCGGCTTCTTGGGCGATGCCATACACTCCCTCTCGCGCTGCCCTCTGGGCTGCCTCTCGGTCCGACACTTAGCCCGATACCTGGTCCGACACTTGGGCGACGAGCCTCGACATTAACTGCTGCAATTCGGCTTGCAAAATCAGCCGTCTGCAACGGTAGGGACCGCCGGTATCCGCCCGTTCAGTTGTCCTTAACCCCCCTCGCCGACACTGCGGCCGGGAGCAGGTTCTTGAAAATCTCTCTAGCAGATGGCCGCGCTTCCCACAAAGCGCGCCGGGGCTCCCGGCGTGCCGCACTGATAACGGGGTTGGGGCGTGTCGCGATGAATTTGCGACGAAGAATGCTGGCTGTTGTTGCGCCGCGGGCGGCGGTCTCGTTCCTGCTCGCGCTGACGCTGACTTGCACGCTGACTTGCGCGGTCGCGACCGCCTGGGCCGGCAGCGACAGCACCAGCGGACTGCCGGTGCCGCGCTTTGTGAGCCTCAAAGCCGACCGCGTGACCGTGCGAGGCGGCCCGGACAAGGACCACGACGTCTCCTGGATCTACACCCGCGCCGGTTGGCCGGTTGAAATCACCGCCGAATTCGAGAACTGGCGCCGCATCCGCGACTCTGACGGCTCGGAAGGCTGGGTCTATCACTCGCTGCTGTCGGGCAAGCGCACCGCCTCGGTGCAGATGAAATCCAAAACCGATCTGGCCCAGCTTTACGCAAATCCCGACGACAAAAGCACCGTGACGGCGCAATTGCAGGTCGGAGTTTTGGGCACGGTCAAGCGCTGCACCGGAACGTGGTGCCAATTTTCCGGCGACGGTTTTGACGGCTGGATCGCGCAGAACCAGTTGTGGGGCGTCTATCCGAACGAGAAGTTCGAGTAAGGCCGCTACAAAGCGTCGCGCCACCGCAACCGCGGCGCGCTTGCCAAATCCAACTATCCGAATGTTTAGCCTTGCTTGCGCCGCAGCCGCACGACGACGTCGATGCGGGTGATCTCATAGCCCTCGGGCGGCACCGGCGCCTTGCCGACCACGACGTCGGTCGATGGGATGTCCATGAGATCGTTCTGGTCTTCGACGAAGAAGTGGTGGTGCTCGGAATTGTTGGTGTCGAAATAGGCTTTCGACCCATCGACGGCGACCTGCCGCAGCAAGCCCACTTCGGTAAACTGGTGCAGCGTGTTGTACACGGTCGCAAGCGACACCGGCACCTTGGCGCGGGTCGCCTCTTCGTAAAGCATTTCCGCCGTCACGTGCCGGTCGCCCTTGGCGAACAGGATCCAGCCGAGCGCCATGCGCTGACGGGTCGGGCGCAAGCCGACGTCGCGCAACTTCGATTTGACGTCATGCCACGGACACCCGGTCAGATCGGCACGATCCTGCTGAGCCTGCGGCTTGACCATTGTGACATTGGAAGCCGTAAAGCTGGAGGCTGTCACGCCGGAAGCTGGCACGGTCGGCCCAAGGGCGAAGGAGGAGCCGGGTACTCGACGCGTTTCTGTCATAGCTAAACCAATACTTTCATGGCAAAAGCGCGGGCCAACCAGGGCCCGCCACCGTTGCATCTGAAATTATTATACGCCACCTTGCGTTTGCTGCAACTGTCTCGGTTTTTGTGCCGCAGGCCAAGTTGCCCACCGCGCGGGCGTCGCGCGTCGGGGGTGTGGCTTTGCCGCTTTCAGCCAATATGTTAGGAAATTAACTGAGCCGCCGAAGGCGGCGGAGTGGATGTGCATGCCGGATCGGCGTTCGAATTTCGACTATGAGGACCTATTGGCCTGCGGCCGGGGCGAGCTCTTCGCCGAGGGTCCACAACTTCCGCTGCCCCCCATGCTGATGTTCGACCGCATTTCCGAGATTGCGGAAGTCGGCGGCGAATACGGCAAGGGCCTGGTCCGGGCTGTGCTCGACCTCAAGCCCGACCTTTGGTTCTTTCCCTGTCACTTCAAGGGCGACCCGGTGATGCCCGGCTGCCTCGGCCTCGATGCGCTCTGGCAATTGCTGGGCTTCTTCCTGGGCTGGCTCGGTTCGCCGGGCCGCGGCCGTGCGCTCGGCATGGGCGAACTCAAGTTCTCCGGACAAGTTCTACCGAGCATGAAGAACATCGTGTACGGCATCGACATCAAGCGCGTGATGCGCTCGAAGCTCGTGCTCGGCATCGCCGACGGCTGGCTCTCGGCCGACGGCGCGGTGATCTATCGTGCATTTGATCTGAAAGTCGGTCTGTTCCGCGACGTCGAGCCGGCGCCGACCGGGGCCTGAGCGCGATCGCGCTCAAGCATGATCCCGAAAAGTGCACGGCGGTTTTCGGACAAGATCATGCTTAAACTGAAATGCCCGTCATCCCGAAGAGCGAATACCGGTTTTCGGATTTGATCATGCTCAAACCAAAAATCTGACGAGGGACATATGAAACGCGTCGTTGTCACCGGGATGGGCATCGTCTCGTCCATCGGCAACAATACGCAAGAGGTGCTGGCGTCGTTGCGCGAAGCCAAATCCGGCATCGTGCGGGCTGACAAATATGCCGAGCTCGGCTTTCGCTGCCAGGTGCACGGCGCGCCGACGCTTGACCCGAGCGAAGCCGTCGATCGCCGCGCCATGCGCTTCTTGGGCGGCGGCGCCGCCTGGAATCATGTCGCCATGGGACAGGCGATCCGCGACGCCGGCCTCGAAGAGACCGACGTCTCGAACGAACGAACCGGCATCATCATGGGTTCGGGCGGCCCATCGACGCGGACCGTCGTCGAGAGCGCCGATATCGCGCGCAGCAAGGGGCCAAAGCGCGTCGGCCCGTTCGCGGTGCCGAAGGCGATGTCGTCGACCGCGTCGGCGACGCTCGCGACCTGGTTCAAGATCAAGGGCGTGAACTATTCGATCTCGTCGGCCTGCGCGACCTCGAACCATTGCATCGGCAATGCCTATGAGACCATTCAGATCGGCAAGCAGGACATGATCTTCGCCGGCGGCTGCGAGGAGTTGGACTGGACCTTGTCGGTCCTGTTCGATGCCATGGGCGCGATGTCGTCGAGCTTCAATCAGACGCCCGACAAGGCCTCGCGCGCCTATGACGCCGATCGCGACGGCTTCGTCATTGCCGGCGGCGCCGGCGTTCTGGTGCTCGAAGAGCTTGAACACGCCAAGGCGCGCGGCGCCAAGATTTTTGCCGAAGTGGCCGGCTATGGCGCGACCTCTGACGGCGCCGACATGGTGGCGCCGTCCGGCGAAGGCGCGATGCGCTGCATGAAAATGGCGCTCGCGACCGTCAAGCCGCCGGTCGATTACATCAATCCGCACGCCACCTCGACGCCGATCGGCGACCTCAAGGAAATCGAGGCGATCCGCGACGTGTTCGGCGCAAAGTGCCCGCCGATCTCGGCGACCAAATCGCTCACCGGCCATTCGCTCGGCGCCGCGGGCGCCCAGGAGGCAATCTATTCGCTGTTGATGATGAATTCCGGTTTCATCTGCGAGAGCGCCAATATTGAAAAGCTCGACCCGGCCTTCGAAGACATGCCGATCGTGCGCGCCCGCAAGGACGACGTGAAGCTCGGCTGCGTCCTCTCCAACTCATTCGGCTTCGGCGGCACCAATGCCTCCGTCGTGTTCAAGCACGTGGATGCCTGACGCATGACGGGGTTAATGCAAGGCAAACGCGGCCTGATCATGGGGGTCGCCAACGATCACTCGATTGCGTGGGGCATCGCCAAGACGCTCGCCGCGCATGGCGCCAAGCTCGCCTTCACCTATCAGGGCGAAGCTCTCGGCAAGCGCGTCAAACCGTTGGCGGCATCGGTGGACGCCGATGTCATACTGCCGTGCGATGTCGAGGACATCGCATCGGTCGACGCGGTATTTGCCGAGTTGAACCGCGCCTGGGGCACGCTCGATTTCCTCGTTCATGCCGTCGCCTTTTCCGACAAGTCGCAGCTGACCGGCCGCTACGCCGACACGACGCGCGAGAATTTCTTGCACACGATGCTGATCTCGTGCTTTTCGTTCACCGAAGCCGCGAAGCGCGCCGCGGCGATGATGCGAAACGGCGGCGCCATGGTGACGCTCACTTATAACGGCGGCGAGCGCGCGATGCCGAATTACAACGCAATGGGCGTCGCCAAGGCGGCGCTCGAAGCCTCGGTGCGTTATCTCGCGGTCGATTTCGGCGGCAGCGGCATCCGCGTCAACGCCATCTCGTCCGGCCCGATTCGCACACTCGCTGGTGCAGGCATCGGCGATGCGCGCGCTATGTTCGCGTTCCAGCAGCGGCATTCGCCGCTGCATCGCGGCGTGACGCTCGAAGAGCTTGGCGGCGCCGGTCTCTATCTCCTGTCGGATCTCTCGACCGGCGTCACCGGCGAAATCCACTTCGTCGATTCCGGCTACAACGTCATCGCCATGCCGCACCCGGACGCGCTGCGCGCCGACCACAAACAGGCGGTGGACGACGCGGCGAAGTAACGCCTCCGTCATTCCGGGGCGCCGCGAAGCGAACCCGGAATCCATACTCCCTGTTTAGCAGATTGATCTCCGCCGCTTAGTCTCGTTCTTAGAGGTCGGTGGCTATGGATTCCGGGTTCCTCGCTACGCTCGGCCCCGGAATGACGACAGCTTTACAACTTCGCCAAATGCGGCATGACCTCGGTGCTGAATAGTTGCAGCGAGCGCAGCGCGTCGGGAAGCGACATCGTGCCGAGGAAGAGATACGTCAACAGATAATTGACTCCGAGCTCTTCGACCTGGCGCTCCATTTCGGCGCGCACGGTCTGCGGCGAACCCGCAATGACGGTGCGGTCGGCGACACAAGCCTCGAAATTGGCGCCGCGCGGCACGTTCAACCGCGACGTCAGTCCGGTCTGGCCGTGCTTTGCGCGCAGCCAGTTCAAATGTGCGAGATGGGCATCCATCGCGGGCTTGCCGAAGCGAATTGCCTCCGCATCGGTATCGGCGACGAAAATGTGCCTCTGCATGCCGATCGCCGCGCCGCCGGAAAACTCAGCCTTGGGCTGTGCCGCACCGCCGCGCTTTTTGAGCGCCGCTTTGTAGGCGTCGATATTGGCCTTTGCGGTCGCCATCGGTCCCAGGGTGACGAAGTGCAGGCCCTGCTCGCCGGCCCAGGTCGAGCCGATCTCATTGGACGAGCCGTACCAGAACGGCGGATGCGGCTGCTGCAAGGGCCGCAGTGCGATCGGCACGTTCTCGTAGACGAAATGCTCGCCCGCGTAGCTGAGCACATCTGTGGTCAGACCTAAGCTTATGCATTGATACGCGTCGATGAAAATCTCGCGCGACTGGTCGTGCTCGACCTTGTGGAATTTCAATTCATAGGGCGACACGCCGCGCCCGACGCCGACGTCGAGCCGGCCGTAGCTTAAATGATCGAGCATGCAGATTTCCTCGATCAGCCGCAGCGGCGAATAGAGCGGCAAGAGATAAACCAGCGGGCCGAGCCGCATCCGCTTGGTGGCGCGGGCGACGGCGCCGAGATAGACGCCCGGCACCGGCACCATATTGAGCGGCGTCGCGTGATGTTCGGCGACATGCAGACAATAGAATCCGGCCGCATCGGCGGCTTCGGCGAAGCGCAGGCGCTCGTCGAACAAGGTGGTCAGCGGCCGTTCGCCATACTCGACGTGGTCAAAGAGTCCGATTTTCATGATGTCACAAGGTTCTGTTTGTTGTTTGGGTTGTTGTTATGGTTCGGGTTGTTGTTGTGGTTTGGCATCAGCTTTTCGACAACAGGCCGATGCGCCGGCCCATGCCGCGACAATCCTCGTCGGTCTTGAGGCCCGCGGCATGAATGCCGTGAATGGCGAGCTCCTCGTCGCGGTCCTCGGTGTCGCCGGTGACACCGACCGCGCCGATGACCTCGCCGGCTTCATCGCGGATCAACATGCCGCCACCTTCGGGAAAGATCTGCTCGCCGCTCGCTGCGATCAGATAGCGCATGAAGATCGGCCGCTCCATGGCGCGCTCGCGCACGAGCTTTGAGCTGCGGCCGAGCGACAGCGCCGCATAGGCTTTGCCATAGGCCATTTCGAAACGGATCATGGATGCGCCGTCTTCTTTCTTGAAGGCTTTCACCTTGCAGCCCGGCTCGACCACGATCACGCTGATCGGCCGGCAATTCAGCGCGGCGCCGCGCTCGATGACAGCATTCATAATGAGATCGGCTTGCGCCATCGTGACAATGCTCATGCGATAATGCTCATGTGCTTGTGGCCCTCCCGTCGGTCTTTTTGCCATCTTCGGCAGCCGCTTGCCAGAGCGCCGGCCGCGCTCCGCCGCGCTCCCCTGCACTCCCCTTGCCTCGGGCGCATAACCGCGCCACATGTGCGCGATGCCGGGTACCGAACCTCCTCCGATCGCGGTCGAGCGCCTCGTCAAAATCTACAAGACTGTTGCGGCGGTCGACGACATTTCGTTCACGTTGAAGCGCGGTTCGGTGACCGGGCTCCTGGGCGGCAATGGCGCCGGCAAGACCACGACCATCGCCACCATTATGGGGCTCGTCCTGCCGACATCCGGCCGGGTGCGCGTGCTCGGCGCCGACATGCCGAACGAGCGCTATCGCGTCCTGCACCGGATAAATTTCGAAAGCCCCTATGTCGAAGTGCCGATGCGGCTGACGGTCCGGCAGAACATGACCGTGTTCGGCATGCTCTACGGGGTCGAAGATATTCGTCAACGCATCGCTGATCTGGCGCGGCAGCTCGATCTCACCGATCTGCTCGACCGGCCGACCGGCCGCCTGTCCGCCGGGCAGAAAACCCGCGTCGCACTCGCCAAGGCGCTGATCAACAATCCGGACGTGCTGTTGCTCGACGAGCCGACCGCTTCGCTCGATCCCGACACCGCCGACTGGGTGCGCGGGCATCTCGAGCGCTACTGCCGCGACCGCCACGCCACGGTGCTCTTGGCGTCGCACAACATGAATGAGGTCGAGCGGCTGTGCGAGCGGGTCATCATCATGAAGCTCGGCCGCATCCAAGACGACGATACGCCGGCCAAACTCTTGACGCGTTACGGCCGGGGCACGCTGGAAGAAGTTTTCCTCGATGTCGCGCGCGGCGAGGGCATCCATAGCGAGGCGGCGCAATGACCGGCCGGGTCGAAAGCGCCTACGCCATCTCGCCTCAGCGCATCAATGCGATGATGCTGCGCTATTGGTATCTCCTGCGCTCGTCTTGGCCGCGGCTGCTCGACCTGGTTTATTGGCCGACGGTGCAGATGGTCACCTGGGGCTTCCTGCAATTTTACATCGCCAACAATGCCGGTTTCTTCGCCAAAGCCGGCGGGACTTTCATCGGCGCGGTGCTGTTGTGGGACATTCTGTTCCGCGGCCAGCTTGGCTTCTCGATCTCGTTTCTGGAAGAAATGTGGTCGCGCAACATCGGCAATCTGATGATGAGCCCGCTGCGCCCGGCCGAATTCATCATCGCGCTGATGGCGATGAGCGTGGTACGGCTGTCGATCGGCGCGGTGCCGGTCACGTTTCTCGCCATCGCGTTCTTTGGCTTCAATCTTTACGGGCTCGGCTTCGCGCTGGTCGCGTTCTTTTTCAATCTAATGCTGACCAGCTGGGCGATCGGCATTTTTGTGTCGGGCCTCATTCTGCGCAACGGCATGGGCGCGGAGAACCTCGCCTGGTCGATCATGTTTCTGTTCATGCCGTTGACCTGCGTCTATTACCCGGTCACCACGCTGCCGGGCTGGCTGCAGCCGGTAGCCTGGGCGCTGCCGCCGACTTACGTGTTCGAAGGCATGCGGGCGCTGCTGATCGAACACGTCTTTCGTCCCGAATTGATGCTTTATGCACTGGCGCTCAATGCGGTGCTCTTTGCCGCCGGCGTATTCGGTTTTCTCAAGCTATTACAGAGCGCTCGACGCCATGGCTCGCTGATGCAGACGGGCGAATAGAGCCTGATCTGGAAGAGCCGGGATCGGCTCTCTGAGCGAATCAGGTTTAATGGGGCTCAGGGGGGTCCAAGGGAGTCTATGTGCGCTGCGAATAGCAGCGAAGCGTTTGACCGTCATCCGTAACGGGTAGGGAAAGTTTTCCCTATATGTTGACGCGATGACATACGACAGTCACAATGCTGCACTGCAGCAAGCCGGGCAAGGTAAATCAATGGCGATCGGAGAGTTTGGCGGCGCGCCTGCCGTTCCGGGCGGCGACCACGGCATTCTTTTGTCGACGCCGCTCTATTGGTTCTATGAGATGAGTCACGCCGCGCTCAATCCTTCGCGCGCCATGGCCGACGCCACGCGATTGTTCTTCAAAAATCCGATCAATCCGCTGTCGTTCACGACCTACGGCAAATCCGTTGCGGCGGCGTGCGAACTGTTCGAGCGCTCGACGCGCCGTTACGGTAAGCCGGAATGGCGGATCACCTCGACGCTTGTCGGCGGCGAACGCGTGCCGATCAACATCACCACCGTCTGGCAGCGGCCGTTCTGCCGGTTGCTGCATTTCGAACGCGCATTCCAGCACCCGCCGAAGCGCCCGCAGCCGAAGCTCCTGATCGTCGCGCCGATGTCGGGCCATTACGCGACGCTGTTGCGCGGTACGGTCGAAGCGTTTCTGCCCAACCACGACGTCTACATCACGGATTGGACGGACGCTCGCATGGTGCCGACCGCGGAGGGACCATTCGATCTCGACGACTATATCGACTACGTGATCTCGATTCTCCATGCGCTCGGCGGCGAGACCCATGTGGTCGCGGTGTGCCAGCCGTCGGTGCCGGTGTTGGCCGCCGTCGCGTTGATGGAAGCCGACGAAGACCCTTATGCGCCGACATCCATGATCCTGATGGGCGGCCCGATCGACACGCGGGTCAATCCGACCGCCGTGAACGATCTCGCCAACCGGCGCGGCATCGACTGGTTCCGCACCCACGTCATCACCAAAGTGCCGTTTCCGAATCCCGGCTTCATGCGCGACGTCTATCCGGGATTTCTGCAACTCAACGGCTTCGTCAGCATGAATCTCGAGCGTCATATCGAGGCGCACAAGCAATTGTTCCAGCATCTTGTGAAAGGCGACGGCGACTCGGCGCACAAGCACAAGGAATTCTATGACGAATACCTCGCCGTCATGGATCTCGCGGCCGAGTTCTATCTGCAAACGGTGGACACCGTGTTCGTGAAACACGCGCTGCCGAAGGGCCTGATGACGCATCGCGGCCGGCCGGTCGATCCGAGCCGGATCAAGCGCACCGCGCTGCTCACGATCGAAGGCGAGTTCGACGATATTTCCGGCGTCGGGCAGACCGAGGCGGCGCATCGCCTGTGCCCGAATATTCCGCCGCACCGTGCCGCGCATTGGCTGCAGCACGGCGTCGGCCATTACGGCGTGTTCAACGGCTCGCGCTTCCGCTCCGAAATCGCGCCGCGCATCTCCGATTTCGTGTTGTCGATGCGCGAGACGAACCCGGCCTCGCTCAATGGCGCCGGCAAACGCCGCGCGGGCAACGGCGCAGCGCTGCAAACCGCGTAATCGCCGCGGGCGGCGTCACCGCCTTCCCCATCGTATCTCCGATGTTGCATTATGCTGCGATTCATGTCGCCATCCATGTCGCCGTTCTTGCCGCGTTGGAGTGACCTCGCCATGTTGCAGCAGAGGGCGCAGCATGCGCTGCTCTATCGCCGTCCAAGCGAGCCGCAGTCGATCGAGATCGCTTTTGACGGATCGGTCTATGCGGTGCGCCTGCGGCGCCATCGGCAGGCGCGCCGTTACACGCTGCGCATCCAGGCGACCACGCGCGAAGTCATTCTGACGATCCCGCCGCGCGGCACGGTGAAAGAGGCCGCCGCTTTCGCGCAAAAGCACGGCGGCTGGATCGCGGCGCGCCTTGGCCGGCTGCCGGAGGCCGCGCCGTTCGCCGACGGCGTGGTGCTGCCGCTGCGCGGCGTGCCGCACCGCATCACCCATCGCGGCGGCGCGCGCGGCACGGTGTGGACCGAGATCGGCGATGATGGCGAAACGCTGTTGTGCGTCGCCGGCCGGGCGCCGCATATCGACCGGCGCATTGGCGATTTCCTGCGTCGCGAAGCCAAGCGCGATTTGCAAGCCGCGAGCCGGCGCTACGCCGGCGAACTTCGCCTCGCCTTCCAGCGCGTGACCGTGCGCGACCAGTCGAGCCGCTGGGGCTCCTGCTCGACCACCGGCGTGCTGTCGTTCTCCTGGCGGCTCATCCTGGCGCCGAGCCCCGTACTGGATTATCTGGCAGCTCATGAGGTGGCGCATCTCGTCGAAATGAACCATTCGC
Source organism: Xanthobacteraceae bacterium (assembly GCA_035642635.1). GTDB lineage: Bacteria > Pseudomonadota > Alphaproteobacteria > Rhizobiales > Xanthobacteraceae > BOG-931. Next base: position 12,811 of record DASQRX010000007.1, read on the forward strand.
CGAAATTCTGGCGCCTGGTGCGGCGCATTTGCCCGGACCACGAACGGGCCAAAGCCTGGCTCGAGGCGCACGGCGCCGATCTGCATCGTTACGGCCTGTCCGAGCGAATTTCTTGAATCATGTCACGGCCTTGAAATGATTTGCCGGGGGCGCGCCACCGCCGCGTTTATGACTTTGGCGTAATGTGCCCTGCGAAAATTGTGTTGCAGTGCGTTCCTGCTGCCGGAACGTAAGCGCCTTTGCCTGCGCGTTTTGACGCACCAAAAAACACTAATCCGTGATCCGTATTGTTTCTGCGGCGCGCGCCCTTATTTGCTGGGGATTAGGCCGACCGAGCGGTTCCCCATCCCCCCGACACCCCGCCGCCCGGTCAGATAAGCCTGAGTTGAGGCAACAACTTGAGGGCCCCAAGCGGCGTAACTGCTTGGGGCCCTTTTCTGTTTGGTGGCTCTCGGCGTGGCGGCTAGTTCTTCACCAAGTCGCCCAACAGGCTCGCGGCAACAGAGAGCTTTGAGAGCGTAAGGCCGGAATTGGCGATCTCGTGGATGGCCATGCGGATGCGCTCAACCTCGTTCTTGCGCGGCGCAACCCAGGCCTCGACCGCGCCAGTGCCAACAGCGCTGTTGCCGGCGGCGCCATTGCCCATCATCGCGGCAGCTAGCCGCTGCTCGGCGTCGCCGATCGAATCCCGCGCGCGACCGAGCGCCAGCCGGTCGAAATAATCGGCAACGGGAATATTTTCGGCGGCGGCGGCAATACTGTCGAGACGAAAGAAGGCACCGGCAGCGAAATAGGTCGCCGCCACCGCGCCGACCGGCTGGCTGGTGCGATCGGCGACAAGGACGATGTCGGGCGCGGCGGTGAGCGGGCGTAGATTGGCGATGCGACCTGCAAGCGTCTCCGGCACGCCGGCCTTGGCCAGTTCCTGCCGGCGCTGGGCGCGCGCGTTCAGGGAATCCTGCGAGAGCGAACTATCCAAAACGCCGGTCACGGCGGCGATGCCGTCGCGATAATGCGTCACCACGTCCACCAAGCCCTTCGACAGATCGATATTACGCAGGAACCAGATGATGCGGTCGAGCAGCAGATCCTGGACTGCGGCATAGAGATCAAGCTGAAGCTTGCCGAAAATCTTGTTGTCGAGGCTGTCGATCGCGGCGTTGAGCGCGGTCATGCCATAGCTGTCGCGCACCGCCGCGAAGGCCTGTGCGATCGCGGCCGGCAGCGCGCCGGTCTGATCGGCAATCCGAACGATCAGCGACGGGCCGCCGCGATTGATCATCGAATTAGCGAGTTGGGTAGCGATGATCTCGCGGCGCAGGCGGTGGTGTTCGAGCGCATCGGGATAGTGCTCGGCGATGGCTTTGGGAAAATAACGGCCAAGTTCGCGCCCCAAATAGGGATCGTCGGGCACCGCGGATTCGAGAAGATCGTCGTACAGCGTGAGCTTGGCGTAGGCGAGCAGGACCGCAAGCTCCGGCCGCGTGAACGGCTGGGAACGGCGGCGGCGTTCGGTCAGCGCCATGTCGTCGGGCAGGTATTCGACCGCGCGGTCGAGCAGACCGCGGGTTTCCAGCGTCTGGAT
>DASQRX010000008.1:0-35378 GCA_035642635.1 Xanthobacteraceae bacterium
GGCGGCATGCTCGTCGGCCTCGGCGTATCGGCGATCACGGCCGGCGCGCTGACGCGCGGCATCGGCCAGGTCTTCGTTGAGAGTTTTGAGAACGGCGCGCGCGGCGAAGCCTAAAGTAACTGCACCCGGATTCCTCTTCAGGTGCGCCGGCTAGTCTGCTCGGCTAGGCTGTTTCGTGAATCTTGCCGGGCTTCGGCGCTTTCGCCGCCGGCAGTCGCGTCATCCGAAGCGACGCCACAGGCCGGAAATGGCGTGCCGAGGAGCGTGCGCCAGAGGCCTTTCAAGTCAGCATCAGGTTTGCAGGGCCGGCTTGCCATTCGCCTAATATGGGCAACGGCGCCGAGCTACGCCATAAGTGGCGACCTAGCTCGCTCAGCCGCAATGGTGCGGACGGTCGGACTCGAACCGGCATGGAAGTTTCCTTCCGAGGGATTTTAAGTCCCTTGCGTCTACCATTTCGCCACGTCCGCGGAGCGGACACCCGAAGGTAGCCCGCGCGGGTGACTTGTAGCATCGAGTATGCGTGCGTCGAAAGTCAGGGCCTGTCGATAAGCCCGCGGACTTTGGCAATAAGTCCGACTAGGACCCGACGGCCCGAGCCGCACTTACTGCTGCTTCTTCTTCGACCCCGGAGCGGGCGGCGTCGGACGAACGACCGCCCATGGATCGTTGGTCCGCTGATCGGGGATCTTGTTGGTCGCCGACTTGTAGGCCTCGTCGAGCTTTCTTTGCTTTTCGGCTTCGTCAGGTGTCGGCGGCGGCTTGTCGGTTTGCTTGAACGGCGAAAAACCCAACGCGCCGTCCCCAACGCTGATGCCCTGCGCGGCAGCAGTCCCCGTCAGCAAGACGCTCATCACTCCCGCCCAGATGCATTTGCGCAACGTATGAGCCATGGCAAAAACCTCGATCCTTGATCACTAGTCCTTAAAGACATGCCCCCAAAGTTGATCCCAGTCGGTGCCGGAGAGGTCGGTCACGCGGCCGTCCTTTTCGAAGAACTTGTTGGGCACCTGAAACATGGCGAGCATAAGCCCGCCCTCCGGCGTCCAGGCGACATGACGGCTGCCCGCCTCGCGCCAAACGAATTCGCCGGGGCCGACCGACAGACCTTCGGCCGGGCCTTCCTTGTCGACCAGTCTGCCTTCGAGAACGAAGGTCTGCTCGATCTTGACGTGCTCGTGGTCGGGCAGCGTTGCGCCTGGCGCAAATCGCATCAGCGCGGTGACGAGTCCGGTTTCCTTGTCGAGCAGGAGGCCCTTCACCTCGCAGCCGGCGAAGCGGGTCCTTTTCCATTCCATGTCGGCGGGCCGCACGACATGCGAATGGGTATCCAGCGTATCGTGCTTGGATTTCGGCGTGATGGCATCCACGGCTGTCCTCCTCATTATTGTCCGTCGGCCCGCATCATATCCGAGAGGCCAAGCCGTCGCCAAGGTATGTCCGAGCCGGGGCCACACCTTCTTCGCGGGGCGGCATTGATGGTTTGGCAAACGGATTGGCGTGCCGGCGAAAGTGAGCCGCGCGATCAAGGAATTTCGTACACCGTCATTTCGTCGGTGATGCCGCGCAAATTCGCGCGCTGCATTGTCGGGTGCAGGCCCGATTTTTCCAGGATATTCGTCGTCCTTTTATCGTCGATAACCGGCTGGGTCACGAAAATGGCGCGCGATGACGCGAGCCCCTGCACGCGCGCGGCCATGTTCACCGTCTGGCCGAAATAATCCTGGCTGTTGTTGAGCGTGACGGCGAGGCACGGTCCCTCGTGAATGCCGATCTTGAGCAGCAGGTCGTCGCTGCCGCGCTCGGCATTGATGCGCGTCATCGCCTCGCGCATCTTCAGCGCGGCCGCGAGCGCGCGGTCGGGAGTGGCGAATGTCGCCATCACCGCGTCCCCTATCGTCTTGACGACGGCGCCGGTCTCCCCGGCCACGATCTCATACAGCACGTGAAAGTGCTGGCGCACGAGATCGTAGGCGACGATATCGCCGACGCGCTCGTAGAGCGCGGTCGAGCCTTTCAGATCGGTGAACAGGAAGGTGAGGCTCGTGATCCGCAGCCGTTGATCGTGATCGAGCGTGTCGGTTTGATAAATGTCGCGGAACGTCTGATTGGTCAAAAGCCGTTTCGCGGTCAAGAAGGGTCTGCGATTGGCGAGCAGATGATGCAGCGCATCGCCCGCGACCCACAGGGCCGGCAGCACGCGGCGGTCGGTGCGGTTCTCGAGCGCAAGCCGCAACGGCCCGGGCTGCATCTCGACCGTGCCGACCGGCGCCTTCACTTTGTTGAACACCATCGACAGGGTCTGCCGCTCGCGGGTCGGCTCGCCCTTGACGTCAATGAATTGCGTGCCGTGCGTCACCGGATCGAACACGATGACGAAATCGTTCGGCAATTGCACCGACAGTGCCGCCCGCTCGCCGGGCTCAAGCTCGATTGAATCGATGGTGAATTCCGCGAGCGTCTCGTCGAGCGCGTCCGGCAAGTCGACACCGGAGCTCCAGAAAATCTGCCGGTAATATTCCACTTCGGGCAGCGTATCCGGCGAATGGGCAGCGATGCGGCGCGCCCGCGGGCTCACCGTGAAGGTGACTTCCACCATCTCGTCGAGAGTGGGCTTGTAGCCGGTGGCGCACAGCCCGCAATCGTATTCGTCGCGATTGACCGTCTTGAGCGTCGATGTCGCGTCAAGCACGCCGCCGCAGCCCGGGCAGATCACATTCCACGACAGTTCGAACATGCCAAGCCGCGCGGCATGCAGAAAGGCCGAGATGGCCTTCTCCTCGTCGAGGCCGTGCTTGGCGGCGAAACTGAGCACATTGATGCGGCAGAGGTCGTGATCAGGCGCATCGCGAACCGTTTTCTCGATCGCGGTGACGCAATCGGCGTTGGCCGCTTGTCGCAACACGTTGAGGAGTGCGTCCGTCTCGCTCACTGGTGTCCCGCTCGCGCTGAATAATACATGCCGGAGAAATGTATCGCGTAGTTAAGTATCGGCAGCCGCCGCGGCAAGTCGAATCGGAGTGAAGGCCGTACCACGCAACCATCACAGCGAATTGATCCAATCGATCACTTTTCCCTGGGCGACCAAGGGCGTCGTCAAATGGCCGGCAAAGACCTCGATATACTTACTCTTGGGATTCTTGGCGGCGGCGTTGAACGCGTATTCCGGGCCGCGGCGGTCGATCGGATCGAGCTTGCCGACCACCCACAAGAGCGGCACCGGATTTGGCGTGGCGCCGATGACCGCGGCGTTCTTCGGAATCACTGCGGGCCCGTCGGGATCGAACATGCTCAAATAGACCGTCGGCGTCGCCGTTGTGGTAAGCGGAATGTCTTGCGCCATATCGGGGAATGATTGCGGCACGTTACCCTGCCCTGCCGCGATCAGTTTCTTGGCGCGCTCGACCGCATCGCTGACGAAGCTGCGCATATTGTCCTGGTCAGGCAAATGCCCAGGCGCGAGCGCGACGACACCGGCAAGCTCGGGATGTCGCGCCGCATAGCCGATAGCGGCGTTGGCGCCGAGCGAATGGCCGATGATGACGATGCGGGTCGCGCCTTTGGCCTTGAGCCCGGCAACGGCGGCATCGATTTCGTCCATCGCCTGATCGTAAGTCGCGGCATAGCGCCGGTGGAATGACCACGGCATTTCCGGCTTCGCCACCAGCGCGCCTTCGTCCTCGAGCCCACTCAAGATGCCGCCGTTGAGCGCGCCCGGCCAAGCGGCCTTGCCGTGCAGATAGACCACGCCGAGGCCGTGAAGATTCGTCGTCGCGCCGGCGAAGCCGGCCGTGACGAGCGCTGCGAGGAGCGCCGCAATCGCGCGGATGCAGTTGAGCATAAAAGTGCGGCGCCGGTTCATGACGCAAGCCTCGATGCAAGTCTCGATGCGAGTCTCGATAAAAGTCTCGATACAAGTCTCGCGCGCAAGCTTGACGCAAGTTGGATGGCTGTCGGACGAATCACAAGTGCGATTGCGCCGCAGCAGCCGTTCACCGTCAATGCGCGGCTCGGCTGCGCGAACTACACTTTGGCGCCGGCAAGCCCTGATTTGACCCCCACCAGCATGGCTTCGACCGCCTGCTTCACGACCGCGAGCCTTGCCGCATCGCGTGAACGCACGACGACATTGGTATTCGCGTCCTTATTCTCGTCGACAAACGGGTACGAGCCGATCACCACATCCGGATAGGCTTTGGCGATTTCGCCGAGCTCGGTGCCGATATCGCCCTCGCGGCAATCGGCGCGCACGCTTTCCGACAGCATCCGGGCGCTGGTCTTGAGCTGAGGCGTCACGTATTCGACCATCGTCTGCACGATGCTCGGGATGCCCGCCATCACGATGACATTGCCGATCCAAAAGCCCGGCGCAGCCGATATTTTATTGAGAACGAGTTCGCCGCCTTCCGGCACGCGCGTCATGCGCATGCGTGCCTCGTTCATGACGCCGCCGGTCGCGGCGACCCGCTCGCGCATGATCTCCACGGCGCGTGGGTGATAATGTAGCGGCACGCCAAAGGCCTTGGCGACGCAATCGGCGGTGATGTCGTCGTGGGTCGGGCCAATACCGCCGGTTGTGAACACGTAGGTGTAGCGGGCGCGCAGCGCATTCAGCGCCGCGATGATCTCGGGCTCCGCGTCAGGGACGACGCGTACTTCCTTGAGGTCGATGCCGATGCCGGTGAGATATTCGGCGATGAAGCCGATATTCTTGTCCTTCGTGCGGCCGGACAGGATCTCGTCGCCGATGACGAGCACAGCCGCGGTGACGATCCCGCCGGCGGTCGGCCCCGCACTTTCGGCCATGGTGGTTCTCTCCCGTGTTGGCGCCTGCTCTAGCGCGGCGGCACCCCCGGCTCAAGCGATCCCGCCCCACCGGCGGCCGCTAAAGCCTTGTTATTCCGTCGCCAATGATGAAGCAGACTGCCGCCGCCCCTATAGTCAAACCGCCCAAAACATGGGCAAAAATTGGAATTGGCGGGCGTTCGGCGCGTTCCATCACCCGTCCCACTTGGCGCGAAGATTGCTACGAGTAAATACTGCTACAAGTGTAGACGCCGCAAAGGTTTGGGGCGGAAAGCGGCCGGGGTCGACATGTTCGACGAAATGAACGGGACCGGGGACGACGTGCGGCCAGCCTATGCCGAACTGTCGCAGTGGCTCAACGAAGTCAAACCGGACGTCCTCGATTTTCGCCGCCGCGAAGCGGAACTATTGTTCCGGCGCCTCGGCATCACCTTTGCGGTCTACGGCGATCCCGAGGCGCAAGAACGCCTCATCCCCTTCGACGTCATCCCGCGCATCATTTCGGCCAAGGAGTGGACCGTCTTAACGCGCGGCCTCGAGCAGCGCGTCAAGGCGATCAACGCCTATATCAAGGACGTTTACGGACGCCGCGAAATTCTCAAAGCCGATATCGTGCCGGAGGATTTGGTTTTTCAGAATCCGGTTTTCCGCCCGGAGATGAACGGCCAGAAAGTGCCGCACGACATTTACGTGCACATCGCCGGCATCGATATCATCCGGCTCGACGCCGATACATTCTATGTCCTCGAAGACAATGCGCGCACGCCGTCCGGAGTCTCCTACATGTTGGAGAACCGCGAGATCATGCTGCGGCTGTTCCCCGAATTGTTCTCGCGCTACCGCGTCGCGCCGGTGGAGAATTATCCCGACGAGCTTTTGGCGACGCTGAAATCGATCGCCCCGCCCGCGGCGGCGTCCGAACCGAACGTCGTGTTGCTGACGCCCGGCGTCTACAACTCCGCCTATTACGAACACTCGTTCCTCGCCGACAAGCTCGGCGTCGAACTGGTTGAGGGCCGCGACCTCGTCGTCAAAGGCGAAGTCCTCTACATGCGCACCACCGAGGGTTTAAAGCGCGTCGACGTCATCTATCGCCGCATCGACGACGATTTCCTCGATCCGCTGGTGTTCCGGCCCGACAGCGCGCTCGGCGTTCCGGGCCTCATGTCGGTCTATCATGCTGGCAACGTGACGCTCGCCAACGCGGTCGGCACCGGCGTCGCCGACGACAAAGCGGTCTACAGCTACATGCCGGAGATCGTGAAATTCTATCTCGGTGAAGAACCGATATTGAAGAACGTGCCGACCTGGCGCTGCCGGGAGAACGAGCATCTCTCCTACGTGCTCGACAATCTTGAAGAACTGGTCGTCAAGGAAGTTCACGGCTCCGGCGGCTACGGCATGCTGATCGGACCCAAGGCCGACAAGGCGGCGATCGCCGCATTCCGTGCCAAACTCAAATCCGACCCCAAGAATTTCGTCGCGCAGCCGACGCTGGCGCTGTCGACCTGCCCGACTTGCGTCGATGAAGGCATCGCGCCCCGGCATGTCGATCTGCGGCCCTTCGTCTTGGTTGGCCGCGACCGTATCCGCATCGTGCCCGGCGGACTGACGCGTGTCGCGCTCAAGAAGGGATCGCTTGTGGTCAATTCCAGCCAGGGCGGCGGCACCAAAGATACATGGGTATTGCACGGATAACTGGCTGCTGGACAGATAGTTGGGTGCTGGACGGATCGTTGGCGTTGGACGGACAAAGATGCTTTCACGCACCGCCGACAATCTTTATTGGCTAGCCCGCTATGTCGAGCGGGCGGAATATATCGCGCGCATTCTTGACACCACGTTGCGGCTCACCGCTTTGCCGCTGGCCTATGTCGGCACCACCAATGAATGGGAATCGGCCGTGGCCACCGCCGGCTGCGCCAGCGGCTTTTTCGAACACTACAAGGAAGCCAACGAGGAAACCGTCACCGAATTCCTCGCCTTCTCGGCGAGCAATCCGTCCTCGATCCGCAACTGTTTTGAAAGCGCGCGGCTGAACGCGCGCGCCGTGCGCACCGCGCTTACCAGCGAAATGTGGGACGCCATCAACGGCGCCTGGCTCGAACTCAAGCGCTGGAGCAACGGACCGCGCTCGCGCGAGGAATTCGCCCGTTACCTGCGCTGGGTGCTGGGATCGTCGCTGCGCTTCGACGGCTCGGCCTACCGCACCATGTTGCGCAACGATGCCTATTGGTTCTCGCGGCTCGGCGTCTATATGGAACGCGCCGACAACACCGCGCGCATTCTCGACGTCAAATATCATCTGCTGCTGCCGGCGGACGAAAAAGTCGGCGGCCCGCTCGACTATTTCCAATGGACGTCGATCCTCCGCTCGGTATCGGCGCTGACCGCCTATCACTGGGTCTATCGCGAAAACGTCAAACCGTGGCTGGTCGCGGATTTGCTCATGCTGCGGGACGAGATGCCGCGCTCGCTGGCGAGCTGCTACGAAAATTTGGTGCAGAATCTCGACCGCATCGCCACCGCCTATGGCCGGCAAGGCCCGGCGCAGCGCCAGGCTCGCACCGTCCGCGCCCGGCTTGAGAACAGCAAGATCGAGCAGATTTTTCAAACCGGCCTGCACGAATTCATCGACAATTTCGTCGAGGACAATAATCGTCTCGGTACCGCAGTTTCGCAGCAATACTTGCTGTGATCGGGAATTAAGGATCAGGTATCAGTAATCAGAAGATTGAGGACAATGATATCCAATGTTACCGTTGACCTCACTCCCTTTCTGATTACTGATCTCTGATACCCGACTCCTGACATGCGCATCCGCATCGCTCACCGCACCGACTATCGCTACGACCCGCCGGCCGCGGGCGTGATCCAAATGCTGCGGCTGACGCCGCGAAACCACGAGGGCCAGCATGTCGTGCGCTGGCGCATCGACGTGTCGGCGGATGCGCGGCTCGCGGCGCAGGAGGACGCGTTCGGCAATCTCGCGCACGTGTTCTCGGCCGACGGCCCTTTTCGCGAATTGAGCGTCGAGGTCGACGGCGAAGTCGAGACGCAGAACAATAACGGGATCGTCCGCGGCACCGTCGAGCGCTTTGGCCCGAGCCTCTTTCTCCGCGACACCGCCTTGACGCAGGCCGACGATGCGATCCGCGATTTCGCGCTGAGCATCCGCGCCGAAAAAGGCGGCGAGATTCTCGGCGAGCTGCATGGGATCCTGGACCGGCTCTACGAGGACATGGCCCACGACACCGACGAGACCCAAGGCGCGGCCAACGCCGCCGATGCGTTTGCGGCAAAACACGGCCCGTCGCGCGATTTGAGCCACATCTTCATCGGCGCGGCGCACAGCCTCGGCATTCCGGCCCGCTTTGTCTCAGGCTATTTCCGGCACGAGGATTCAGGCCACGCACAGGCGGCCGGCCACGCTTGGGCGGAAGCCTTCGTCCCCGAACTCGGCTGGGTTGCCTTCGATCCCGCGAACGGCTTCTGCCCGACCGACTGCCACGTGCGCGTCGCCATCGGCTTGGATGCGCTTGGGGCGGCGCCGGTGCGGCGGATGCGCTACGGGGTGAGCGCCGAGACGCTCGCGGTCGCCATCAAGGTCGGGCAGTAACCGCCCAGACCCTAATTCATTCAATCGAATGGGAACAAGGTCTCGATTTTTTGTTGGAGCATGATCTTTTCCGACCTTCCTTCGCCCACCGAAGCGGGCTCCGCGAAGGCCGGAAACCGGTTTCCACCCGTCGGATCAAGTCCGAGGGCGGGCTTTTCGGGATCATGCTTCGCGCCGCGCCGGGGGATGCTATAAGGACCGCGCGGGGGACTAGGTTATGACCTATTGCGGTGGAATTCTGGTACGCGAGGGGCTCGTGATGTTCGCGGACACGCGAACCAATGCTGGCGTCGACAACATATCGACCTTCCGCAAGCTGCACGTGTTCAAGGACCCCAAGAAGCTGGTCATGGCGATCGCCACGGCGGGCAACTTGTCGATCAGCCAATCGGTCGTCAGCATTCTGGCCGAAGGCTACGACAATCCCGACACTAGCGAGCGCGAAACGCTGATGAACGCTCCCACCATGTTCCAGGCGGCGCAGCGCGTCGGCCATGTCATCCGCACCGTCCATGCGAACGAGGACAAAGCGCTCGAAGCGTCCGACGTGAATTTCGACGTCTCCTTCCTGTTCGGCGGCCAGATCGCCGGCGAGCGCATGCGGCTGTTCATGATCTACTCGGCCGGCAATTTCATCGAGTGCACGACCGACACGCCCTATCTGCAGATCGGCGAACACAAATACGGCAAGCCGGTGCTCGACCGCGCCATCAATTACGAGATGGACCTCTACGACGCGCTCAAGGTCGGCCTTGTCTCCATCGATTCCACGATGCGGTCCAATCTCAGCGTCGGCATGCCGATCGATATTGTGGTGGCGCGGCGCGACGTCTGCGATACGGAACTGGTGTACCGGATCGAGCCGGGCGAGCCCTATTTCACCGATCTGCGCGAGAGATGGTCGGCGGCATTACGCGCCGCCCATATCGGCATACCGCGGCCGCCCTACGCCAGCCGGCGCTGACCGGGAACGAGCTGGCCAAAATTTACGCTTCATTAACGACCGCAAGCGGAAACGCGCAGGCCGCGAGCCGAAACTGATTACTCGCGTTAAGCGCAAGTCATTCGCAATCTTTGCTGCCTATGGTCCGCGCAGCAATTTGTCCAATGGGTGGCAGCGTGGTGCCTTCGGCGCGGTCGCACATCGCCGGGGAAAGTAAGCGGTCGCGGTGGGACCAGGCGCGTACGAGTCTGGTCGTGCCGATCGGCGTGATCGTTGCCGTCGCCATCGTCTGCGTCATCGTCGCCGTTCTCACCTCGGCGCAGCGCGCCGACGAAGTGTCCTTCAACAAGGAACAGCAGCTGGTCCGCGAGGCCTTGGACGACCATGGCCTGCGCGCGCTGCATGCGCTCGAGAGCGCCGCCGCAACGCCGCGCGCCGCCGTCAAGATTCGCGACACTTACGATACCGATTGGATCGGGCGGCGGATCGGGCCGTGGCTCGAGAGCTATTTCAACAGCGACGTCGAAGTCATCGTCGATCCCGACGACGACATTATCTACACCCACTCCCGCAATCCCGCCGACGCGACCGCGAGCGCCCTCAAGGCGGAATTCGCGGCGGCGCTCGATCTCTTGCGCGGGCGCTTGGGCGCGCTGCCGGACAACGCCATTCCGATCATCGCCAATCAGATTGCGGCGCAACCAGGCCGCAGCGCGGTGCTGATCCAGCGCTTTCTGAACAAGCCGGCCTTTGTCTCGGCTGTCGCCGTCGGTACGGACGCCGAACTTGCATCCGGCAACGACCACGCGCCGATCGTGCTCTCCGTGAAATACATTTCCGAGCGCGTGCTCGGCCATGTCGGCAGCCATCTTCAGCTCGGTAACCTGCGCAATGTCGACGATCTGGCCCAAGCCGGCGGCGATCGCGTGACCGAATTGGCCGATCCCAAAGGCGGCACCATCGCGCGTTTGGCCTGGACGCCGTCGCGGCCGGGCGCCTCGATCGTGCAGAGCGTCGTGCCGTTCATCGCGGTCGCGCTCGCCGGCTTCGCCCTCCTGGTCGGCCTCGTGGTGCGCCACATGCGCCGCACCTCGGAAGAGATCGACGCCGGCGAGCGGCAATTGCGCCACCTGGCGCTGCACGATCCGGTCTGTGGCCTGCCCAACCGCATCTATTTCAGCGACCGGCTCGAACGCGTGATCAACGAGGTGCGCGCCGGCGGCCCGACGGCGGCCGTGTTCTACATCGACCTCGACCACTTCAAGGACGTCAACGACACGCTCGGCCATCACATCGGCGATGAGCTCATTCTCAATGTCACCCAGCGTCTGAGCCGCATCATGCGCCGCGAGGATCTGGTGGCGCGGCTCGGCGGCGACGAGTTCGCCATCATTACGGCGTGCGAATCGGACTCTTATTCGCTTCAAGCCATTGCCGGACGCATCATCAATGCGGTCTGCGCGCCCTACGCCATTAGCGGCCACAACATCATCATCGGCGCCTCGATCGGCATCGCCGTGATCGACCGCCGCGTCGGCGACGCCGCCGATATTCTGCGCTATGCCGACATGGCGCTCTATCGCGCCAAGAACGAAGGCCGCAACCGCGCCTGCATCCACGACGCCGCGATGGATGCCGACCTCTCCAGCCGCAAGCTCCTTGAAGGCGACCTCCTCAAGGCCATCCAGAACGACGAACTGAACGCCGCCTATCAGCCGCTCGTCAATGCTTCGGGCGACACCATCATCGGGGTCGAAGCGCTGGCGCGCTGGACCCATCCGCTCCATGGCGAGATCCCGCCGTCGCGCTTCATTCCGATCGCCGAACATTCCGGCCTGATCGTCGAGCTCGGCGCCTATATGCTTCGCCGCGCTTGCTTCGACGCTAGAGACTGGCCGAAGCTCACGGTCGCGGTCAACGTCTCGCCGCTGCAATTCCGCCGCTCCGTCGTCGACGTGGTCGAGCGCATTATCGCCGAAACCAAATTCGACCCCAATCGGCTCGAACTCGAACTCACCGAGAGCACGCTCCTCGGCAATCTCGAAACCGCGGAACTGTCGATGCTGCGGCTCAAGGCGGTCGGCGTGCGCTTTGCGCTCGACGATTTCGGCACCGGCTATTCGAGCCTGCTCTATCTGCGCCGCTTCCCGTTCGACAAGCTCAAGATCGACTCCAGTTTCGTGCGCTCGATCGAAAAGGCGCCGGACGCCGCCGCCATCGTTCACGCCGTCGTCAACCTCGGCCGCGGTCTCGGCATGAAAGTCACCGCCGAAGGTGTCGAAACCGCCGAGCAGCACCTGTTCCTGCGCGCCGCCGGCGTGCACTCGATGCAGGGTTACAGGTTCGGCAAGCCCGGCCCGCCGGCCGAGATCGACAAGCGCCTCGCCTCGCCCGACGACTATCGCGTCCGCAGCCCGGAGCAGGAAATCGCGATGGCGAGCTGAGGCTCTTTCTCCTTCTCCCCGCACGCGGGGAGAAGGTCGGGATGAGAGGGCGTTGCCGCCGGGCTCAGAATCGCGGAGAGGCCCCCTCACCCTCGTTTCACTCGACCTCTCCCCGCGCGCGGGGAGAGGTGATATTGCCTTCCAGCAACATCGAAACGGGAGGCGAATATGGCTGCGCGCAAAGTTGCATTGGTGACCGGAGCCGGCACCGGAGTGGGCCGGGCGGTGACGCTGGCGCTGATGAAGGAAGGTTACGCGGTCGTGCTCGCCGGGCGGCGCATGGACATGCTCGATGCGGTTGCCGAAGAAGGCGCGCAGACGCCGGGCGAGGCGCTCGCCGTGCCGACTGATGTCGCCGATCCGACCTCGATCAAATCGCTGTTCGACATGACCAAGAAAACCTATGGCCGGCTCGATGTCCTCTTCAACAATGCCGGCATCGGCGCCCCAGCGATGCCGATCGAAGACATCCCGCTCGACAAGTGGCAAGCCGTCGTCGCCACCAATTTCACCGGCGTCTTCCTGTGCACCCAGGAAGCCATCAGAATCATGAAAGTGCAGGACCCGCGCGGCGGCCGTATCATCAATAACGGCTCGATCTCCGCGCACACGCCGCGCCCCGGCGCCGCCGCCTATACCGCGACCAAGCACGCCGTCACCGGCCTGACCAAACAGACCGCGCTCGACTGCCGCGGCTATGACATCTGCTGCGGCCAGATCGACATCGGCAATGCCGCGACGCCCTTGACCGACCGCATGGTGCAGGGCGACGGCGTGCTGCAGCCCGATGGCCGCAAGATGATCGAAGCCCGCATGGCGGCGGAAGATGTCGGCCGTGCCGTGGTCTATATGGCAAGCCTGCCGCTCGACACCAATGTGCTGTTCATGACCGTGATGGCGAACCTGATGCCGTTTGTCGGGCGTGGGTGATTTGGGCGGATAACGATGCTCGACGGCTGGCATGAATTCTACGGGTTGCTCGGCACCGGCGCGGCGGCATTGGTCGCGCTACTCTTCGTTGCCGCCTCGATCGGTGCGAGCGTGATGACGCATACGCCGGAGAGCGCCAACAACACCCGCACCTTCATGAGTCCGGTGGTGTTTCATTACACCAACATTTTATTTCTTAGTCTCATTGCGCTCGTCCCGACATTGAGCTTCGAGATTTTCGCGACCGTCGTCGGCATCGCCGCGATCGGCAGCGTGATCTATTCCATGGCCGTCGTGATCCGCGTGCACAAGAACCCGCTTGCCGATACCGCCGACCGCTTCGCCTATGGCGCCATTCCGGCCGTTTGCTATGCCGCCGGTCTTGTCGCCGCGGTATTTCTGTTCGAGCGATCCGTAATCGGCCTCGACATTCTCGCCGGCGCTGCGCTGCTCTTGCTTGTCGTCAATATCCGCAATGCCTGGGATCTGATGATCTCGCTGGCGCGGAGCGCCAATCGGCCGCCGCCCAGCCAATCCTAAGTCCCGTCATCGCGAGCGGCAGCGAAGCAATCCAGGGCCGCTTGCTCCGAGTCTGGATTGCTTGGCTGCGCTCGCAATGACGCGGGTCAGTCAATCGCGCTCACCTTGATCTTCGCGCCGGCGCGCACTTTGGCGAGCACCTTCACATCGCCAAGCGCCTTCGCCCAATGTTGCAGGGGCTCGCCAGCCGCGTCTCATCGGCCTTGGAAATCGGCGTCCGGCTGAAACCGATAGCGATGGCATCGCCGTCCGGCCAATAGGCAATCTCGCCCGGCGTGACCACGGCGCGCGCGTCTTTTTCTCGCGCGACCCTGACGGGTGTTTCAAAATAAACCTCTTCGCCCCAGGTCAACGCCGCGCTCGTGATCGGCAACGCCGCCGCGATCGCTTTCGCGGTCGGCGTATCGAGCAGTTGGGCGTCAAGCGTGAGCGCGCCGAATTCGAACCGGATGCGCATAAAACCCTCCCCTCACCTCGTCATTAGCCGGCTTCGCTGTTCGCAAACTTATTATACCTCATGGGCATCGATGGTGTGCTGGACGAACTCGACAAGAAAACGCGACTCATCGCGAGAAAAATGATTGCCGAACGCGAGAAAGATGGCGCCGAAACCCAGCATCAGCGGCGGGACAATGAGGCCGAGCCAAAGGTTGGGCGGCAATGGTTCATGGGCGCCACACCATAGTCTCAGGCTCCTGACAAACACCGCGCCGCCGGCCAAAAAGACAGCGCCAATCCAATATTCAAGAAAGACACGGACAAAGGGGTGCAAGCCGACGCTGCAGCGCAGCCGTGTCTGCCCACCCTCATCGACAAACTTTCCGGACAACCAGCACTGCGACGAATGCCGATAATAGGTGCGCTGGCGCAGCCGCAACGATGCGTCGCCGACCCAGCCAAGAACGGGTTTGCTGCCGGCCACCGCCCAACTGCGATCGGTCGCCGCCTTGAGCCGGCGCACGCATTCCGCAAGCGGCAGCGGCGATACCAAATCGAACGTCATTGCATTCGCCTGGCGATTCTTCTCCTGCCCCGCGAAAGCGGGAAAGGGGCATAGGCGGCCTCCGGCCGCCGTACTTTACGTAAAGAACGCCGACGCAAAGCGTCGGCTGTGCCGAAGGGCGGGGAACGGGCGTCGGACTCAACGATACTCTTGCGACGACAACGAGACGACGAGTCAGACGCCCCCTCCTCGTCACCACCGGGCTTGACCCGGCCGTCCATGCTGAAACGCAGGGCGTATGGATTGCCGGATCAAGCCCGGCAATGACGAATGGAGGGACCGCGGGCTAAGGTGAGGCACCGGGGAAATCGGGGCTTCATCCATAATGCAAAACCTGCAATCGGCGCTGGGCGTCGCAGCCATCATCGCGCTTGCCTTCATCATCAGCGAAAACCGCCGTGCCGTGCCGTGGCGGCAGGTGCTTACCGGGCTTGGCGTCACCTTTGCGCTGGCACTCTTGATGCTCAAAGTGCCGCAGAGCCAGGACGCCTTTAACTTGATCAACCGCGCCGTCAACGCGATCGCGGCCGCCACCAAGGCCGGCACGTCGTTCGTGTTCGGCTATGTCGGCGGCGGGACGCTCCCCTTCGATCCGAAAACGCCGGGCTCGGATTTCATTCTCGCCTTCCAGGCGCTGCCGGTCGTCCTGGTGATGAGCGTGTTGTCGTCGCTCCTGTTCTACTGGCGCATCATGCCGCCGGTGGTGCGCGGATTTTCCTGGGCGCTGGAGAAGACGCTCGACGTCGGCGGCGCAGTCGGCCTGTCGACGGCGGCCAATATCTTTGTCGGCCAGGTCGAGGCGCCATTGTTCATCCGGCCCTATCTCGCGAACCTGTCTCGTAGTGAAATGTTCGTGGTGATGACCGGCGGCATGGCCGGCATCGCCGGCACCGTGTTCGTGCTCTACGCGACGATCTTGGCCAACGCCATTCCGAACGCCGCGGGCCACATCGCCGTCTGTTCGGTGCTCGGCGCGCCGGCGGCGATTTTCATCAGCCTCATCATGGTGCCGGATCCGGACAATGCGCACACCGGCGGCAAGCTCGGCGAGGTGGAGCAAGTCGCCTCGAGCACCATGGACGCCATTGTCAAAGGCACCGGCGCAGGCCTCGAGCTCCTCCTCAACATCACCGCGATGCTGATCGTCTTTGTCGCGCTGGTCTATCTCGCCAATTCGATCCTCGGCCTGTTGCCGGATTTTCTCGGCTCGCCTTTGACGCTGCAGCGTGCGCTCGGCTGGATCATGGCGCCGGTGTGCTGGCTGATGGGCATTCCGTGGTCGCAAGCCGTGACGGCCGGCGGGCTGATGGGGATTAAGACCGTGCTCAACGAATTCGTCGCCTATCTCCAGCTCGCAGCGCTGCCCGAGGGCGCGCTCGGGCCGCGCTCGCGGCTGATCATGCTGTATGCCATGTGCGGCTTCGCCAATTTCGGCTCGCTCGGCATCATGATCGCGGGGCTCGCCACCATGTGCCCGCAAAAGCGCGATGAGGTGGTGTCGCTTGGATTGAAATCGATTGTCTCGGGCACGCTGACGACGTGCCTGCTCGGCGCGATTGTCGGCGTGCTGAACTAGCGCGTATCCTCGGTGCGCCATAACCGATTTGCGCGTCATGTCCGTTTTGTGTCACGGCACGCTCGCGATTCGCGCTGTGGAATCGCCGCAAGTCCTCAATATTAGCGAAGCCAAAAACGTCGTGAAAGCCGGCGTGAACTTCAGGTTCAATATGCTGCCGGTTGTCACCAGACAATGAGCAGCCAAGCGCCGCATTTCAGGATGACATGCGAGCCGCGCCAGCTGAATTGAAAAAGACCGCCCAAGCCAGGGCGGCCTTTTCCTGCGCCTAAGCGCGAAAAAAATTACGGCTTAGCGCTGCGACTGGACGCTGTATTGGTCCGGATTGGCAATGCCGACAACACTGCCGTCGTTGGTGTAGCCGGGGATGTCGTTGCCCGGGGCCGCGTAACTGACCGCCACGCCGTTGTCCTGGCTGACATGATGCGACTTGGCGAAAGCGGGGCTGGTGAGGAGAGCCGCGATGGCGAGCGCGGACAGAGCCACTTTGGTGCTGAGGGTTTTCATATTCGAACATCCTATTTCTTCGTCGCCCTGCCCGGTGATCTACGCGTAATATCGCGCCGCACAATGGCGATGCTTTCAATTGATCATCACTAATTTGTCATGGAATAGAATAAGTTAACGAAAATTTTATTCCGGCATTTATGTGTTGATGGTGCGACGCGAGAGCCGCATTTTCAAACGCTCTGGCACACATTCTTGGGTCGCGGTTTGGGGAAAAAATCATCGGCTGAAAGCACGATATGAGGACATTTGCGCTGCCGCTTGCTATCGATGCAGCATGATTTTTTAGGAGCTAGGTCGCGCTCCGGAACCCGGTAAGCGAATGTGATCGGTCATTTGCAACGCCACCTGCTCGGGCTCTTGCCCGGCCTTGTTCTGTGTGTCGCGATCACGGTCGTTGCGGTGTTGCTCCAGGCCGTTGAAGTTCATTTCACCGGCCAGCCCTATCTCGAAGCTTTGGTGCTCGCGATCCTCTTGGGCGTCGCGGTGCGCACCGCGTGGAAGCCCGGGCCGGCGTTAAATCCCGGCATCAATTTCAGCGCCAAATTCGTGCTCGAATGCGCCATCGTCATTCTCGGCGCCTCGGTGAGCTTCACCACCATCATGGCGCTCGGGCCGTTCCTCATTTTCGGCATCGCCGCCATCGTGTCGATCGCCATCGGCACAAGCTACATGATCTGCCGCCTGCTCGGCCTGCCGCAGCGCATGTCTATTCTCGTCGCGTGCGGCAATTCGATTTGCGGCAATTCGGCGATCGCGGCGGTGGCGCCGGTGATCGGCGCCGACGGCGACGACATCGCCTCCTCGATCTCGTTCACCGCCGTGCTCGGCGTCATTGTTGTTCTGACCTTGCCGCTCCTGGTGCCGGTGCTGCATCTGTCGCTGACGCAATATGGCGTGCTCGCCGGCCTGACCGTCTATGCGGTGCCGCAGGTGCTGGCGGCGACGTTACCTATTGGAGCACTGAGCAACCAGGTCGGCACCGTGATTAAGCTCGTGCGCGTCTTGATGCTGGGGCCGGTGGTGCTCGGCTTCTCGATCCTTGCCGGCGGCCTGCGGCCGGCGCATGCGCAGTCCAACCGGCGCGGCCCGCCGCTGACCGAGCTCGTGCCGTGGTTCATCGTCGGCTTTCTCGCGCTGCTCGTGATCCGCTCGCTCGGCTTCATTCCGCAAGCACTGCTGCCGCCGATCACGCGCACCGCAGGCATCATGACGACGATCGCGATGGCGGGGCTCGGCTTGGGCGTCGACGTGCGCGTCGTCGCCCGCACCGGCTTGCGCGTGACGCTCGCGGTGACGGCGTCGCTGATCCTGCTCGGGCTCATGAGCTACGCGCTGATCAGGATATCAGGAATCAGTGGTCAGTAATCAGGTGCGTCGCCGACAATCAGAACTCCGATGACTGATCTCTGATTGCCGACTCCTGATCTCAGTGCAGCCGAAACTCGCCGTCGATGGCGCGGATCTCTGCGGGCTTGATCAGCCGCGCATGCGCCACCGTCACCGAGTGCAACGGTCCCTCAAGCTTTTCCAGCCAGAAGTTGAGGAACTTGTTCAGCACCGGAAAGTTCGGGCAGAGATCGTAATCCTGCCAGACATAGGTCTGTAACAACCACGGATGATCCGGCCGCCGGTACAGGATATTGGCCGTAGTTAATCCGTAGCCTTCCAGCTGCTTGCGAAAGTCCTTTGAAGCTATTTGCGAACCCCAACCTTCTTTCGACCCCCAACCTTCCTTCGACCCCATGCTGCCCTCCAATTCCCGTCCTGGGAATGTTTCGAAGACTCGGACCTCCATTGCAAGCCTCAAAAATGAAGAAGTTGTGTATTTTCAAGGTACTAGCAGCATCGTCGTATCTGTGCTAACAAGCCGGCGCGGCACGACTTATCGCCGATTCAATGCAGTTTCCTGGGACGATTTTCTGATGACTCGGAACAATATTTTCAGCCGGCGTCCAAAACCGAACCCGTGTTAACCACCCAATCAAAGTCGTTGGCAATCCGGCGAAGTGAGTGCTAATAAATCTCCGGCCACCTCTTGTGGGCCAAAACCACGCCACCATCTGCGCAAGCAGCGGCACATCTTTCATCGTCACCAAGCGGTGAGATGAGGACCTCACAGGGGCCGCTCAACTACGCACTTCTAAAGCTTTTTCAAAAACTTAAGGAGGACATCCATGAAGTTTCGTCCGCTGCACGACCGCGTTGTCGTCAGGCGCATCGACGCCGAGGCGAAATCAGCCGGCGGCATCATCATCCCCGACACCGCCCAGGAGAAGCCCTCGCAGGGCGAAATCGTCGCCGTCGGCCCAGGTGGCCGCGACGAGGCCGGCAAGTTGATCCCGATCGACGTCAAGGTCGGCGACCGCGTGCTGTTCGGCAAATGGTCGGGCACCGAGGTCAAGATCGACGGCCAGGAGCTCCTGATCATGAAGGAGTCCGACATCATGGGCATCATCGACGAGCCCGTCGCCAAGAAGAAAGCCGCGTAACAAACCCGTTATCCTGAGGTGGCCGCGCCGCGGCCCTCGAAGGATGACATTCCGAACCAGCACCCTTCGAGGCGAGCTTCGCTCGCACCTCAGGGTGACGACGAACCAGGAGTGAATTTCAATGGCTGCTAAAGAAGTCAGATTCTCAGTCGATGCGCGCGACAAGATGTTGCGCGGCGTCGATATTCTCACCAATGCGGTGAAGGTGACGTTGGGCCCCAAGGGCCGCAACGTCGTTCTCGATAAGAGCTTCGGCGCTCCCCGCATCACCAAGGACGGCGTCACCGTCGCCAAGGAGATCGAGCTCGAGGACAAGTTCGAGAACATGGGCGCCCAGATGGTGCGCGAGGTCGCTTCAAAAACCTCCGACATCGCCGGTGACGGCACCACGACCGCGACCGTGCTTGCGGCCGCGATCGTCAGGGAAGGCGCCAAGGCGGTTGCCGCCGGCATGAACCCGATGGACCTCAAGCGCGGCATCGATCTTGCGGTCGAAGCGGTGGTCGAGGAGCTCAAGAAGAACTCAAAGAAGGTGACCTCGAACTCAGAGATCGCCCAGGTGGGCACCATCTCCGCCAATGGCGACAAGGAGATCGGCGACTATCTGGCCAAGGCGATGGAAAAGGTCGGCAACGAAGGCGTGATCACGGTCGAGGAGGCGAAGAGCCTCGAGACCGAGCTCGACGTCGTTGAAGGCATGCAGTTCGACCGCGGCTATATCTCGCCCTACTTCATCACCAACGCTGACAAGATGCGCGTTGAGATGGAGGACCCCTATATCCTCATCAACGAGAAGAAGCTGTCGGCGCTCAATGAACTGCTTCCGCTGTTGGAAGCTGTGGTGCAGACCGGCAAGCCGCTTCTGATCGTGGCTGAAGACGTCGAAGGCGAAGCTCTCGCCACGCTTGTCGTCAACAAGCTGCGCGGCGGGCTCAAAGTCGCGGCCGTGAAGGCGCCGGGCTTCGGCGATCGCAGGAAAGCCATGCTGCAGGACATCGCCGTCCTGACCGGGGGCCAGGCGATCAGTGAAGATCTCGGCATCAAGCTCGAGAACGTCACGCTCGCCATGCTCGGCAAGGCCAAGAAGGTGATGATCGACAAGGAAAATACCACGATCGTCAACGGCGCCGGCAAGAAGAAGGACATCGAGGACCGCATCACGCAGATCAAGGCGCAGATTGAGGAGACCACCTCGGACTACGACCGTGAGAAGCTGCAGGAGCGGCTGGCTAAGCTCGCGGGCGGCGTTGCCGTGATCCGCGTCGGCGGCGCCACCGAGGTCGAGGTGAAGGAACGCAAGGATCGCGTCGACGACGCGATGCACGCGACCCGCGCCGCGGTCGAGGAAGGCATCCTGCCGGGCGGCGGCGTGGCGCTGCTCCGCGCCACCGAGACGCTCAAGCGGATCCGCACCCATAACGACGACCAGAAGACCGGCGTCGAGATCGTGCGCAAGGCGCTGCAGACTCCGGCCCGGCTGATCGCCACCAATGCCGGAGAGGACGGTTCCGTCATTGTCGGCAAGATCCTCGAGAACGACAGCTATGGCTTCGGCTTCGATGCCCAGAACGGCGAATATGTCGACATGGTCAAGAAGGGCATTATCGACCCGACCAAGGTGGTGCGTCAGGCTCTGCAAGGCGCGTCATCGGTCGCCGGTCTCCTCATCACCACCGAGGCGATGGTTGCCGAACTGCCGAAGAAGCAGGCCCCGATGCCCCCGATGCCGGGCGGCGGCGGAATGGATTTCTAAGTTCATTCTCAGCACGGTGAAATGCCAAGGCCCGGGAGCGATCCCGGGCCTTTTGCTTTGACGGCCTAATAAGCGATGTCCGCTATCGGCGGCAAAGCGAACATCGCGCCCCGGGGCCGGGCGGCTCGCGCGCTCGAGAAATGACTTTTCATGCCCCCTGCATTGCGGCGACAATGATCGAATGATCGCGTATCGTCCAAGCGCAAAAGACCCTGGAGCACAGAAGATGAGTGACGACTTCGAAGACCATTGCTGGAAGGACGTCGTTACCCCGGACATTTTGGAGATCTATTCCGCCTACAAACGCAAGACATTCGTCGGCCCGGCCGCTGCCCTCCTGGCGATCGACCTCTATGAACTTGTTTTTCGCGGCGGCGCGCAACTGCCCGCCAAGCTCGCCAAGGAATTTCCCAGCGCCTGCGGCATCTACGCCTATGATGCGATCGAGCCGACCAAGCGTCTGTTCGCCGCCGCCCGCGCCGCCGGACTGCCGATCTTTTATTCGACCGGCGACACCCGTAATGAAAGCCGGCCGAATTTCGTCAACGCCACCAAGCGCACGAAGCCGTCAGTCGATCCCGCCGACTTCGCCATCCGTACGGAATTCAAGCCGCAATCGGGCGACGTCGTCATCACCAAGCAGCGCGCCAGCGCCTTCTACGGCACACCGCTTACAGCACATCTGACGCAACTCGGCGTCCAAACGCTGATCGTTTGCGGCGAGAGCACATCGGGCTGCGTGCGGGCGAGCGCGGTCGACGCGTATTCACACGGCTATCACGTGGTGCTGGTCGAGGAATGCTGCTTCGATCGCAGCCTGTTGTCGCACAAAGTGAACCTGTTCGACCTGCATCACAAATACGCCGACGTCATGCATATCGACGAGGTCACCGCGCATCTCGCCCATAGCCCATCCGTGAAGAAGGCAAGTTGAAATGAAGCCTGCCCGTTACGGCCCGTTTCCCTACTCACCGATCATCCACCGGCCGGTGCTGCAATGGCCGGACGGCGCGCATGTGGCGCTGTGGGTCATTCCGAATATCGAATTTTTCGCACTCGACGAGAAAGTGCCGGCCGGTTCCGGCGGGAGCGGCGTGCCAGTGCCCGATATTCCGGCCTGGTCGGCGCGCGACTACGGCAATCGCGTCGGCGTGTTCCGGCTCATGGAAGTGCTCGAGCGACACGGCATCCGCGCTACGGTGGCACTCAACAGCGAGCTGTGCGCCGAACACCCCGCGATCATCCAGGAAGGCAATAAGCTGAAATGGGAGTGGATGGGCCATTGCGAAAGCAATACGCGCCGCCTCAATGCCGCGCCGCCCGGAGACGAGCCGCGCATCGTCGAGAATGCGCTTACGACCATCGAACGGGCGAGCGGTTCGCGCCCCCGCGGCTGGCTCGGCTCCGGCTTGCAGGAGACGTGGGACACGCTCGATCTCCTTGCCAGCGAAGGCTGCGACTATGTCTGCGACTGGACCAATGACGACCAGCCCTACATTATGAATCTTGAGGGCGGACATACGCTGGTCAGCGTGCCTTACAGCCACGAAATCAACGACAAGCCGGCCTTCGAGAAATTCAATCGCACCGCTGACCAATTCCGCGACATGATCTGCCGGCAATTCGACGTGCTCTATCGCGAGGGCGCAAAATCAGGACGCGTGATGGCGATCGCAATTCATCCCTATCTGACCGGCGTGCCGCACCGGATCGACGCTTTCGATGCGGCGCTGCATTATATCGGCCAGCACGGCAAGGTCTGGAAGGCAACTGGCGCGGAGATTGCACGTCATTACCGCGCGCAGGCCGCGAAGTAGCAGATGGAGACACGTATGCGATGTCATGCGATCTGGTGCCGATATGCGGTGACTTTGTCGATCGCCACATCGATCGCCATGTCGATCGTTATGGCTGGGCTCCCCGCCGCTCCCGCCGGCGCGGCCGAGCAAATCACGCTTGGCACTATCGGCCAGGCCTCGGCGAATATTTGGCCGGTCCTGATCGCGCTCGACCAAGGTTTTTACACAGCCGAGGATTTGAAGGTCGATATCGTCTACGTGCAGTCCAGCGCCGCTCTGGTGCAGCAGGTCACGGCCGGTTCATTGCCGGTCGGTATCTCGGCCGGCCTCGCCGATCCGCTGCGCGCCGTCGGGATGGGCGCACCGATCTCCATTATGCGCATCGACGTGCAGGCGCCGCCCTACGATCTTGTGGCCAAGCCGAGCATCGCCAGCATTGCCGATCTCAAGGGCAAGCTGATTTCACTTGGCGGCCCAAAAGACATCACCCGCATCTATGTCGAACGTATGCTGGCGCCGAACGGCGTCAAGCCAGGCGAATTCGACATGGTCTTCGCCGGCGCCACGGCAGCACGCGCTTCGGCGCTGGCCGCCGGCGCCGTCGACGCCGCCATTCTCTTGCCGGCATTCAATTTTCAGGCGGTGGCCAAAGGCTTCAAGAGCCTCGGCCTCACGGTGGACTACGTCAAAGACCTGCCGTTTTCGGGCGTGGCCGTGAACAACGCCTGGGCCGCAGCCAACAAGCCCCTATTGCAGAAATTGCTGCGGGTGGAAGACAAGAGCATCGCCTGGTTCGCCGACGCCAAGAACCGCACCGACGCCGTTCGTATCCTCAAGACCGCAAGTAGCCTGACCGAAGATGACGTCGAGAAGGCGTACGACTTTTTCAGCAACGGCAATTACTTCGAACCGACCGGAAAAGTATCACGCTCCAAGCTCGACAATCTGGCGAAAGCAATGGAGAGTCTGGGCGATTTGCCGGGCGCACTCGATATCGACAAAGCCGTTCTGCCGGGAATAACCCAGATGGCGGATTGAGGCTAAGCCCGCGATGCGACTAAGCACAACTGCCTTCTTTGCATGCGCGACGCTTGCTGTCGCGCCTTCAGCTTTCGCGCCTCCCGTATTCGCTGCCGATACGGTTTCGGTGGGCTCCGTCGATGCCACCTCGGCCAATCTTTGGCCGCTGCAGATCGCCATCAAGAACGGCTATTTTGACGACGCCGGCATAAAGATCGATCTCGTCTTCGCGCAATCGAACGCGTCGGTGATCCAACAGCTTGCCGCCGGATCGTACAGCATCGCGCCCAGCGCCGGCATGGTCGATCCGATCCGCGCCATCGACAAAGGCGCGCCGGTGGCATTGGTGCGCATCGTCATCCAGGCGCCGCCCTATGCGCTTTTGGCGAAGCCGGACATCAAGACGGTCGAAGGTCTCAAGGGCAAGACCATCATGGTCGGCGGCCCCGCCGACATCACGCGGCTGTTCAACGACCGGATGATGCAGCAACACGGACTGCAAACCGGCGACTACGATTATGTTTTTGCCGGCGCCACCAGCGCGCGATTCGCGGCATTGAAATCCGGCGCGGTCGACGCCGCGCTGTTGACAGTGCCGTTTAACTTCTACGCCGAGACGGCAGGATATAACAATCTCGGCTTCACTTTCGAGGTCTTGCCCGACATGCCGTTTGCCGGAATGGCGGTCAACCGTCCGTGGGCCGAACAGAACGCCGATATATTGAAGCGCTTCCTTGCCGCCTACACCAAAGGTGTCGCCTGGTTCGACGATCCGCAAAATCACGAAGCCGCCGTCAAGATTCAAGCCGATATCAGCCGCATCTCTCAAGACGACGTCGAGAAGGCCTACGCTTTTCTTCACGACAAGAATCTATTCGAGCCGACGGGCATCGTTTCAAAAAGAAAAATCGCCGCGGTGATCGATGCCCTGCACCAGTTCGGAGATGTTTCAGGTAATTTGTCGGTCGACCGCTTCTTGTTGCCCGGCGTGACGCAAATCTCCGAGTAATATGCTCACACGCATGAGCACGGACAGCATGAAATCCACGGCCGCGCCGGCGTCGCAGACGGCGGGATCCGACTCGTCGTCTTCTGGCCGGATTCTCATTGCGCTGCGCCGCAGATATCTGGCCGCTACGCTGTCCGTTGTGGGCGGCCTCGCCTTGTGGGAAATCATCAGCCGCTTCGTGGTCGCCAATGCCCTGTTTCTCGCCGGGCCAGCCGAGATCGTTGTCGCGATCTATCATCTCGCGATAACAGGACAGCTTTGGCACCATATCGGTGTCAGCGCCGCCGAATTCGCCCTCGGCTACGTCATAGCCAGTGCACTTGGCATCGCACTTGGGCTCGCCATGGCATCGGGCGCCACGATGAAACAGGCCTTGCAGCCCTGGGTGTCGGGGCTTTACGCGACGCCGACGATCGCGCTCGCGCCCTTGTTCATTCTTTGGTTCGGCATCGGCATTTGGTCGAAAGTCATTGTGGTCATTTCTTTGGTGGTGTTCCCGGTCGCGATCAATACCGAGGCGGGGCTGCGGACCACGAGCGAACGGCTCATCGAAATGCTGCGCAGCTTTGGCGCCACAAGACGGCAAATCTTTCTCAAGGTTTCGCTGCCTTCGGCGGTGCCCTTCATTCTCGCCGGACTGAAGCTCGGGATCGGCCGCGGTCTGATTGGGGTCGTTGTGGCGGAACTGTTCGGCTCGCGCGCCGGCCTTGGCCGTCTGATCAGCCAGTCGGCCGATGCCTTCAATATGCCGGAACTGTTTGCCGGCGTCGTCATCCTGGCGGTCGCCGGGATCGTGATGACCGCGGGCTTCAGCCGGCTGGAGGGCAAGCTCGTGCCATGGACGCGGGATTGAAGATGGTCGTAAAGGTCCCAAAACTTACGGTGTCGCATCTCGGCAAGCGGTTCGGCGATCTCGACGCGCTACGCGGTATCGACCTGACGATCGAGCGCGGCGAATTCATTTCGGTGGTGGGGCCAAGCGGCTGCGGCAAGACGACATTCCTGCGTATCATCGCCGGGCTCGAACCGGCGACATCTGGCGAAGTTCTGCTGGACGGCCGCGCGGTGCACGAGCCGGCAGGCGATCGCGGCTTTGTCTTTCAGAACGACAGCCTGTTGCCATGGCGCACCGTGTTCGACAACGCCATTATCGGACGTGAAGTCAGCAGCGGGGTTGGGCCCGCCGAACGCAGGCAAACAATGGAGTTGTTGAAGCTCGTCGGCCTCGAGGGTTTTGAACATTACTATCCCCGCCAGCTTTCTGGCGGCATGCGCCAGCGTGTCAATCTGGCGCGCGCGCTGGCGATCGATCCCGAAATTCTGCTGATGGACGAGCCGTTCGCTGCGCTGGATGCGCAGACCCGCGAGATCATGCAGGCCGAGCTCTTACGCATCTGGGAGCGCGGCCAGAAGACGGTGCTGTTCGTGACGCACCAGATCGACGAGGCAGTCTTCCTCTCCGATCGCGTGCTGGTCTTCGCCCGCCGTCCCGGCCGGCTGCAAGA
Organism: Xanthobacteraceae bacterium; assembly: GCA_035642635.1. Lineage (GTDB taxonomy): Bacteria > Pseudomonadota > Alphaproteobacteria > Rhizobiales > Xanthobacteraceae > BOG-931. Next base: position 25,947 of record DASQRX010000008.1, read on the forward strand.
AGAAGTCAAAATCGCGCTGCCGCGACCGCGAACGCTCGATATCAAGCGGACCGGCGAATTCGTTAGCCTGACCGATCATATTTGGCGGCTGATCGAGGATGACGTACGCGCCGCGGCGCTCTACGAAAACGCTTGAATAGGCGCCCTAAACAGGGCGGGAGTTTGCTACCTAATGCCGCCAAAAACGAAACGACCACGAGCGAAGGCGCGCGTTCATCCGGCGTCGCCTCACCGTGGCCGTTGTGGCGACAAATCAATACAATGCGTCACCACTTGAAGCGCTCATATAACATCGATTGGTGACGGGCTCATGACCCCCGCGAAGGCTGCGAAAACAGGCAATATCTTTATCGGGATCGGCGGCTGGACCTTCGAGCCGTGGCGCGGGGTGTTCTATCCCAAGGGCCTGCCGCACGCCAAGGAATTGGCCTATGCCAGCGAGCACCTGACCTCGATCGAGGTCAACGGCACGTTCTACCGTTCGCAAACGCCGGCGACGTTCCGCAAATGGGCTAGCGAAGTGCCGAAGGGCTTTGTATTCGCGCTCAAAGGCCCGCGCTTTGCCGTCAACCGGCGCGTGCTCAAGGAGGCCGGCGACTCGATCAAGCGATTTCTCGGTTCCGGCGTGACCGAATTGGGTGACCATCTCGGCCCCCTGCTCTGGCAATTCGCGCCGACGAAAAAATTCGACGCAGCCGATTTCGGCGGCTTTCTCGAATTGTTACCCGACAAAGTTGGCCGTCATCCGCTCCGTCATGTCATCGAAGTCCGTCATGACAGTTTTTCGACGCCGCAATTCACGTCGCTCTTGCGCAAATTCAACATGCCCATCGTGTTCACCGACCACGCCAAATATCCCAATATCGCCGACATCACGGGCGACTTCGTTTATGCGCGGCTGCAACGCGGCAAAGACACGATCGTGACAGCCTATCCGCCGCAAGACATCGGCGAATGGGCCGGGCGCCTGCAGTCCTGGGCCAAAGGCAAGGCGCCGGATGATTTGCCCGTGGTTGACGCGTCACAAAAGCTCAAACTCACCTCGCGCGACGTCTTCGCTTATGTCATCCACGAAGGAAAAGTGCGCGCACCGGCCGGCGCGATGGCGCTCATTGCGCAATTGCGGGCGTGAACTCTAACGCTACACGGCAATCCTGTGACGCAGCCGGGCTACGCTTCTGTGACATCGTCACAGTCGATGTCACGCGAAGCCGAACCGAGATGAAGGGACCACGACAGATTTCATGCTCTTAATGACGTGCAAAACGACGGCGCGGCAGTACCCGCCCGGGCCAAGCGAGCGCGTCGCAGCGAAGGCCGTCTTATGCGGGAGTAAAAACGTCAACAGCCACGAACGTAAGGCGCGCGTACATCCGGCGACACCTTTCCGTAACCGTGGCCGTCCTGCGACGGAACGGTTAAGCTCAACGTCGCAAACCCTACATAGGCGCTCAACCGCGTTTATGCAAGACTGGCAAGCGAAACACTTTGGCGGAAGAAGCGTTCCAAAAGGTTAACAAAGCGCTGCCGTCCGTTATTTATGATCGGCGCCTCAATTGCAGGGAGTGAACCATGACGATGAGCGGACCCCCGAGTGAAAGCGATATTGCGCGATCTGTCGCAAACGCCATCCATGCCCATTGGGGCTTGTTCCTGTTCGAAGGCATCATGCTCGTCATTCTCGGCGCCGCGGCGATTATCGTGCCGCAGATCGCCACGCTTGCCTTTACGCTGGTGATCGGCTGGGTGTTCCTGGTCTCGGGCGGCGTGGGCCTCGTCACAACGTTCTGGATGCGCAATGCGCCCGGCTTCTGGTGGGCGCTCCTCTCCGCCGTCATCAGCATTGCGGCCGGGATCGTGCTGATCCGCTGGCCGATCAACGGCACGGTGTCGCTGACGCTGGTGCTGATCGCCTTTTTCATCGTCGAGGGCGTCGCCACGATCATGTACGCCATCGATCACAAGGCTCAACTCTCCGGCCGCTGGGGCTGGATGCTGATGAGCGGCATCGTCGACCTGATCCTCGCCGGCATCATCTTTGCGGGGCTCCCGGAATCGGCGACCTGGGCGCTCGGCCTCCTGGTCGGCATCAACCTCGTGTTCGGCGGCACCGCGATGATCGGCATGGCGCTCGCGGCGCGCAACCCGGCCTAAGGGCGAGCTGGGTCATGAGCGGACATCGCTGTCCGCTCGTGTCGTATCCGCTATTCTTCCGAAAGCAGACATGCGTCGGCGCGAAAGGCGGACATTGCGCAATGTCCGCTTTGTGCCAAAAGCAGACATCACGTCTTAAACACTAAGGAGCTTGCTCGACCTGATAGGTCAGAGCATCCGTCATTTTTTTGAATGAAAGGTGCTGCGAAAAGCACAACCGGCAACATCGCCAACCAAGCGAGTAGCCAGGACTCCAGCCAATGGCTCAGGAACGCTGTGTTAAAGAACGGCGCACTAGCGATTGCCGTCGCTGCTCCCGTCGTTAAGCCCGATTGAATAATGCCATAGACAAAATGGCTGTAGCGTCTCGGAATTCGTAGCATCTGGCGAACCTATTTGTCACTCGGTCTCGTGCGCGACCTTGTCCAGGATCGGAAACCAAATTTTCTGCTGCGCCTTCGTGAAAGCCGTGGTTTCGTCAGGCGTCATGTAGCGCGTGAAGGCGCCGTTGGCCGCGAGCTTCTTCAGCACCTCCTTATCCTCAAGCGCAGTGCGCAGGTCGGCATTGACTTTGCGGATGATCGGATCCGGCGTACCGAGCGGCGCCAACATGACGTTCCAAGCGCCGACAAAGAAGTCCGGGATGGTCTCGGCGACGGTCGGCAAATCCGCCATTCCAGGTGGCCGCTCCGAGGACGTGGATGCCAGCATCTTGACCATCCCGCTTTGCGCGGCGCCGGCGAGACCCGCGTAGGCGTCGAGCACAAGGTCGACGCGGTCGCTGACGACATCGCCCATCGCCTGCGCCGGACCGCCGGCATAAGGCACCAGCCGCAGCTTGACGTCGGCGCGCGACTGCAGCAGTTCCATGGTCAAATGCGTCAGCCGCCCTCGCCCGGTCGACGCATAAGATAATTCATTTGGTTTCTCTTTGGCCCGCGCAATGAGCTCCGCGATCGAATTGATGTTGGCCTTGGGTGAAGCGGCGATGAAGATGGGCTGCTGCAGCACAAAGCCGATCGCCGCAAAATCGCGCGGCAGCATAACCGGCAAGTTCGGCGCGACGCCAGGACCTCCGGCAGCGCGAGGAACACCGAGGTCGCCGGCATATAAAGTGTGTAGCCGTCGGGCGCCGCGCTCGATGCCACGCGCGCCGATATGCTGCCGCCGGCGCCGGGCTGATTGACGGTGACCACCTGCTGATTCCAAATCGCGCCGAGCTTCTCGGCAAGGATGCGGCCGGTGACGTCATTGGCGCTGCCGACTGCAGAGTCCACAACGATCCGCACCGGCTTGCTGGGATAATCCGATTGCGCCAGCGCCGCGCGCGGCAGTAGGCACGCAGCAAAGATCGCGGCGAACAAGGCCAGAGCGTCAAGTCTCGGCACATCAAGTCTCGGCAAATAGCGTCTCGTCATACTGTCCTCAACTTGCGTCCCCCGCCGACGCGCGGTCGATAGCCTATCGAGGTTCCCCTGGAAAAACAAAACCCGCCGCGCTTCGCGGTTGCTGGTCTCGAAAGCCGGCGCGGAGAAAGTGCCAAACGGCAACGCCCGTGGGACAAGTCTAAGCGATATCGAATTCACAAACTCGAAGTCGGAGGATTCTTTGGATCATCATCCGGCTTCACCCGCATCCCTTGGCGGACGGCGAGCACAATGAACGCGATCAAAGCCAGACATGCACCAAGACCTGCGCCAAGACCTGCGTCAAGACCGCCCCATTGCGATGGCCGTCATGGCGCGGACTTTTGACCGACGCCTTGGTCTGCTGGAGCCTGATTTTCTGGCGATTTTTTAATGCAGACTTGACCGTAGCCCGGATTGGTACATTCCCAGTCCGGACCGAAGCCCCGGTTCGAATTTGACCACCCTATATTTGGAATTGCGACATAAACGACAAATAGAGCCGCAACAATCCCAACGACGAGAAGGATAGCGGCAATATCTTTGCGTTTGAGAAGGTACCAATCCATCGCCAAGCCTAATCCTCGCCAAAAGTCTAAAATTCTACCGCGGCGGTGATCGCACAAGATGGTCGAGGCCGCCGGGATACCTGCGAAGTGACGCCGCATGCGGCCGGCCCCCCGTTTGCGGCATGGCTCATCGACTCCGCTATAGCCGGCAGAAAGCTCAACCTAAAAATTGCTGGATCCAATACATTGCCACGACGAATTGGTCCGGTTTCAGGACGAAGTAAATAACAACAGCCAAGGGCAGAATTGTTAGCAACCACTCGCGCATCGCGACTACTCGTTGAGTCGTGAGCAAACGGGCGGCACCGCGATTGCGGGGTAGTCGGGTGTGAGGGGGACTTCACGGTGTCGCCCATGCTCACATCAGAGAGCGCACCCATAGTCGCCTGCCAGGAATGTAAGAGTGCTAACGTATAATTCTAAGAAAAGAATAAAATGCCGGACATCGCAGCATGTCCGTTTAGAGGACTGCTGGTGTCATGTCCGCTTTAGCCAGGGGCGGACGTCATTCGCATATTTTCATAGAGCGCGCTTCGCGTGCGCGGTGGCCTTTCCGCGATCTCGATTGGTAGGACGAATTGAAACAACGCACCGAATTTGCCGTCCGACGATGCGGTAAGTTGGCCGCGATGACGCTCAATGATCATGCGGCAAATGGCCAGTCCCAGTCCCATTCCTTGAGGTTTGGTCGTAACGAACGCATCAAATATGCCGGCCAATTTCTCTGGATCAATTCCCGGTCCCGTATCTTGCACTGCCACGGCAATTGCGTTCCCGGCATTGTGCTGAGTGCTCATTCGCAGCACCCGGTTTCCCTCTTCGGTGGTACCCATTGCTTCGATCGCGTTGCGGGCCAAGTTCAGCATGACCTCGTGCAATTGACCCCTATGGCCCATGACAGACGGCAGTTCGGATGTCAGCTCGGTGCGAGCCGTAATACCATGCACATCCAATTCTCCACGCAGCGCGTGTAGTGTTCCAAGAACCAACTCGTTGACATCGATCGGCTCTTGGCCCTGATCAACTCTCCCGAACAAGTTACGAATGTTGTCGAATATCTCGCTTGCACGATGACTTTCACTAACGATATTGTTCAGAGCAACCTGGGCATCTTCGAGATTAGGTGAAGCTCGTCCGAGGAGTTGCAGCGCCTTGTTACCACTCATTGCAATGATGGTGAGGGGCTGTCTCACCTCATGGGCAATCGAGGCCGCCATCGCTTCCAAGTTCATTAGTTTGTTTTCTCGTTCGCGCTGCAGCGCCATATTTGAGCGAGTGAGACCCGCCTCGCTCTCCCTCCGCTCGCAGAACAACGCCGCCAGAACGAGTGCGCAAAGCGACACTGCCGTGATGCCGGCCTGAGCGGCCAGGATCCGATCGGCAATCGGATAGTTTGCGTCACCGAAGATGCCAATACCGAATGTTGTCGTCCAAACGATTGTGAGGGCAACGATGAACACGGCTGCAGCGGCAAAGACCGGTCGGCAACGGGCTGCAAGCCAGAGCAGAAGCGGGAACAGTAGGGCTAAAGGCAGTACGGTTGCCCAAATCTCCCGTGGCAGAAAAATAATTAGTCCGCTTAGCAAAGTTAGCGCCCCAAGAGCCACAACGCCTTCGAGGACTTCGCTACGTGACGGCGGATCGCGCGTCGCGGAGGCGAGCCCTATCAACAGGGGCGCAACCGTGACGATGCCAAGCGCGTCGGATGTGAACCAGTGGTGCCAAATAGTGATGACTGGGGTGTTTGAACTGTGGAACAACACGTAGCCTACCGTGCCGCCGATTCCCGAGATGGCGGTTCCGACAATCGCCGCCCCAAGCAGTCCGAGCACGTGTCGCAGCGTACCGAGGTTGAACGCCGAACCGAAGTAGTGCTCAATCAGACCGGCCACGAGCACCGCTTCACCGGCGTTGCACAGCGCGAAGACTACGGCACCCAAGATGACCCGGTCGCCGGCCAAGAGATGAGCCACGATGGTCGCAACTATCACTCCAACCGCCACCGGCAATCGTGCGCCTGGCCCCAAAGCAATCAGTACACCGGCCGCAACACCGGCAGCCGGCCAGAACACGGCGACGCCATCGGGTTTGGTTAGAAGGGCGAGGCTTAGCCGCGCCGCCCAGTAATAGGCAATGCCCAAGGCGACGGCGAGCAAAACCGCGCCAACCCACCGTCGCGTCGATTGAGCGAAGGCGTTCAGTTGGTGTTCGACAGGTCTTTGCACATCTTGAAACATGAGGGAGCCCCCTCAATTCGTGAATTGTCGCACGTAGTCTGGGCGGATGCGAGTCGATAAGAAGACCTCCAAGGAGCAAAAAATGAGTAGTTCACCATCGCGCGGGAAGACCCTTTGGATGCGAAATGCGCAACTTGACGTCCTGAAATTGCGATGTCCGCGGTCACTAGCAGACACATCGCGTCACATCGGTGTCATGTCCGACGTTACCCCCAAAAGCGGACTCAAGTCGGACATCGCGGAATGTCCGCCGAGTGCCAATCACTGACAGTTCATGTCGCGCTGCGATGAACGGAACGGTCTATCTCGCGGTATCCGATTAGGCTCAATGAACTGTGCTGTTCAACACAACACAATCGATGGACAGCGGTTAGTGTTGTTTACTGTCAATCAGACCGGAGGAAACCTCACGTCGAGGGCCGATCCTTAGCAGGCGAGAGAGGCTTTGTGCATCACAGCAAAATTGGCTGCCCAATGTTCGGCTTGGGTCATTAGCGGACACCGCTTTCACTTCGCGAAACGTCAGCCTTTACCCCCGAAAGCGGACATTGGTCGGCGCGCTGCGATGTCCGCTAAGTGCCAATACCGGCGGTGGCAATCACCGCGCTTCGCCGGCGAATTCCTGCCGCAGCGCCGCAAGCCGGTCGAGCGCGGCGGCCGGCAGCGGGCCTTTTTGTACCGCGGCGAGCGCATCTTCGAATTGCTGCGGCGTCGCCATGCCAACCAGGATGGTGCCGATCGCCGGATGCGAGAGCGCAAACCGCGTGGCGGCTTCGCTGAGGCTCGCGGCAAACCCCTCCTCGAGGAGCGGCATCAGGCGACGCCCGCGCGCGACATCGGCGTCGTAGCTCATCGCCGAGCCGATCGGTTCGGGCGCTGGGCTCGCAATAGGATGGCGCTCCGCCGATCCAGAAAGCGCGCCGCCGGCAAGCACGCGGATGCCGATGACGCCGACGCCGGCCGCCTGCGTATGATCGAACAGCCGTCCGTAATCCTGCGCCGGATAAAGCGCCGGGAGTTCCGTGGCCGCGGATGGATTGAGCATATTGTAGACCACCTGCGCGCTGTCGAAGGCGCGCGCATCGATCACTTGATCCAGCGCCGCGGTGTCGCCGACCGCGGTGAGCCCGAGGAAACGCGTTTTGCCCTCGTGGCGCAGCCGTTCGAACGCCGACACCACCTCGCCAAGCACTTGGCGGACGCTGAGCGCTGCACCGCCGCCGGTCGCGGTGATCGCATTGTGCAGGTGGAAGATATCGACCCGATCGAGGCCGAGCCGGGCCAGACTGCCTTCGAGCGACTTCGCTACCGCCTCGCCAATGCGGCCGAAGTCGGCGGGCGGCAGACGCACTTTGGTGCCGACAATCACATTGGCGGGTTTGAGGCCTCGCAGAACGCGGCCGAGATTCTTTTCCGACTCGCCGTTGCCGTACTGCACCGCCGTGTCGAAATAGTTCACGCCAGCCGCGATCGCGCGGGCGATTGTGCGCTCCTGGTCGCGCGGATCGCCGCGCACCATCAATCCGCCGACCGCGCCGCAGCCGAAGCCCAGCACCGAGAGCCGCATGCCGGTCCGGCCGAATACCCGCATTTCCATTGTGCTTCCTCAGTCTCCGCACCATAGAGCGCGCACGATACGCGAAATTGCGCCAGAGATGGAGGCGAAGCCTACTCCGCCGGCTGCAGCGAGCGGGCCTTTTCCTTTTCTACGCCGTTGGCTAGGATGGCGATCAGGATGGCGCCGATCAGGAAGCCGAGCGCCACGATTGCGGTAACGCCGAGCACGAGGCCGAAGCCGCCGCGGGCGTGCAGGACCGCGATCATCGACACCGCCACGCCCGAGATCATGAAGGTGACGAAATAGCGCACCGCGTAAATGCGGGCGCGCCAGGCGTCGGCGCTGTAGCGGGCGAGGATCAGATCGTTGACGGTGATCTGGCCGTAGATCGCCGCCATGGTGAAAGCGAGCGAGAACAGCAGCATTGTGCCACTCGCATAAGCCGACCACACCACGCCGGAAAACTGCATGATCGCGAGGATCGCAAACAAGACATGCAGCGGGAACCGCTCGACCAGCCGGCCGACCGTAAGCTGCGCCACCGCCCCGCACAGGAACACCGCCGTGGTCAGGCCGCCGACTTCGACCAGCGATATGCCGGTGATGCGTTCGTCGACGATCTTCGGCAAGGCGACCGAGATGGTGTTGAAGACCAGCCCGGCGCTGACCGCAACGACGAGAAACAGCCCGAAGATGACGGCAGCAAGCGTCGTCGACATCGCCACGTCGGGCGAGTTAGAGCGCGCCGACGCGTGCCGCGCTTCCCTGGGGGCGTACCACAAATAAGCAAAGCCGGTGGCGATGCAGATCACGCCCGGCACGAAGAACGCGCCGCGCCAGGACAACAAAGCCGTCAGTCCAGCTGTGATGCCGGCCGCGAGCGACACGCCGAGATTGCCGCACACGCCGTTGAAGGCGAGCGTCCTGCCGCGCTGCGTCGCGTTCTCGACAATCATCGCGGTGCCGACCGGGTGATAGATCGCGGCGAACAGGCCGAGCGCAAACAGCGCAAAGCCGAGCACATAAAGCGAGGGCGCGAGCGCCGCGCCGAGAAGCGAGACGCCGCAGCCGAAATAAAACGCCGTCATCATGTTGCGCCGGCTCCAGTGATCGCCGAGCCAGCCCGCCGGCAGCGAGAACAGCCCGAACGCAACGAATGACGAGGTCGCGAGCCAGAGCAGCGTCGAATAGGACTCGCCATAGACCGCCTGCAGCGCGATGACGACGGTCGGATAGATGAGGATGACGAAGTGATCGATGGCATGCGCCCAATTGAGGAAGGCGATCGAAAGCCGCCGATTGGCCAAATCGGTGGCAGCATCGGGCGCCAATGGTGCGGCTGTCGGGGCCGTCGTCGTGATTGTCATCGTTCGATTCCCGGTCAGCAAACCTTACTTATACCGTGCGCCAATGGGCCGTCCTACGCGTTTCTTGCAAAGCGGTTCGGCAACCGCCGAAGCATGAGCGGTAAGGTCATCCTTCAGTCGAGCGTGCGGCGGAACCGAGTG
>DASQRX010000009.1:0-23474 GCA_035642635.1 Xanthobacteraceae bacterium
CTCAATCCGATCCCTGGCGGCCGCGGGCAAACATTCATGCCGGCCGAGCGCATGACCGCGGGCGACCGGCAATGGACCGCCTCGAACACCCAGTTCGAGGGCGGCATGGGCATCGATGCCACGGTTCCGTTTGGCTATGAGAGCGACTTCTTGCGGCCGGTCTATCCGGTCGACCAGGTGCGGCCGGAGGATTTCTTCTCCAAGGGCGACATCGCCAACGCCAAGAAGCGCATGCACGGCTGGGTGCACTCGCTGGCGCGGACCGGGCGGTAAAACCGTCCTGCAAGTTGGCGGTCGACCGCGGCGATAATCGAACTGTCGCGGGGCGCCCAAAGCCGGCCAATGTTGTGCCTGAAAGCGGTTAATTAAGTTCTTTTGGCGTCTGGCTGATTGCTGATCCAATGCTGCGCCAGCGCCTTGCGGTCGAGCTTGCCGCGGTCGCTCTTCGGCAGTGAGGTGCTGAGCACGATCTGTTTCGGCGCCTTGAAGGCCGGCAGCACGGTCCCGCAGTAACGCAAGAGAGCCTCGGCATCGATCTGCGCGCCGGGGCGCGTGACCACATAACTCACGACTTCCTCGCCGTAGATTGCGTCCGGCACGCCGACGGTCGCGGCTTCGATCACCTCGGCGCATTGCATCAGGCAGGAATCAATCTCAAGCGGCGAAATCTTTGCGCCGCCACGGATGATCAGTTCCTTCTCGCGGCCGGTGAGCGTCAAAAAGCCGTCGGCGTCGAGATAGCCGATATCGCCGGTGCGGATGCGGCCGCGGTTGTGCGTTTTCACCTCGCCGTCCTCGGCGAGATAGCGGAACGGATGGTCGGGAACGCCGCCGAGTTCGACATAGCCGATCTCGCCCGCCGGCAAGCGCCGGCCGTCGCCGTCGACGATGGCAAGGTCATGATAGGCGAACGGCCGTCCGACCGTGCCGAGCCGGCGCGCTTCGCCCGGTATCGCCGCAATCCAGCTCGCCTCGCTGGCGCCGTAACCTTGCGCGACCGGGATATCGAATTTTTGCTCGAACCGCTTCCATTCTTCGAGCACGAGCGGCGCTGAACTCGACGTGATGAAGCGCAGTTTCGGCAGATTGCGGCGGTGCGCGTCGCCGTCGCCGTTGAGGAGGATATTGATGGTCGTCGGATTGCCGGCGGCGATCGTCACATCGTGATCGCGCAGATGGGCGAAGAATCGGCTCGCCGAGAATTTCTCGCCAAGCACCAGTGTGGCGCCGCGATTGACCGGAACCAGCGCTCCCAAAAGCTGCGCCGAGGCCCAGCTGAAGGGCCGGAAATCGTAGATCCGGTCGTCGGCGGTGACGCCAAACCCGTCGGCGACCGGATCGATATTCGAAAGGTATTCGCGAAAGCTCAGCACCACGCCTTTCGGCTTGGCGCTAGTTCCCGAGGTGAAGAGAATGACGGCATCGTCGTCCGGCCGCGCCGCACGCTGCGGCTCGCCCGGCGCGCAGCAGGTAAGCACCGCGAACAGCGTGTCCGCTCCCGGTCCGTCCCATCGCCCGATCTGCAATCGCGGTGCGGATGTTTGCACCAGGAGATCGTCGAGATTCAAGCCATCCTGATAAAGCACGAGCTTGGGCTTGAGCCGCGCGAAAATATCGTCGAGCTGATTGCGGTTCATCTCGACATGAACGGTGCAGACCGTGGCGCCGGCCGCCATCACGCCGAAATAGCACAGCAATTGCTCGATCGAATTATTAGCGAGAAGGGCGACGCGATCGTTCGGACCAAAGCCGCGCTCGTGTAGGAATGTGGCAAAACGCCGGATGACGTCGCGCAATTGACCGTAGCTGATCGCCTGCCCGTCGTCGGCTATGATGACCCATGGCTTATCCGGCGCGCAGGCCGCGGCGCGCGCGATCCAGCTTTGCAACAGCTCCGAGCCGGCGTTTTCTTGCATGGCAGAACAGCCAGGGTCAATTCCTTAGCATTATAAGCATTTCGGGCGGAGGGTGGAAGCTACGATAAGATGGGTGCGGATGTTGGTCCGCGTCTAGGCGCCGCCGAGTTCGCGCCGCACCAGCGCCGCGCCTTCGGCCATCGCCTGCATTTTGCCGAAGGCGACCACGCGCGGCAGATATTTCATGCCGCAATCCGGCGCGACGACGATGCGCTCCGCCGCCACGTGTGCGAGCGCACCGCGGATGCGGTCAGCGACAATTTGCGGCGTCTCCACCGCCATGTCGGACAGATCGATGACGCCGAGGATGATGGTCTTCGACGGCAATTGTTTCAGCACGCTGAGATCGAGCTTGGGCTGCGCCGCCTCGATGGAGACTTGCTGCGCCTTCGAGCCTTCGAGCTCGGGCAGGAAGGAATACCCCGATGGCTTGTCGCGGACCACCGCGGCGTAACCGAAGCACAGATGCACCGCGACCGTGCCGGTGACGCCGTCGAGCGCGCGGTTGAGGGCCTTGAGGCCATATTGCCGCGCCTTGTCGGGATGCTGCTGCATCCACGGCTCGTCGATCTGCACCACGTCGGCGCCGGCTGCGAACAGATCCTTGATCTCGGCATTGACCGCGGCGGCATAATCCATCGCCACCGCCTCTTCGTCTTTGTAGTAGTCGTCCTGCGCCTGCTTACCCATGGTGAAAGGCCCCGGCACCGTCGCCTTGACGCGGCGGCTGGTATTGGCGCGCAGCACTTGCAGATCGCGCAGCTCGACCGGATGGCGGCGCCGGATCGGCCCGGTCACGCGCGGCACCGGAATGGCCTTGCCGGTCCTGTTGATCGTGGTGCCGGGGTTCTTGATATCGATACCGTCGAGCGCTGTGGCGAAACGGTTCGAATAGCTTTCACGGCGCTGCTCGCCATCGGTGATGATGTCGAGGCCGGCGCGCTCCTGATCGTGGATGGCGAGGATCGTGGCGTCGTCTTGCGCCGCTTCGAGTCGATCAGGTGCGACCCGCCAGAGATCGTCGGCGCGCACGCGCGGCACTTGCTTCGATAATTTCTCGCGGTCGATCAGCCACTCAGGTTGTGGATACGAACCGACGAGGCAGGTGGGAAGGAGCATTGCGGTCACCGTCGTGGCTGAGATTACCACCGAGGCAGATTACTCCATTGATTACACGCCCAGACGGTGCCTGAGAGGAATTCGAAGTCAAGGATGCGCGAAGTGCACAGCTGGCGCTGCGGGCAGCGCTGTCTCGGTCCTCCCCCGCAAGGCGGGGGAGGACCCCTGCGCGAACAAGCAAGTGTTACCCGAGCGCCTTCTCGTAGGGATAAATGACGCTGCCGGTCTTCTCGTCTTCGGGCGTCAGGACGGTTTGATAGCTCATGCCGCGCCAGGTATCGAGGTTCGCGTCATCGGTGATGCCGTGATATTGCACCTGCAACATCCCGGATTTGGTCCATTCGCCGTCTTTGCCGAACTTGACGTCGGCCATGATGGTCTTGAAGTCATGGCCGCGCATGTAGTCGGCGAGCTTGGCGTCGTCGATGCTCTTGGCGCCTTCGACGGCTTGTTGCAGGACCTGGAAATAGGCGTAGCCCCAGCCGCCGAGATAATAGCCGAGCGGATCGACGCCTTCGGCCTGCGCGCGATCCTGATACGACTTGAAGAAGCCCGCCGCCGGCGCAATGAGCTTCGGTGACGGCACCCAGGTCTCGTAGTTCACGATACCGTTGAGCTTGGACTTGAGCTTGCTCTTGAACACAGTGGCCTGCAGTCCGACCATGGCGCCGCCCATCATTTTGGGCTTGAGACCCAACTCGTTGGCAGCGAGCACGATGCCGACCGAGCTCAGCGGATAGGAGCAGACCACCACGAGATCCGGATTGGCGGCCTGGATGGCGCGGATGATCGGCGAGAAGTCGGTCGTGTTCGGCGGGTAGGTTCTGTCGTAGACGATATTAAAGCCGTATTTTTTCGCGTTGGTGTGCGCGCCTTCTGCGGCGTTGCGGGAAAACTCGGCATCCTCGGCCGGGATTGCAACCGTCAGCGGCTTCGGGGTCTGCGCTGCCGCGACCTGGAAGAAGCCCTCGGTGAACGATTCCTTCGGCGTCGGGCCGGACGGCAGCATCGAGAAGTAGCGCGGATAGTGGAATTCGCTGTTGGCGGCGAGCGCGAACAGGCCGATGAAGGTCTTGTTCTTCTGCATGACGACCGGAATGGCCGGTGCTACCATGTTGGTGGCATAGCCAGAGACGACGAGGTCGACTTTGTCGACGTCGAGCAGTTTTGTGTAAATGCCCGGTACGGTTCCCGGATTGGACTGGTCGTCGTAATTGACAAGCTGGACTTGGCGGCCGAGCAAGCCGCCCTTGGCGTTGACTTCGTCTTGCCAGATCTTGGCGCCGAGCAGCGCCTGCTTGCCGTTCGCCGCAAGCGGACCGGTCAAGGCCATGCTGAAGCCAATTTTGATGGGCTCGCCGCCGCCCTGCGCGAAAGCGGGGGTCGCGGCGAGTGCCGGCGAAACAAGCGCCGCGCCGATGCCGGCGTTCACGCCGCGCCGGGTTATGTGCTGACTCATGGGATTCCTCCAGAAAGCGGTTTCTCTATTCGTGGTACCCTGACGGCCGCCCGATGTCGGGCCTGACGCGACAGTGTCACCCCCAGAATGCCCTGGTTTGGCGCTCGTGAAAAGAGAGTGACAGGGTGCGTGGCAAAGTGCGCAGCAGTGCCGGAATCCCAGTCCCGAGCGCCAAACCGAACCGCAACGCGGATTTCGAAGACCCAATCCCTGTTGGCCGAAAGGGGATTTCGCATTGCAATCGGAACGGAGTAACCTTGGCCAAAGCGGCAGCAGCGGGAAGGTAGGCAATGATTGCTCTGTCGATCAACGGCAAAACCTTTAATGTCGATGTCGAGGGTGACACGCCATTATTGTGGGTGCTGCGCGACACAATCGGTTTGAGAGGCACCAAATATGGTTGCGGCATCGCCCAATGCGGCGCCTGCACCGTGCATATCGGCGGGGTCGCGACCCGCTCCTGCCAGGTCCCCGTCGGCGCGCTCGGCGCCAGGAAGGTCACCACGATTGAGGCGCTGCTGCAGGACGGCAGGCTGCATCCGGTGCAGCAGGCCTGGATCGATCACGACGTGCCGCAATGCGGCTATTGCCAGAGCGGCATGATGATGGCGGCGGCGGCACTGCTTGCGGAAAATCCCAAGCCGACCGATGCCGATATCGACGCGGCGCTGACCAATATCTGCCGCTGCGGCACCTATCAGCGCATCCGCTCGGCGGTCCATGCCGCCGCCGGCCGCATCCGCGACGGTAGCGCCCGCGCGGCATCAGCTCAGTAATTGAGCTTACTCTTTGACGTCCTTCACCGGCGTTTCCGGCGTGAGCCCGCCGCGGCGGCGCGCAAAGGTTTCCTTGCCGCTGTCTTCCCATTTGCCGGCTGTGGCGCGGCTCGCGTAAGTGTCCCACACCGCGTCCCACTCGCCGAGCGAATAGCCGTGCCACGGCGCTTGCGGCGTCAGCGCCGGTAGGCCGAGCTCTTCCCAAATCTTGCGCGCGGCTTCCATGAACTCGCGCTTGGGCAAGGCGAGCGGTGGCGCCGGTTCCTTCAGCGTCGCGTCGATCAGCATCGTGGAATCCGGACCGGGATCGCCGGATTTCGGACCGTGCCCGGCCGAGCGATAGGGCGCAATCTGCACGTCCTCGACCGGGTTAGCCCGATAGGCGAGCGACCACAACACCGCGTCGGTATTTTCCGGATCGATGTCCTCGCTCACCGCGATGACATATTTGCCGATGTCGGCCTGCAGGCTCGCGGCGCCATGCAGCGCCCGCCAGACTTCGGTGCGCGCTACGCCCGGCGCGAACTGCACGAACATCACTTTGCGCAAATTGGTCAGCGGCTCGTGCAGCACCACGCGGCGCACGCCTTTGATGGCGAGCACATCACGCAGATACGCGAGGTAGCGCGGCTCGTAGGCAACGCGCTTCATGACGCTGGATTCGCTCGGCGTCACTTCGCTTAAGATCGAGAGCCAAACGGGCTTCCGCTTATGCGTGATCGCAGTGACCTGCATCGACATATTGAAATCTTCGAGCGCGACATGACCGTGGCTCTCGCCGAACGGACCTTCCGGCTCGAGCAATTCCGGATCGATCAGCCCTTCGACCACGCATTCGGCGTCGGCCGGGATATCGAGGTCGACGGTAACGCCTTTGACGGTGCGGATCGGCGCGCCGGCAAGCCCGCCGGCCACCGCCATCTCGTCGCAATCGATCGGCAGCTTTTGCGGGCCGGTGAACATGACGACCGGCGCGCAGCCGACCACAATCGCGATCGGCATCGGGGTTTTCATCTTGCGATGCTTCTGCCAGTGCAGATAGCCGCCGGCGCCGCCCGGCCGCGCCGCCATGCGCACCCCAAGGCGGTCGGTGGCTTTTAACTGCGCCCGATAGGTGCCCATGTTGCGGACCCCGGTCTCGGGATCTTTGGTGATGCACAAAGTGGCGGTGAGATAGGGCGCCGCATCGTAGCCGGGCGTGGAGATCGGCACCGGCAAAAGCTTCAAGCCGCCGTCGGGCTGGCGCAGGGCATCGCCTTTGATGACGACCTCCTGGCAGGGTGCAGATGTCACGACCGCCGGCACGATGGGATTGGCGATCGCATGCAGCCAGGCGTTGCCAATCTCGCTCACCGGACGGCCCATGCCGACCGCATAGATTTCCGCCGACGCCGCGAGCGCGCCGATCGCGACCGGCATGTCGTAGCGGCGGCCTTCGCCGTCAACCACATTGGTGAACAGGAAGGCGCGACGCTGATTCTCCTTCAGCCCGCCCTGGAATTGCCAGCGCACGAGCGGATGCAGCTCGGTGTCTTTGTTGATCGGCCGTTCGATGCGCACCAGCAGGCCATCGGCTTCGAGCCGCGCCAGATGCTCTTGAAAGTCGAGCGGCGGCCCGGAAACGTTCCTTTTCTTTTTATCCGATGCAGACTTGTCGAGCATGAGGCGGGCCTTCGGCGATTGTCACTTCTTGTTCTTCATATATTCGGCAATGATCGGCTTGGCGACACGGAAGCAATCGACCCCCATCGGGGCGCCGCAATAGATGGTGATCTGGGTCAGGGCGGCGCGGATTTCGTCCGGCGTCAGGCCGTTGTTGAGCGCGCCGCGGACATGGGTGGCGAATTCTTCCATCTTGCCGAGCGCGCCGATCATGCCGAGATTGAGGATCGAGCGTTCGCGCGGTTTCAGGGTCTCGTCGCCCCAGGTCTCGCCCCAGCAATATTCGGTGAGCAGGCGCTGAAAATCGCGATTGAAATCGTCGACATTTTGCAGCGCGCGGTCGACATAAGCGTCGCCCAAAACCTGGCGGCGCTTGGCGAGGCCGAGATCGTAGCGTTTCTGGTCCATGGTGTTTCCCCGTTGCTGCTTGGTGCGGCTTATTCTTCCGCCGGGCCGCCCTTCCAGCGTTTGACCGTGCCGGTATCGATGCCGAACAGATCGAGCAGCCGGCCGCAGGTGTGATTGATGATGTCGTCGACCGATTGCGGGCGATTATAGAATGCCGGCACGATCGGTGCGATCACGGCGCCGATATCGGCGAGCGTCGCCATGGTGCGCAGATGCCCGCCATGGAACGGCGTCTCGCGGACCGCAAGCACCAGCCGCCGCTTTTCCTTGAGCACAACGTCGGCGGCGCGCGACAACAGCGATGAAGTGACGCCGGTCGCGATCTCGCTCATGGTGCGGATCGAGCAGGGGGCGATGACCATGCCCATGGTCGGGAACGAGCCCGATGAGATCGCAGCCCCGATGTCGGTGACCGGGTAATGCACTGCGGCGAGCGCGCGCACGTCCTTCGGCTTGAGGTCGGTCTCGTAGATCAGCGTCATTTCCGCCGATTTGCTCATGACGAGGTGGGTCTCGATCTCCGCCTTGCGCAGCATTTCGAGAAGCCGCACGCCGTAGATCGTGCCCGAAGCACCGGAAATGCCGACGATCAAACGCTTTGTTTCAGCCATACCCATTTAGTCACGGCGATAGCGTGCCCTTTCGGGCGCCCTTGTGCCATGCGGCGCGGATACGTGCCAGCCCGAAGCGGTTAATGCCCGATGACTGCGGCAAAAGCGCTGGCTAGGACGGCGACCGAAGATTTCGGGAAATCTATGCCCAGCACGCTCTCATAGGCCGCGATATTGGCAAGCGCCGCGACCGGGGGCGAAGCCTCGGTGCCCAGGGGGCCGGATTTGGTAAAGGCATAGAGCGCCTCCTGTTGCAACCGCTCGGCCTCGAGCTCTACCGCCTTTACCTTGCTGCGGAAGGCTTCCTGCGTGTCGGCTTCCACCAGCGTCGGTGCGCCCTTTAATTTCCGTCGCACGTCGCGGATCGGAATGATGGTGAGATTGCGCCAGTCGCGCACATTGTCGTCCAGCATCTTGATCTCTTCGGCGGACAATCGCCGGTCGTCGGAGGCAAGCCAGAGCAGAAAGAGCAACAAGTTGACGTCGACGCCATAGCTGTCCTGCAAGACGATACAGGCGTCGGATACCGCGGGTTGGCGGTAGAATTTTAGCGAGAACCGCCAGAACGGCGTTTCGATCGTTGTCGCGGTGTCGGTCATTGCAGCGCCAACATGCTATGCCGACTTGACGCCGAGCTCCGCCATTTCCTTGGCGTAGGCGGCGTCCATGCGCGACGCCAGCCCGTGCTTGGCGAGTTCGGCGGCGAACATGCGGCGGACCTCGGGCTTCTCGTCGAGATAGTCGATCTGATCGCCGCCGGCGCGCTTACTGATCCACGCCTTCGGTACGCCCTGTGCGTTGCGGATGGCGACGCCTTCATGCTTGAAGGCGAGATAGCGCGACGGCGTCGTGCCGGTGTTGAAATGCTGGTGGAACCACATATTGGGCGGCACGATGCAGGTGCCGATCTCCCAGTCGAAGCGCTGCGGCTCCTCGCCTTCCGGCCACATCAGCGAAAAGCCTTCGCCCGAAAGCACGATGACATGCGCGCCCGGCCCGTGCGCGTGGCCTTTCTTGTAGGTGCCGATCGGGAACTGCGAGATGTGGCTGTTCATCGAGCCCTTGGCCATGTTGAAGCGGATATGGCCGCCGCCGGCGCCGCGCTCGGTCGCGGTGATCAGCGGAATGTTGACCGCGTCGGGCACGAAATTGGTCGTGAGCAGGAAGCCTTTCTGTTCACCCTTCGAGGAAAAGTAATCCGGCTCACCGGCAAAGCGGTCCTTGAAGTCGTATTTGGTGTTGAAGATGAAATCGAGGTCTTCGTAGAGATTGACGATCGGCGGCGCATTGGTGACGGCGACATAGCGCGCCGGCTCGTGGCCCGAGCCGTTGAAATGCTGGTGGTGGCAATTGAGCGGAATGGCAAACAGCGCGCCGTCCTTCCACTCGAAGGTGATGCGGGCGCCGGCGTCGTTCCACACCGTGGTCGAGCCGCGGCCGCTCAGCACGAGGATCATCTCCTCATAGAGCTGCCGGTGGGGGGCGAGGTTCTTGCCCGGCGGAATTTCCATCACATAACAATCATTCGAGGTGCGCGAGGCGTCGTGATTAAGGAATACGGCATTGCCGCCGCGCCGCGCCCAGGGCTTCAGCTCGACGTGCTTGAGGTTTTCCACATAGAACGATGGGATGATGTCGAGGCCTTCGGACTTTACCCAGCGCGTATAGGGCGTTTCCTTCTCGGTCTTGAATTTGCTGGCGAGGTCTTCGGAAACGACGGCATCTTTCTTGGTCGCGTTGGCCATTTTTCATTCATCCCTTCTGTCGCGCCGCGCCGATCTTAGCCAAATACCGGCGGAAACGCTAAGGCTAGTGACGATCCCGCGTTACCGCGCTCCCGTGCGTGTGGTCATGGTGGTGGTCGTGGTCATGATCATGGTGATGTTGATCGTGCCCGTGGTGGTGGTGATCGCCGTGCTCATGATCGTGATCGTGGTGATGCAAGCGCTGGCGCGGCCGCGGCCCGCGCGGGTCTTCGTTGAACACCAGCGATTTGATGGTGACCGGCACGGTAAAAGACGGCATGCGGATGCGGCCGAGATCGATATAGTCGAAATCCCAGAGCACCACGCCGTCGATGACGAGGATCTCGCTTGCGACGTGGAGTTCGTCGCGCAAAATATGACCGAGCGTCTGCGCCACGTCGCCGTCAAGCATAATGTAGAGCGGCAGCTTCTTTGAGATGCGGTCGGCGAGGCCGCGCTTGATGCCTTCGGCGAAGGCGGCGAGCCGCGGATACGACGGCATCCCGGTCCAGCGCAGCGCCAGCGCCATCTCATGCTCGCTATCGGCGATGTCGAACGCCGTCATGTGATTGCGGATCGCCTTGGCGAGCCCTTCGGGGTCGATGGTCTCCTCGCAATTAAACGTCGGCAGCAGCACTTGCAGATTGCGGCGCGGCAGCAATTCTGCCGGCGCCGAAATGTAACTGGTATTGCCGGAGAGCTGGACGCTGTATTCGGACGCGCCCAGTGCCGTAGCACGGATGCATGCGCCGGCCGGCAGCACCGGCCACGGGAATGCATTCCGGTCGATGCGTGCGCGAATGGCGCGGCCGAGTCTCGGCCCCATATCGTCGAAATCGCGGGTTTCACGCTCATAGATATATTCAGCGACGCCGCCGGAGAACATCACGCCGTCGATGCGGCCAAGCTCGGCAATCGGATCGGTGAGGTAAAGATGCGCGATATCATGCGGCATCGGCTGCGCCGTGAGTGCGGCGACGAGCGCGTCCGCCATCACGTCTGCAACGTGCTGCAGGTCGTCGGCACTCGCGGCATCGCCGCGGTTCCAGGAAAAGCCGGCGCGCTTGGCGTGATGTTTCCCCGCCGGATCGAGCCGCACGATCTTGCCGTTCTCCACCACTTGCAGGCGCCCGCCGATATGCACCGCCGCGGTCGCGATCACTTTGCCGTTCTCGACCAGCCCGAGTTTCGTGGTGCCGCCGCCGATATCGATATTGAGGATGCGCTTATGCTCGTCGCTGGAAACGCGCGCGGCGCCGGAACCGTAGGCCGCGAGCATCGCCTCCATGTGATGGCCGGCGGTCGCGGTGACGAATTCGCCGCCTTGCTCGGACAGAATTTTGGCGATGCCTAGCGCGTTCTCGCGCCGCAGCGCCTCGCCGGTGAGAATGACGACGCCGGTGTCGATGTTGTCGGGCGCGAGGCCCGCGGCAACATAGGCGTCGTCGATGATGTCGCCGAGCTTTGCGTCGTCGATGCGTTCTTCGCTCTGGTAAGGCGTCAGCTCGACCGGCGACTGGAACAGCGTCTCGCGCGCGACGACGTAATAACGGCTGGTCAGATCTTCGGCGAGACGGCGCAGATGCACGCGCGAGAAGATGACTTGGGTTCCGGACGAGCCGATATCGATGCCGACGGTCGTCAGCGCGACATTGTCCTGGCGCCACAGCGGATTGTCCTCCAGCGGCCCATCGTCGTCGTCGAAATCATGGTCATGATCGTGGTCGGTGTCGTCGGCATGCAGGTGCACGACGTCACGGCCATAGAGGTGATCGGCAAGCGTATGGCCCGGTTTCTTATTATCGTCGTCGGCCATTCCTAGCTTTTCCTCCGCATTCGAGGGTCTTATTCCCGCGCCTGCCGTCGCCGGTCAATAGCGACGGCAAAACCCATGCTGCCAAGGCTTTTAAGGTGTAAGTTCGAGCCGATGGAGTGACGCCCATGACCGAAAATGGCCTGACGACGCTGCCGAGCGCTCACGGCGCCAAAGACACCATGGACCGCCTCGAAGCCGAGGTGAAATCCAAAGGCCTGACCGTATTCGCGCGCATCGATCATGCGGCGGGCGCCAAGGAGGCCAGCCTGACCTTGCGCCCGACCGAGCTCCTGATCTTCGGCAATGCCAAAGGCGGCACGCCGCTGATGCAGGCGCTGCAGACCACCGGCATCGACCTGCCGTTGAAGGCTCTGGTCTGGGAGGATCCGGGCGGCAAGATCTGGCTGTCGTATAATGAGCCGGCCTGGATCGCGCGGCGGCATGGCGATGCGGCGCAAATTAGTGCGCAGGTTAGTGAAGTCACGGGCCGCCTCGCCGGCGCGCTGGCGGCCTTGGCAAAGGCCGCGACGACATAACGATCTCAGACAAGCGCTGGCCGCAGCGCCAAGTGTCCATCAATGGGGAATCTGCCGCGTGGCAGCTTCATATGCTGAGCCAGAAGAACCTCACCCGACCGGGATCACATTCACCGACACGCCGATCCGTTGCCCGCCGGAGCCCAAAATGACGCCGTCCATCGGGGCGACGTCGGTATAATCCCGCCCGATGGCGAGCATGACATGGGCGTCGGAAGCGAGCACCGCATTGGTCGGGTCGAGCCCGATCCAGCCGACGTCAGAGCCGCACCACAACATGACCCAGGCATGCATGGCGTCGGCGCCCTGCAATCGCGGCCGGTCGGTCAGCGACACGGTGCGCAGGTAGCCGCTGACATAAGCGGCCGGCAGGCCGATGCCGCGCAGCCCGGAAATCATGACATGGGCGAAATCCTGGCAGACGCCGCGGCGCAGCGCGAAGCACATCGTCGGCGTGGTGGTCACGCTGGTGGCGCCGATCTGATAAACGAAATCGGCCTTGATGCGCCTGATGACTTCGATCGCGGCGTCGAGGATGGCGCGGCCGGGCGGGAAGCTCTTGCCGATATAGTCGCGGATATTCGGATCGAGCGAAACGATGCGGCTCGGAAACAAAAAATGCGCCGGCGAGAGTGGACCGATGTCGCTCGTCGCAAAGGCTTCGTCGCGAACGGCTTCCCATGCCGGCGTCGCAAGCGGGGCCGGGTCGTCCGGCGGATCGACAACGACGCGCGCCGACAATTTTACGGTCACCGCATTGTGCGGCTCGTTGATCTCGATCCAGGTCAGGCGGTTGCCGAAAAAATCCTGGCCCTCGCGCCGGTGCGCCGGCTCAGGCATGATCTGCAGCGCCGCGACCTGGATCCGTTCGCCGTCGCGCGAAACCGGGGTAAGGCGCAGCACATGGCGGGCGTGCGAGACCGGCGTCGCATAGCTGCATGTGGTCAGCTGCCGCACGTCGTAGATCACGCCAGCGCCTCCCACATCAACTCCATCCGGTCGCTATTGGTGAGGAAGGATGCGCTGATCGCATCCGACAGTTTCATCAGCGAATTTTCGATCTCGATGACCAGGTTGGTGTCGACCGCGCTGGCATTGACGGTGCGCAAGCGCGTCGCGATCGCGGCGACGATCTGCTGCACCGGCGACAGGCGGCCTTCGGAATTTTGTTTCGGCAAAGCGCCGAGATGGGTTTCGATGCGGTCGAGCTGAAATTCCACCGAACGCGGATTGTTCGGGTCGAGCATGACGAGATCGATCACCGGCTTGAGCGCCGCGATCATCACGTAGCGCTGCCGATAGCTGATCTGGCTGTCGGCAAGCTCCAACAACAAATCGAGGCCGCCGTCCGGCGCGCCCGGCTCGGCGAAGGCGCGCGTCAGCCGGCAGGTCAATAAAGCGCGTTCGATGCGGCGGCCAAGCTCGAGAAAACGCCAGCCGGCAAGCTGCGTCATGTTCTCCTGCGCCAGCCCGGAGAAGGCGGCAATGATCCGCAGCGCCGCCTCGACCCGTTCGGCGATCGCGCTTTCGGTGGGTCCGGCCGCGAGCGGCGCCGCAATCATGGTGACAAGATCGCTGATCGCGCGCCACGCGTCCGGCGAGAAACGATCGCGGATGACGGACGCGGCCGATCGCGCACTGCTGCACAGATGCGGCAGCGAGCCGGCGAGATCGCTGCGCGTGAGGACCGCGCGCGCGGTGAATACCGGCGGCGACGCAAACGTGTCGTTGGGCGCCGCGCTCCACGCCACCAGCAAAGAGCTGATACTGGCAATGACTGGCGCGGCGGCGCTGTCGGCCACCCGATTGACGATGGCGCGGACCAGCCGCAGCGTCGCCTCGGCGCGCTCCACATAGCGGCCGACCCAGAACAGGTTGTCGGCGGCGCGGCTCGGCAACATGCCGCTGGCGCGCTGCACCGGCATGCCTTCCGCGGTCGGCAGGAGCGTCGTCTCCGCGACCGGGCCGCGCGACAGCACCCAGGTATCCGCGGTCGCCGCGCCGTGCTGCAGGCTGACGGCGCGCGCATCGACGTCGTCGGCGATGCGCACGAAGCCGCCGGGCATCACCTGCCAGCCGTCGCCGACCTTGGCGATGAATAGCCGCAGCGTGAACGGACGCGGCTGCAGCCGGCCGTCGCGCCAGACCGGCATGCTCGACAGTGTGACCGCTTCCTGGGCCACGTAATCGATGCCGCGGTCGCGGATCGACTGCATCAGTGCTCCGCGCTGCGCGGCGTCAAGTTTGGCGCCCAGTATTTCGCTGCCGAACCGCGGGTCGTTGAGATGCTCGGTAAACGCCGCCGCGATGACCAGATTGTCCAGATCGCCGAGCATTTCCTCGCGCATATCGGCGCGGCCGAGCCACCACGTCGCGATATTCGGCATTTTCAACTCGTCGCCGAGCACGACAGGCGCCAGCGCCGGCAGGAACGCCAGCATGGCGCGCGCCTCAATCAGGCCGGCGCCGAGCGAATTGATAATCGTGATTTTGCCGTCGCGCACGGCTTGCAGCAGGCCGGGCACGCCCAGCCGCGACGCGGCGTTGAGCTCGAGCGGATCGGCGAAATCGGCATCGATGCGCCGCAGCAGCACCTCGGTGCGGCGCAGCCCCGAGACGGTGCGGATGAAGACGCCGTCATCCTCGACGCTCAGGTCCTCGCCTTCGACCAAGAGCAGGCCAAGATAACGGGCGAGATAAGCGTGCTCGAAATAAGTTTCGTTCATCGGTCCGGGCGTCAACAGGCCGGCGCGGGCGTCGTTGCGGCGGTTGAGCGCGAAGATCTCGGCCTGCAAGGCTTGGAAGAACGGCGCGACACGCTCGACGCGCGTGGTGCGATAGATGTCGGGAATGGCGCGCGACAGCGCCAATCGATTCTCGATCGCGTATCCCGCACCGGATGGCGCCTGCGCACGGTCGCTGAGCACCCACCAGCGCCCGTCGACGCCGCGGCCGACATCGACCGCATAGAAGCGTAAGTGCGCACCGCCGGGCGGCGCGATGCCGACCAGCGGACGCAAGAATTCCGGGTTGCCGGCGATCAGGGCTGCGGGCAGACGGCCATCGCGGGTCAGCGTTCCGGGCCCGTAGGAATCCGCAAGCACCGCTTCGAGCAATTGCGCGCGCTGCACCAGGCCGGCCACCAATTGCCGCCACTCGCCGGGTTCGATGATGAGCGGGACATGGCTGAGCGGCCAGGGGGGCTCGATGCCGGCGGGATCCTCGTAAACCCGATAAAAGACCCCGGAATCACGCAGGTAGCGGTCAGCGGCCGCAAAGCGGCGATTGATCTCGTCGCCGCCCAAAGCCGCCAGCATGGCGAGGAACGGCTCCCAATGCGCGCGGATGCGCCCATCGGCGTCCATCATCTCATCGAGCACGCCGGGCAGCGGTCGATAGCCGGAAACCAAGGGCTCCAGCCCGGCATTTTTAGGTTCGGTAGCGGTGTCGACTTGCATGTTGGCTTGATTGGCCATGACACGAGAATCGCCAGGAGATTGGGCTGAAGTGTTTCAGCTTCACCGCCGCAGGTCGAGAGTGAGCGGATATTCGAGCGAGGTTTCGAGCGGCGGCGTTTCGATCGTGCCGCCGGTGTAACCATGATCCTGGAAACGGGCGCGGCGGCGGCCTTCCGCTTCGTAGGCATTGACCGGGAAGGTCTCGTGCGCGCGCCCGCCGGGATGCGCGACATGATAGACGCAGCCGCCCAGCGAGCGCTTGTTCCAGGTGTCGACGATGTCGAAGGTCAGCGGCGCCTGGACGGCGATGGTTGGCTGCAGCGATTCCGCGAGACTCCAAGCCTTAAAGCGCACTCCGGCGACGAACTCGCCGGAGCGCCCGGTCGTCGTCAGCGGCACGCGCCGGCCGTTGCAGGTCACGACGTGACGGTCTTGATTGAGGCCGGTGACCTTGACCTGCAAACGGTCGACCGAGGAATCGACAAAGCGCGCGGTGCCGCCGGGCTGTCCCTCTTCGCCGAGCACGTACCACGGCTCGATCGCCTGCCGCAGTTCAAGGTCGATGCCCGAGCGGTGCACGGTGCCGCAAAGCGGGAAGCGAAATTGGTGTTGCGCCTCGAACCAGCCCGGATCGAACGGATAGCCGGCATATTTGAGGTCGTCCAAGACTTCGCTGAAATCCTGCCAGACGAAATGCTCGAGCATGAAGCGATCGTGCAGCGCGGTGCCCCAGCGCACCGGCTTGCTCTCGATCGGCGTCTTCCAGAACGATGCGACCAGCGCGCGGATCAGCAATTGCTGCGCCAGTGACATCCGTGCATCCGGCGGCATTTCGAACGAGCGGAATTCGACCAGGCCGAGCCGGCCGGTCGAGCCGTCCGGCGAGAACAATTTGTCGATGCAGATCTCGGTGCGATGGGTATTGCCGGTGACGTCGACCAGGATATTGCGGAACAACCGATCGACCAGCCACGGCGGCGCATAACTCGGGTCGCCCGGCCGCGGCACTTTGCTGGTCGCGATTTCAAGCTCGTAGAGCAGATCCTGCCGCGCCTCGTCGATGCGCGGCGCTTGGCTTGTCGGCCCGACAAACAGGCCGGAGAACAAATAAGATAGCGACGGCCGCCGCAGCGCATAGAGCACGAGGCTCTTGAGCAAATCGGGCCGCCGCAGGAACGGGCTGTCGGCCGCGTTCAAGCCGCCGAGCACGACGTGATTGCCGCCGCCGGTGCCAGTGTGCCGGCCGTCGAGCAGATATTTGTCGGTGCCGAGCCGCGATTGATGCGCGTCCTCGTAGATGGACTTGGTGATAGTGACGGCCTCGCGCCAGGATTCCGCCGGCTGGATGTTGACTTCAATGACGCCGGGATCGGGCGTCACTTTCAGCACATTGAGCCGCGGGTCGGGCGGCGGCGCGTAGCCTTCGACATGGACCGGCAGATCGAGCTCGACGGCGGTGGTTTCGATATTCGCCACCAATTCGAGATAGTCGTTGAGCGTCTCGATCGGCGGCATGAAGACGCATAAGTGGCCGTCGCGCACTTCGATCGACAGCGCGGTGCGCACCGCGAGATCCGAGCCCGCGGTCGCGGCCGGGACGCGCTGCATCACCAAAGTCTCCGGCGCAAGCGGCGGCGAATCCGCGTGCGCCGTCGCGCCGTGGTAGACGCGGGCAGCGATCGGATGCGTGATGCGCGGGTCGGACAGGGGCGTGCGCGGCGCGAACGGATCGGCTGGTCCCAGATAGGGATAACTGGCCGGGCCGATAGAGGGCAGCGATTGCAGCGGCAGCCGGAAGCCGGCGGGCGAATCGCCCGGCATCAGAAACAGCCGCCCGCGCCGCGTGCGCCAAATCTCGCTCAGCCATCCGGGCGTGGCAAGCGCCGTCCAGCGCTGCAGCGGCAGCACGAAGCCCTTGGGCGCGCCGAGGTGACTGTCGAACAGTTTCAGGATACGCGCGCGCTCATACGGGTCGTCGATCTTCGGATCGCTAGGATCGAAATTCTCCGGGATCAGGCCCTGCTTGAGCATCCGGTCGACCGGGTCCTCGTAAAGCGGCTGCACATATTCAGTCGACACGCCGGCGCGCGCGGCAATGCCTTCGGCGAAGCGGTGCGCATCGTCGGTCGAAACTTCGCGCGACGGCGGTACGCGCATGATCAGGTCTTCGTTGCGCCAGACCGGCACGCCGTCGCGGCGCCAATAGAGCGCGAAGGCCCAGCGCGGAATCGGCTCGCCCGGATACCATTTGCCCTGGCCGTAATGCAGGAGGCCGCCCGGGGCGAAGCGGTTGCGCAGGCGGCGGACCAGATCGTCGGCGCGCTGGCGCTTGGTCGGGCCGAGCGCATCGGTGTTCCATTCCGCGCTCTGATAATTATCGACCGACACGAAGGTCGGTTCGCCGCCCATCGTCAGCCGGACATCGTTGTTCTTGAGATCGACATCGACTTTCTCGCCAAGCGCATCGAGCGCGGTCCAGGCCTCATCGGAAAACGGCGCGGTCACGCGCGGCCGTTCGCCGATGCGTTTGACGCTCATGTCAAACGAGAACGTGACCTCGGCCGGTTCGACCAAGCCGCTGATCGGCGCCGCCGAACGGTAATGCGGCGTGGCGGCGAGCGGAATGTGACCCTCGCCGCAGAGCAGTCCCGACGTCGGGTCGAGCCCGACCCAGCCGGCGCCGGGCAAATAAACCTCCGTCCAGGCGTGCAAGTCGGTGAAATCAACCTCGGTGCCGGAGGGACCGTCCAACGCTTTGACGTCGGGACGCAGCTGAATCAAATAACCGGAGACAAAGCGCGCCGGTAGGCCGATGTGGCGCAGGATCTGCACGAGGAGCCAAGCGGTATCGCGGCAGGAGCCCGAACCGGCAGCGAGCGTTTCGTCGGGCGTTTGCACGCCCGGCTCCATGCGCACCACATAGCGGATCAATTGCTGCAGGCGCTGATTGAGCTCGACCAGGAAGTCGACGGTGGTGCGCGGCTGGCGCGAAATCGAACAGACAAATTCCTTCAAGCGCGGTCCGGCGGGTTCCGGCCCGATATAGGCCAGCAGGTCCTCGTCAAGCTCGTGACCGAATTTGAACGGCCACTTGTCGGCATAAGGCTCGACGAAGAAGTCGAACGGATTGATGACCTCTAGGTCGGCGATGAGATCGACGGTGATGGAGAATTCCGTGGTCTTGTCGGGAAAGACGTAGCGCGCCAGCCAATTGCCGTGCGGGTCCTGTTGCCAATTCACAAAATGTTGCGCCGGCGTGACGATCAGCGAGTAGTTGGGCACGCGGATGCGGCTATGCGGCGCGGGCCGCAGTCGCACAACCTGAGGGCCGAGATTGATCGGCCGGTCATAAGTGTAGCGGGTGGCGTGGTGAAGCCCGACGACGATCGACATGTTACGCGTTACGCCCCGGAGTTGCCCAATAAATGCACAATTTCCATGCAATTTCCGGGCCGCGCTTAACGGATTTCGCGGAGTAATAATGATTGCGGCCGATGCATTATGCCTCAATCGCAGCGGCTGGCGACGGTCTTATCGACCTACGCTTAACCGTCAACGATCAAACCGCATTTTCGGCTCGCCCTTGCCGCGATTTTTGCGTCCCATCCGGACCCCGATAGGCGCATAATGGGATGTGGAACTTTCTCGCCAAACGGGCGTTGCGTCGCTTGGGGTGAATTCCGATGCGCGGTCAGGGTCGTAAGACCATCCCGAAGAAGATCAAACGTGCCAAGGCCACTGCCAAAACTGTGCTGGCCAAGACCGTCCCGGCCAAGACCGTCCTGGCCAAGACCGTCCTGACGACGATCGTTCCGCCGCCGGTCAGCCTCGACGCCTTTACAATCATCGACCAAAGCTCGCTCGACGCCATTCCCACCGGCTTTTGCGTTTGCACGGCCGATACCAGCCTCGTCCGCTACAACAGGCGCGCGGTCGAACTGTGGGGCCGCGAGCTTCCGCTCGGCGAACCCAGTGCGCATTACAGCGGCATGCTGCGGCGCTATCGGGCGGATGGCGAGCCGCTTGCCTTCGATTCGATTCCGGTCGTGCAGGCGATGCGCAGCGGCGAGCGCGTTGTTTCCGCCGAGATCGTCATCGAGCAGCCCGACGGCGCGCGCATTCCGGTCCTGATGAATGTCCAGCCGCTCAAAGATCCTTGCGGCCGTGTCGAGGGCGCCGTCTGCAGCTTTCAAGAACTGACTGAACGCAAGCGGGCCGAGGAAGCGCTGCGCGCCAGCGAAGCCGAACTGCAATCCGTCATCAACCGCACGCCGTTCATGCTGGTGCGATGCGGCCGCGACCTGCGCTACCGCTTTCTCAGCGAGGCCTATGCGCACATGCTGGGGCAGAAACGCGAAGAGATTCTCGGCAAAACCATCGGCGATATTCTTGGGCCCAAAGGCCTCAAGACGCTGCGCCCCTACACCGAAAGAGTGCTGCGCGGCGAGGCGGTGAATTTCGAATGCAATCTCGATTTTCCCCATATCGGGACGCGCCACCTTCACGTAGCCTATCGGCCCGAGCTCGACGCCAAGGGCAAGGCCGTCGGATGGATTGCTTCGCTGCTCGACGTGACCGAGCAGCGGCGCGCCGAGGCCGCGATCGCGAGGCGCGCCGACGAACAAGCGGCGCTTTACCGATTTACCGATCGGCTGTATCGCGCGGCGTCCTTGAACGACATTTACGAGGCGACGCTGGACGCCATCGCCGCCGCCTTGCATTGCAGCCGGGCGTCGATCCAGCGCTTCGATACCGATGGCGTCATGCGGTTCGCCGCGTGGCGCGGGCTGTCGGATAGCTATCGCGCGGTCATCGAAGGTCATTCGCCGTGGACATCCGACGCAGCCAATCCGGAGCCGGTTTGCGTTACCGATATCAATCGCGTCAATTTTTTCGGGCCCGCGATCAAGAGCGTCGCCAAGCAGGAAGGTATCGGCGCGCTCATCTTCGTGCCGCTGATGGCGGCCGGGAAGCTCATTGGAAAATTCGTGACCTATTACGAAGCGCCCCGCGAATTCGCCCAGGAGGACATCGAGCTCACGCTGACATTGGCGCGCCAGCTCGGTTTCGGCGTCGAGCGCATGCGCGCCGATCATGCGCGCACCAGGATCGAAGCCGAGCTGCGCAAGCTCAGCGAGAGGCTCGAGGCCGAAGTCCAGAAGCGAACGCTCGAGCGCGATCGGATCTGGAACGTCTCGGAGGATTTGCTCGGCGTGTCGAATTTCGAGGGCTACTTCCTCAGCATGAATCCGGCATGGACGCGGCTCCTCGGCTGGCGCGAGGACGAGATCAAGGCGATGAACGTGCGCGAGCTGCGGCATCCGGACGACGCGGCGCATTCGATCGCGTGTCGCGAGCAGCTGGCACAGGGCGTGCCCACGGTGCGCATGGAAAACCGCTTCCGTCACAAAGACGGGTCATGGCGCTGGCTGCAATGGACCATGACCGAAAGCAGCGGTCTGATCTATCTCGCCGGCCGGCATGTGACCGCGGAGAAGGAAGCGGCGACGGCGCTTGAACGCGCGCAGCGCCAGACCGCGCATTTGCAGAAGATGGATGCGATCGGCCAGCTCACCGGCGGCATCGCCCACGACTTCAACAATCTTCTGATGATCGTCTCCGGTCATGCGCACCGCCTCAAGAGCCATTTGACCGAGGCCAGGGACCAGCGCGCCTTGGCGGCCATCGAGATGGCGGCGACCCGCGGCGAGAACCTGACGCGGCAGCTCTTGTCGTTCGCCCGCACGCTGCCGCTCAGTCCGACGGTTATCAGCCCGGCCGAGACCGTGCATACGATCCGCGACGTCTTGGCCGGCTCGCTGCACGTCAATATCCATCTGCGGATCGATGTGCCGGACGGTACCTGGCCGGTGCGCGTCGACAAGTCGGAACTCGAATTGGCGCTGGTCAATCTCACCGTCAACGCGCGCGATGCGATGGCCGACGGCGGGCACATCGTCATTTCGGCGAAAAATGCCCGGCTTGCGTCCGGCGATTTGCCGGAGAATTTCTGCGGCGACTTTGTCGCGCTCACCGTCGCCGATACCGGCAAGGGAATTCCGCCCGATCTTCTGTCCCGGGTCGTCGAGCCGTTCTTCACCACCAAAGGCCCGGACAAGGGCACCGGGCTCGGCCTGTCGCAAGTTTACGGCTTTGCCCGCCGGTCGAACGGCACGGTGTCGATCGACAGCGAGCCCGGCCGCGGCACCAAAGTCACGGTCTATTTGCCGCGCAGCGATGCTGTGGTCGCCGCGCCGCTGCCGCAAGACGACGGGCAATATATCGCGGCGGGACGGCAGACCGTGCTGGTCGTCGAAGACAACGCCGATGTGCGCAATGTCGCGATCTCGCTCTTGGAAGAGCTCGGCTACCGCACCGTCGAAGCCGAGACCGCAGCGGCCGCGCTCGACGCTCTCGCGTCCGAGCAAGACGTGCGAATTGTCTTCAGCGACGTGGTGCTGCCCGGACAGATCGACGGCTTGGCGCTGGCCCGAACGGTGACCACGAAATATCCGCAGATCCCGGTGGTGCTGACCACCGGCTATACCAAAGTGTTCGAGACCGACCCGGAATTTCCGGTGCTGCGCAAGCCCTATCAGATCGCAGCCTTGAGCCGCGTCCTCCACGACGCGCTCGAAGCGTCGCGGCCGGAACGGCCGATGCTGATGAGTTGAGGGGCGGAAGGCTGGTGGGCGCACAAGATGTGCCACAGCCGAACAAAATCAATTAGTTGCCCAAAGGTGCGGGCGATTAGGCCCCATTGAGCGACAGGCCAAGGCGTTCCACAGGACTACGTGCAAGCGCACATATGGTACAACCTGTCGGCCGCGCAGGGCAATGCCACTGCACAAAAAAACCGCGACATCATTGCACAGCGCATAACCGCCGAGCAGATCGCCGAGGCGCAGAAGTTAGCGCGTGATTGGAAGCCGAAGCCGGAACGATAAGTCGCCGCGCAATCAATGATATTGGGGGCTGAATATGAAATTGCTGCTCCTCGCCCTCCTTCTGCTTACGCTTGAAGGTTGCCAAGGCTCGGGTCGATTCGAGGTCACACAAATTGGTCCATTCGCGCTTTCGAAAGGAGCTTGCGTGAATTTCCGCTGCACGCCTCTGTGACTGAGCAATGGATGTTCGGAATTGTCCCCCATCTAATTTCCAATCAGCGAGTCATCTTCTGTAGTCGGCAACTAGAAGAGGCGTCTATTCTGTCGCCCGAGATTCTGACTTTCGACGAACTATTCTACCGGCCGGCTTGCATCGCCGAAAATATCAGCCGCGAAGTGGATCATCCCAGGCCCGATCATTTGCCCCCACAACTCGCGCAGCAGCAGTAACCTATCTGCCCGCACTACCTACCCAACTGTTCCACCTGCAACGGCCCGGGAAGATCCCGCTCGGCCGCAGCCGCAAGCTCTTGTTCCTTGCGGCGCCAATAGAGGATCATCGAGACCACCACGATGGCTCCGGCCACGGCCAGCGCCATCGCGAATGGTCGTGCAAATTTCTCGGCACCTTTGCCGAGATAATATGCGCCAAGCCCGTAGAACAACGCCCAGGCCCCCGCACCTGCGCTGTTGGCGATCATGAAGTTGGCGAACGGCATCCGGTTTGTTCCCGCAATGAAGCCGACGACCGATCGCAACACAGCCACAAAGCGAGCAATGAGGACAACCCCCATTCCCTGACGCCGAAACAGATATTGGGCGATCTTAATTCTTGTTTCGGTCAGTCCGATGTAGGAGCCGTAGCGAAGCAGTACCGGATATCCGTACCGATCGCCGATCCAGAAGCTGATGATGCCGCCCAGTATCGCCCCTAACACGGCGGAGAGAAGAACCAGGGCGATGCCAAGCTCCTGCGTCGTCCCAGCAAAAATCGCAGCGCTTATCAGGATAGCTTCTCCCGGCAACGGCAGACCAATCGATTCCAGAAATACAAGCGCGAACACGATCCAAGCGCCGTATT
>DASQRX010000010.1:0-72031 GCA_035642635.1 Xanthobacteraceae bacterium
GCGACCAGCATGGCAAAGAACGGCGCCGCCACCAGCGCAAACTCGACGGCGGTCGCGCCGCTGTCGCAGCGGGCGAGATTTTCGCAAGCCCGTGACCGTTTCACGCTCCGGGCGAGGTTATTGCGAAAGGCCGTAAACATGGGGCATTGCTCCAGCAACGCGCTTTTGGGCCAAATCCGCTTAGGAAATCGTTACGAGATACAATGCGTTACGGTTAAAACGTCCTAGCTCAATTTGGTGCTGAAACGGCGCGCCAGGAACTCGCCGCCATGACGTAGTCCCTCGGCGTCGATGCCGTGGCCGACGCCAGGCGATAGGTGCCATTCGACCGGCACTTCGAGGGCGGCGAGGCCCTGGGTGGCCGCAAACAAAGCCTGCGGCGGGATCAGATCGTCGCGATCGCCGTGGACCAGCAAAACCGGGGGCCGGGCTTTGATCTCGGCCGCAAAGGCTTCGAGATTGCCGTCCGGCGGCTCAACCAGAAGGCCAGAATAGCCGACGATGGCTTTCGGTGCCGTAGCACGGCGGAGCCCGACATGCAGCGCCATCATGGTGCCCTGGCTGAACCCGACCAGCGCCAGTGCCGAAGCCGGCAGCTTGTGGCGCGCAAGCTCGGCGTCGAGAAATTGATTAAGCAGCGGTGCCGCCTGGTTGACGCCGGTCCAGCGTTCGTTCGGGTCGCGGAACGTCAATGCGAACCATTGCCGGCCGACCGGCGCTTGTCCGCACGGCTCCGGCGCGTGCGGCGAGACGAAGGCCGCTTGCGGCAAGTATTGCTGCCAGGCGCGGCCGATGTCGATCAGATCATTGCCGTCGGCGCCATAACCGTGGAGAAACACCACGAGCTGTTGGGCTGTGCCGGAGCGCGGCGAAAGCCGCGGACCGTCGAGTTCAGCGGGCATGTCTTTTCTCGCGGTGTTTTTTTGTTGACTTAGGTTTGGCCGATTTTGCTTTGGACGATTTGCCCGAAGCGGATTTTTTCTTTGCGGATGTTTTGGCGGGCGTTGCGGTTTTCGGCAGGGTCGGCGCGCCGTCGCGGCCTTTGACGGCGCGATAATAGGTCCACAAGACGCGCGCCGCCACGGCGCGGTGCGGCCGCCACGCTTGCGCAAGCGGCAGCATTTCTTTGGTGGTCGGCCGCGCCTTAAGCCCGAAGGCCAGACGCGCCGCCTCTTGCAGCGCGAGATCGCCGGCCGGCCAGGCATCGGCATGGCCGAGACAGGCCAAAAGATAGATGTCGGCCGTCCACGGACCGATGCCATGAACCGCCGTGAGCGCCGCATGCGCGTCCTCGGCGGCGATATCGGCAAGCCCGGCAAGAGCAAGCTTGCCGCCCGCGATCGCGCGGGCGATTTCCTTGAGCGCCTTGATCTTCGGTTTCGACAGGCCGAGCCGCGCCAGCTTCTCCGGCCGCGCCTTGATGATGGCTTGCGGCTCGAACGGATCGAATGCCGCCGCAAGCCGTCCCCAGATGGCGCCGGCGCTCGCGGTTGAAAGTTGTTGCGATACAACGGTCGCGGCCAGTCCGGCATAGCCGTCGCCGCGCCGCCGCAGCGGCGGCCGTCCGGCCGTGGCGATGACCGGCGCGAACCGCGGATCGGCCTCTTGCAGCGCCGCCAAGGCCGCGTCGAGGTCGGCCTCGGTGCGGATGTGGGTGATCGGTGTCATACTAATGCACTGGATTTGAAGTTCCTGAAGGTTGGCGGCACACTCGCATATAATTGCTCAGTGAAATGTTCCGGTGTCGAGAAGCGTAGCGTCGATGTACAGCCGCATTTTTCGATTTGCACCGAGCCCGAACGGGTATCTCCATCTGGGCCATGCCTATTCCGCATTGCTCAATTACGACATGGCGCGCGAACGCGGCGGACGGCTGCTGTTGCGCATCGAGGATATCGACACGTCGCGATGCTGCCCGGAATATGAGGAGGCAATCGTCGAGGATCTGCGCTGGCTCGGCATTTCGTGGCAGGAGCCGGTGCGGCGGCAGAGCGAGCATTTTGCCGATTATGAAGCGGCCGTCGCCAAGCTCGAAGCGCAGGGGCTGCTCTATCCGAGCTTCGAGAGCCGTGCCGAGATCGCCGAACTGGTCGCGGACCTCGACCGGCACGGCGGCTGGCCGCGCGATCCCGATGGCGTGCCGATTTATCCGGGACGGGCGCGAAAGCTCTCGCCGGCCGAGCGCAAACGCCGCCGCGAATCCGGCGAATCTTTCGCCTTACGGCTGGCGATGGACGCCGCGGTGGCGCGTGC
This sequence comes from Xanthobacteraceae bacterium, assembly GCA_035642635.1. Lineage (GTDB taxonomy): Bacteria > Pseudomonadota > Alphaproteobacteria > Rhizobiales > Xanthobacteraceae > BOG-931. Next base: position 2,254 of record DASQRX010000010.1, read on the forward strand.
CGGCGTGTTGACGTGGAGCGAAAGCGGCTTGGGCCGGCACGGCCAGACCGGCCAGATCACCGCCGCGCCGCAACGCTGGGGCGACGTCGTGCTGGCGCGCAAGGAACTGCCGACCAGCTACCACCTCGCGGCCGTTCTCGATGATGCCTTGCAGGGGGTGACCGACGTGGTGCGCGGAAAGGACCTGTTCTGGTCGACTAGCATTCATCGCCTGCTGCAGGCGCTGCTCGGCTTGCCGGAGCCGGCCTATCATCATCATAAGCTCATCCTCGACACTGACGGCGGCAAGCTGTCGAAATCGACCCAGGCCACGGGTTTGCGCGAATTGCGCTCGAGCGGCGCGACACCGCGCGATATCAGGCGCACGGTCGGGTTGGGGCGTTGAGGATCGGGTGTTGATAACGGCATCCTGACCCTGTTTTGTTCCATCTTCTGCCGTGTCATTGTCGAGGCGGCCGGGGGGCCGCCGTGATGGCACGATCAAAGAGCAAGCAAAAATCCGCAGCAAAGTCTGCGGCTCGCCGGACGCGGCCGAAGCAGCGGCCGAAGAGGCGACCGATGGCGCGACACCGGTCTGCCGCAGCGCGCGCCAACGAGGCGGCGCTCGCTATATTCGCCCACGACATCCGCACCACGCTCACTGGCATCCTCGCACTCGGCGAATTGCTGGCGAGCTCAAATCTCGACGAGCGCGAGCGGCGTTGGGCGACGGGCATCAAGGTGAGCGCCGAGCATCTCGCAGCCCTGACCACGCTCGTCATCGACGCCGCCAAAGCCGGCACAGGTTCGTTGACGTTGCAGCAGGAGAAATTTCGGCCGTGGCGCGTCGCCGAGATGCTGGCGGAATCGCTTGCGGCGCGCGCGCAGACCAAGGGTCTGCACGCCGAGACGATCGTCGCCGCCGATTTGCCGGAGACGCTCGCCGGCGATCCGGTGCGGCTGCGCGCGGCGCTGGAAAATCTCATCGATAATGCGGTGAAGTTCACCGACAAGGGCACGGTGCGGCTCGAGGTGCAGGCAAAGCGCGCAGTGCGCGGCCGCGCCGAGATCATATTCGCCGTCACCGACAGCGGCATCGGGCTCAAGCCCGCCGAGATCAAGCGGCTGTTCCGCCCGTTCTCGCAAGCAAGCGCCGAGATCGCGCGCCGCTATGGCGGCGCCGGTCTCGGTCTTTCCGTGGTAAAAATCCTTGCCAAAATGATGGGCGGCGATCTGACCGTGAGCAGTGTGCGGGGGCGCGGCTCGCGTTTTAGCTTCTCTGCCGTGCTGCCGATCGCGCGTGCCGCCGCAGCCGAGATTTCGCTGGCAAATGCATCCGCGTCGCCCGCGCGCGGCCTGAAAATCCTCTGCGCCGAGGACAACCCTTACGGCCGCGTCATCCTCAACACCATCCTCACCGAACTCGGCCATCAGGCCGACTTCGCCGCTTCCGGCGAGGAAGCCGTCGGCGCCGTGACGCGTGGTTACGACGTGATGCTGATGGATGTCACGCTGCCAGGCATCGACGGGCTGGAAACGACGCGGCGCATCCGCGGCCTGTCCGGCGCCGCCGCGCGCATGCCGATCATCGGGGTTTCAGGCCGCAACGAACCCGGCGACGAAGCCGCCGCCCGCACTGCCGGCATGAACTTTTATCTGCGCAAGCCGCTTAGCCCGAGCGCGCTGAGCAAAGCGCTCGGCGCGGTGACGCCGAAGTGAGATCTACTCCGCCGCGTCGGCGGGTTCTTCGGCCTCGGCCGAATGTTCGACGATCCGCACCAGATCGCTCATGATGCGGTTTAGTTCGAAATCCTTCGGCGTGTAGACTTCGGCGACGCCGGCGTCCTTGAGCGCGCTCGCATCCTGCGGCGGGATGATGCCGCCGACGACGACCGGCACGTCGTCGAGGCCGGCGTCCTTCATGCGCGTGATCACATCTTGCACCAGCGGCAGGTGCGAACCGGACAGGATCGACAAGCCGACCACATGCACGCGGCCCTCGGCCGCGGCCTCGACGATCGCCTCGGGCGTCAGCCGAATGCCGTCATAGACGACGTCCATGCCGGCATCGCGCGCGCGCACGGCGATCTGCTCGGCGCCGTTGGAATGGCCGTCGAGACCAGGTTTGCCGACCAGGAATTTGAGGCGGCGCCCGAGCTTCTTGGAGACGCGGTCGACCTCGGCGCGGATATCATCGAGGCCCGTCGTGTCGTTGCGCGCGGCGCGGCCGACGCCGGTCGGCGCCCGGTATTCGCCGAACGCCGCGCGCAGCGCGAAACCCCATTCGCCGGTGGTGACGCCGGCTTTGGCGCAGACGATCGACGGCGGCATGATGTTGCGGCCATCGCGCGCGGCGACCCGCAACTCGTCCAAAGCCGCGGCGATGGCCTGGCCGTCGCGCGCCGCGCGCCAGGCGTTCAACCGCGCGATCTGTTCGGCTTCGACCTCGTGCGCCACGGTCATGATGGTATTCTCGCCGGCTGTCAGCGGCGAAGGCTCGGTCTCGATGAAGCGGTTGACGCCAACGGCGACTTGCTCGTTGCGCTCGATCGCCTCGAGCCGCTCGGTATTGCTGGCGACGAGCTGGCCTTTCATATAGCCCATCTCGACCGCGGCGATGGCGCCGCCGAGTTTCTCGATGTGATCGAGCTCTTCAAGCGCCGCGCGCTTGAGCTCCTCGACCTTGGCGGCGATCTCGGCCGAGCCGTCGAATATGTCGCCGTAGTCGAGGAGGTCGGTTTCGTAAGCCAATATCTGCTGCATGCGCAGCGACCATTGCTGATCCCACGGCCGCGGCAGGCCGAGCGCCTCATTCCAGGCCGGCAGCTGCACCGCCCGTGCGCGCGCCTTCTTCGACAATGTCACCGCCAGCGTCGAGAGGAGAATGCGATAGACGTTGTTTTCCGGCTGCTGTTCGGTGAGGCCAAGCGAATTGACCTGCACGCCGTAGCGGAACAGCCGCTGCTTCGGGTCGGTGACGCCGTAGCGCTCGCGCGTGATCTTGTCCCATAATTCGCCGAACGCGCGCATCTTGCACATTTCAGCGACAAAGCGGGTCGACGCGTTGACGAAGAACGAAATCCGCCCGACCACCTCGCCGAAATCATCGACGGCGCCGGCCGCCTTGACGGTGTCGAGCACCGCCACCGCGGTCGCCAGCGCAAAGGCAAGCTCCTGCTGCGGCGTCGCACCCGCTTCCTGCAGGTGATACGAGCAGACATTCATCGGATTCCACTTCGGCATTTCGCGCGTCGTGAACAGGATCGTGTCCTTGATCAGCCGCATCGACGGCGCCGGCGGGAAGACGTAAGTGCCGCGGGAGAGATATTCCTTGATAATGTCGTTCTGCGTCGTGCCCTGCAGCTTGTCGCGCGGCACGTTCTCTTCGTCGGCGACGGCGATGTAGAGCGCAAGCAGCCACGCCGCGGTGGCATTGATCGTCATCGACGTGTTCATCGCGTCGAGCGGGATCGCGTCGAACAAGGCGCGCATGTCGCCGATATGCGAGATCGGCACGCCGACCTTGCCGACTTCGCCCTTGGCTAGCGGATGATCACTGTCGTAGCCGGTCTGCGTCGGCAGATCGAAGGCGACCGAAAGCCCGGTCTGCCCTTTGCTCAGATTTTTACGGTAAAGCTCGTTCGACGCGGTAGCGGTCGAATGCCCCGCATAGGTACGGAAGATCCAAGGCTTGTCGCGTACTGGTTTGTCGCGCGCTGGTTTGTCGCGTGATGGCGTATCGCGGCGCGGCTCTTCGCCCATCGTTGTTCCCCGCATTCCGGCATGACTAATGTGACGTGGATTTTGCTGCGACGCAACATGCGCGTAGCAGGATCAGCGCCGAAATGACCAGCGCTGCGGCGAGCCCGGTTTGGGTCTTGGCAAAGGGAAAAGCCAGGATCAGCGCTGCCGCGGTGCCGAGGCCAAAAACCTCGCTGGTGAAAAAGCCGCGCTCGAGCGCATAGCGCAGCAAAAAAGCAAAGGCGACCGCGAGTGCGGTGAGGTCATACATATAAAGATACGGCGTCGCGAGCAGCGCGCCGACCGCGAGCGCCGCGGCCTTCAGGTCGAACGGGGCGCGGCTTCGCCACAGCCCGACAAGTCCGGCGGCGAGCGCAACGCCGAAGGCTATTTGAACGGTCCAGGCCAGCGACTCGCTGCCCCCATAGGCGCGATGAAGCCGTACACGCTTTGCAGCCGGGGTCGGTGAGAAAATCGCCTTTGAGATAAGTTCCACCAAGCACGGCCAAATAGCCGAGCGCGAGCGTCAGGCTGATGACGTGGATCACTCGCGCCGCCGAGAGCCGCGGCGCGGCGTGGTCTTGTCCGGTCAGACTCTTGTCGGCGAAAGCCAATCTTTCTTGGATCATGAATGCGCGGTCAAAAACAAAGCTTCGGCGCGGGGGCTCGAATGCCCGCCGCGCCAAGCCTTACCGCGCATTCCTTTCTTCCGTCTTAGCGTTTGATCAGCCGCAGAATGATCAGCAGAATCACGGCGCCGATGAAGGCGTTGATGATGTCGCTGATGAAATCGCCGCCGATGGCGAGCCCGAGCCGCGGCAACAGCCAGCCGGCAATAAGACCGCCGACAATGCCGACGACGATGTCGCCGATCAGCCCAAAGCCGCCGCCTTTGACGATCATGCCGGCCAACCAGCCGGCAATGCCGCCGACAATCAGCCAAACAATAATTCCCATGAGTATCCCCCTTCATTGTCCCGGCAAGGGCGGAGTGCAAAGCCCCTGAGCGCATTCCTGACCGCGCTGGGCCAAGCTTAGGGCTTTGCGGCTTCCCTGTCAGCGGCGCGCCGGCGGATTCCCCCAAATCATTCCAACTAATTATTGCGCTGCAACATTAGCTGCGGCAGACTGCAGTCTTGCGACCATCCTGTCGCAACTGTCGGTGCAACCTGGAGCCCGTGATGGCCGTTGCGCAAATCAAGCCGTCCTCAGCGCCGCTCAAAGATCTCTATGAGATGCGCGAAATCCCGCCGCTCGGCCATGTTCCGGCGCAAATGTACGCTTGGGCGATCCGCAAGGAACGTCACGGGCCGCCGGAAACCGCGATGCAGCTCGAAGTGGTTCCGACCTGGCCGATCGCCGAAGATGAAGTGCTGGTCTATGTCATGGCCGGCGGCGTCAATTATAACGGCGTCTGGGCCGGTCTCGGTATTCCGATTTCGCCGCTCGACGGCCACAAGCATCCCTTTCATGTCGCCGGTTCCGATGCCTCCGGCATCGTCTGGGCGGTCGGCTCCAAGGTGCGGCGCTGGAAGGTCGGCGACGAAGTCATCATTCATTGCAACCAGGACGATGGCGACGACGAGGAATGCAATGGCGGCGATCCGCTGTTGTCGCCGTCGCAGCGCATCTGGGGCTATGAGACGCCGGACGGGTCCTTCGCCCAATTCTGCCGCGTGCAGTCGCGCCAGCTCATGGTCAAGCCGGCGCATCTGACTTGGGAAGAATCGGCCTGCTACACGCTGACGCTGGCGACCGCCTATCGCATGCTGTTCGGTCATTCGCCGCACACGCTCAAGCCCGGCGACAATGTGCTGGTCTGGGGCGCGTCGGGCGGGCTGGGTGTGTTCGGCGTGCAGCTTGTCGCCGCTTCCGGCGCCAATGCCATCGGCATCGTGTCGGATGCCTCGAAGGTGCAATACGTGATGGATCTTGGCGCCAAGGGTGTCATCAACCGCAACGATTTCAAATGCTGGGGGCAGATGCCGAAAGTCAGCACGCCCGAATATGACGCCTGGGTGAAAGAAGCGCGCCGCTTCGGCAAGGCGATCTGGGAAATCACCGGCAAGCGCGACGTCGATATCGTGTTCGAGCACCCCGGAGAGGCCACGTTTCCGGTCTCATGCCTGGTGGTCAAGCGCGGTGGCATGGTCGTGTTCTGCGCCGGCACCACCGGCTACAACATCACTTTCGACGCGCGCTATGTCTGGATGCGGCAGAAGCGGGTGCAGGGCTCGCATTTCGCCCATCTCAAACAAGCGAGTTCCGCCAATCAATTCGTCATCGACCGCCGGGTCGATCCCTGCATGAGCGACGTGTTCCCGTTCGAGAAGATTCCCTACGCCCACGAATTGATGCGCACCAACCGGCACAAGCCTGGCAATATGGCGGTGCTGGTCAATGCGCCCCGGCCGGGACTGCGGAACTTCGAGGACGTGATCGAGGCAACAAGTTCTTGAAATTTTGCGCTGAAAGCATCCCCTTACCGCCTCAATTTACCGCGTCCGGGGAGGTGCACTTTCCCTCCTAATCAGATACAATTTCCCCGCTGGGTACGGGGTGAGGCATGTTGCCGAAACAGCGGTCCGAAGCGGGCGCGGCGCGCAAATTCCGCGTGGTGCTGGTAAAGCCGTCGCACTACGACGACGACGGCTATGTCATTCGCTGGTACCGCTCGCCGATGCCGGCGAATTCGCTGGCCAGCGTCTATGGGCTACTTGACGATTGCGGCCAGCGCCAAATCCTCGGCCCCGACATTGCGATCGACATCTTAGCCATCGACGAGACCAATACGCGGGTGCACATCGACCGCATCATCGCCGACATGCGCGCCAACGCTAATTTCGGCTTCGTCGGCCTGGTCGGCGTGCAATCGAACCAGTATCCGCGCTCGCTGCATATCGCAAAGCCGCTGCGCTCAGCCGGCATCCCAGTCATCATCGGCGGCTTCCATGTGTCGGGCATGCTGGCGATGTTCGATGCCATCGGCCCCGATCTGCAGGAGGCGCTCGATATGGGTGTCACGCTGTTTGCCGGTGAAGCCGAAGGCCGGATGGACGAGGTGGTGCGCGACGCCGCCGCAGGCGCGCTCAAGCCGGTCTATAATTACATCAACGACCTGCCGGCGCTCGAAGACACGATCACGCCGTTTTTGCCCGGCAATTCAGTGCGCAAGACCATCGGCAATGTCACGACCTTCGATGCCGGGCGCGGCTGCCCGTTCCAATGCTCGTTCTGCACCATCATCAATGTGCAGGGCCGCAAGTCGCGCCGCCGCAGTCCCGACGACGTCGAGCGCATCCTGCGAAAGAACTTCGAACACGGCATCGACCGCTTCTTTATCACCGACGACAATTTCGCCCGCAACAAGGATTGGGAACCGATCTTCGACCGCATCATCAAGCTGCGCGAGCAAGACGGCATGGATGTGCGCTTCCTCATCCAGGTCGACACGCTGTGCCACAAGATTCCGAATTTCGTCGCCAAAGCGAAGCGTGCCGGCGTCACCCGCATCTTTATCGGGCTCGAAAACATCAATCCGGATAATCTGCTCGCCGCAAAGAAGCGGCAGAACAAGATCACCGAATATCGCAACATGCTGCTGGCCTGGAAGGTGGTCGGCATCTGGACCTATGCGGGCTATATCCTCGGCTTCCCGAACGACACGCCGGAATCGGCGCGGCGCGATATCGAGATCATCAAGAAGGAAATGCCGCTCGACGTGCTCGAATTCTTCTTCCTCACGCCGCTCCCGGGGTCCGAAGACCACAAAGTGCTGCGGAAGAAGGGCGTAGCGCTCGATCCCGATCTCAACAAATACGATCTCGAACACGCGCTGACCGCGCATCCACATATGAGCAAGGCGGAGTGGGAAAAGCTCTATCGCGACGCCTGGTCGATCTATTACACGCCGGAACACATCGAGACGGTCCTGCGGCGGGCGCAAGCCTACGGCATCAATATCCTCCGCCTGGCGCAGATCATTCTATGGTTTGCGCAATCGTTGACGATCGAAAAGGTCCATCCGCTGCAGGGCGGGTTCGTCCGCCTTAAGTCGCGGCACGAACGCCGCCCCGAATTGCCGCTCGATCCGGTGTGGACATTCTATCCGTCGCTCGCTCTCGAATTTCTGGTCAAGCACGCGCGCGTCGCCGCCGCGGCCTGGGGCATTTTCCGCATCTATCGCCGCGTCAGGAAGAGCGCGCATACTCCCTATATGGATCAGGCGATGACGCCGGTGAGCGAGGATGATACCGAGACGCTCGAATTGTTCACCCATAACCAGTCGGCGCGCGAGGCGGTCGATCACGCCCGCAAGGTCAAGACGCTGACCGCAAGCCCGGCCGCGGCCGAAACGGCGGCTTAAGGTCCGCCATCCATTTCAGGCTCTTGCTCACGTTCTTGCGCGATCGTGCGAGCCGGTGCTTTCGCATGCCGCCGCGGATAGGCGCGCGCGATCGCGGCATTGAGTTCGCCGCCATAAATGAAAATCCAGGCGGTGAAATATAAAAACACCAGAGCCGTCATCGCCGAAGCGAGCCCGGCATAATAACGCACATAGGTATAGGAGAAGTCGGACAAATAACGGCCAAACACAAATCCGCAAGCGAGCCAAAGCGCCAAGGTCGCGATAATGCCTGGCCAGACATCCTCGATCTGCCGCCGTCCGGCCGGCAGCCACATGTGCAGAATCATCAGCGCGATCATGATAACGAAGGTCGCTACGCTGAAGCGGCCGATATCGTAGTGGCGTTGCAGCGGCGCGAGCCACGGCGCGTAGGCCATTGCGGCGCGAAACACCAGCGGACCGAGCACGACTAGAAAAGCAAGCGCGAGCAGCGCCAGCGCGCTGATCAGCACATAGCCGATCGATTCCAGCCGTAACAGCCACCAGAGTCGCTTCTCGCTCAGTCCATAGGCGCGATTGAGCCCGATGCGTAGGCTCTCGACGCCACTCGAGGAGAAATAGATCGCAAACACCGCGCCGACGGTGAGGATGTCGCCGCGCGCCGTGGTTAGCACGCGATGGATCTCGCCGGCGATGCCGCCGGAAACCTCGTGCGGCCAGGCGGCGATGATGAGCTGCGCCACCTCGTCGGCCAAATTTTTCGAGCCGATGAAGCCGGCAATTGCCGTCACTAGGATCAGGAACGGAAACATCGACATCAAGACCGAGAGCGCGATGTGGCTCGCGATCGCCCAGCCGTCGTCGGCGTTGAAGCTATAAAAGGCATCCATGGCGATGCGGTAGCAGATGCGGATCGTATGCAACGGGGAAGGGCCTCCGCGGCGGGCACCGGCCTATTCATAGCAGGAAACAGGTGGGCTTGAGCGCCCAGCATCGTCATATCCGCCGCGCCAATGCAAGTTGCGAAAGGAGCCACGATGGCGAGCGCGCCTATTACAGCACGGTGTTCACGCAATCGGCGGACGACGTCTGGGATGTCATTCGCGATTTCAACGACTATCCGGTTTGGGTCGACGGCTCGGGCGCGAGCGAAATCGAAGACTGCAAATCCGGCGATGCGGTCGGCGCCGTGCGCAATGTCCTCTACCAGGGCCAAACGCATCCGGCAAACGCTCTTGGCGTTGTCCGATGTCGACCGCTCGCAAACCTACGGGTTTTGTGGCGCACCGCCGATGCCGGTACGGGACTATCGCGCGACGCTGCGGATCGTCCCGGTCATCGACGGCGGCGGCGGGCGCGGCCATTTCGGCACAAACCGTCCCCAAGATCGGAACCGTTCTGGCGCTCGCCACCATCGTGTCGCGCGTGGTGCGTCACTTCGACGGCGGCTTTGCCGTGCGCTTTATCGAGCGGCAGAACCTGCAGCATATCGAAGCGCGGGTGAATCTCGACTTGATCGTCGGTTACGGCTTGGAATAAGCCGCCCGGCGCGATGCGAACTCATGCTCATCGGATTTTACGTCGTTTCTTACGCGGCTTGGACGTCGTCGAGGAAGCGACGCACTTCACCCTGCAGGCTTTCGGCTTCGGCGGCGAGCGCCGCCGCCAGCGCCTTGACGTCGGCGGCCGTGGCGCGGGCGCCGGTCGAGGCGCCGGCGACGCGGCTCATGGCTTCGAAGCCGTTGCGGGCCTCGTTCGAGGCGCGGTTGACGCCTTCGGCGATCGACGCCACCGCGTTGTTCTGTTCCTCGACCGTCGAAGCGACGACGGCGGCGATCTCCGACATATCGTCGATGATCGATGAGACCTGTTCAATCGCCTGCGCGGCGTCCGCGGTCGCCGATTGGATCGAGCCGATCTGGGCGGCGATATCCTCGGTGGCGCGCGCGGTCTGCGCGGCGAGCGATTTCACTTCCGAGGCGACGACCGCGAAGCCGCGGCCGGCGTCGCCGGCGCGCGCCGCTTCGATCGTGGCGTTCAGCGCCAGCAGATTGGTCTGGCCGGCAATGGCCTGAATGAGGCCGATGACCTCGCCGATGCGGTTCGCCACATTGCCGAGTTCCGACATCGTGATGACGGTGCGCTTGGATTCGGCGACAGCGCGGGTGGCGACGTCGGTCGATTTGGTCGCGTGCGCAGCGATCTCGCTGATCGAAACCGCAAGCTCCTCGATCGAACTGGCGACCGTCGTGACGTTGACGGACGCGGCACCGACGGAATTCTCGGCGGTCTTGGCTTCCGACGAAACCGCGTCGGCGGCGGTGTTCATCCCGCTCGATGCTCCCTCGAGCCGCCCCGACGCTTCACGCAGCCGGTTTAGCGCCCGCTCGACCGAGGCGCGGAACCGCCCGATCGACGCGGCGATCGCCTCGGCGCGCTGCTCGCGCGCCGCATTGTTCTCTTGCTGAACCGCAGCGAGGCGCTCGCGCTCGATCATATTGTCGCGGAACACCACCACGGTGCGCGCCATAGCGCCGATCTCGTCGCGGGAGGTGCTTGCGGGAAGCTGCGCCGACGTGTCGCCGTCGGCGAGCCGCTTCATGGCGCCGGCGAACTTTTCCAAGGGGTTAGTGATCGAGCGTCCGATGCGCCAACTGAAGCCCAGCACGATCAGAATCACCGCCAGATCCACCCAGATGATGAATTGCCGCGTGCGGGTCCGCGATGCGGCGAGCGCCGCCGCCGCGGCGCTTGCGTCCGTCCGGGCCGTGGCAATGATCTTGTCGGCTTCCGGCAGCACGTTTTCGGTATCGTGGCTGATGAGCGAGACAAGCGGCGCGATATTGTCCGTGCTGGCGACCCATTGCGCGAAGGCGTAGCTGTAATTCTGTACTTCTCGATTGAGCTTGTCTTTCATCGACGGCGCGCCGTCGACCGAATCGAAAAGCTGGTCGAAGTGCTTGATCTCGTCGAGGAAGCGGCGCTCGGCGGCATGGTTGCGCGTGAGCCGGTATTCGATCTCATAGCGCCGCATGGTGAGAAGCGACGTCAACAGCTTGGCGCTGTCGACTTCGGCGACCCAGGACAAATCGTCGTGAATGATCTTCTCGATCGCGTCGCTCGCGGCGATCAGATTGGCGGTGACGCCTTCGGCATCGGTGAAGCCCAGCGACTTTTGTTCGTGCACAAGGCTCGCGAAGCTGGTCTTGAGGTCGCGCACCGTGATGCGCGGCGGCGTGATCGCGTCCTGCTCCGAGGACGTCAGCATCTTCTCGATGCGGTCGAGGCATCGAATCGCAATGCCCTGGCCTTCTTCGAAATCCTTGACCTCGGCGTCGGAGGGGTGCGCGACAAATTCGATCGTCGCGGCGCGCATCATGAGCAGGCCGGTCTTGAGATCGCGGCTGGCGTCGGACACCTCGGTGCTGCGGTGCAAACTGTCGAAGGCATTGCCGACCTCGGCATCGCCGCTGATGAAGGCGATGCCGTTGGCGAGGAAGCCCACGACCGGAATGACGCCCAGCACGATGATCCGGGCACGGACCGACAGCTTGAAAAAAATCCGCGCGAAATACATCGGGGCCCCGATCGGACGAAAAGCGCGATCATCATTGCCGCGGCGCGCCGCCGCGCTAATCAATCGCAGGACACCGCAAAATGGTTAATATTTGGCAATAATGGGTGGTATTCGGCCATTTTTCGCGCCCTGCGCGAGCCGTCGTCGCTTCGCGCGCAGGGCCGTATCGCCGCTCCTGCGACGGCCTTCCGGCGGCGACCCGCCAGAGGGGAGTCATTGCTTTTGTGCACCGCACGCGTAAGCTTCCAGCGCCAAAGCTTCAAGGTTAGGCCGCGCCGTCATTGCCGCTTCTTGCCGCTCACCGGAGCCAGTCATGCCGCTTGCCGCCTCCCAGCCGTCCGCAGGCCACGATGTGATCGCCACGCTTGTTGACGCGGTCGCAGCCGTCGAATCCCTGTTCGCCGATGCGCGCCGCGCGGTCGGCGACCGTGTAACGATCGAGGGGCGCACCATTGCCCGCGTCTTCGATCGCGAGCAGCGCGCCACCCATGGCCTCGCCTGGCTCGCGACCTATGTCGAAGCGCTCCGCCAGCTCGCCGCCTATGCGCAGCGCATGTCGGAGATGGGCAGCTTCGGCGAAACCGAGGAATTGCTGGTGCGCATCGGCGCCGGCGAATATCTGGCACAAGTGATCGGCGGGATTCCGATGAGCCAAGGCGAAATCGTGCGGCCGTCCGATCTCGGACTCAGTCCCGCGGCGGTTGCGGCACGGATCACGCCCGCCGTCGAGCACCTGATCGCGACCGGCAATACGCCGCAGCGCCGCGCGCGGCTCGTCGAACTGATCCGCCAGCACAACGACGCGACCGTCGGCGCCTGCGGGCTTGACGACACGCTCGATTCGATTCGCGAAGAGATGCGGAAATTCGCCGAGGACCGCGTCGTGCCCTTTGCGCAGCAATGGCACTTAAAGAACGATTACATCCCGCTCGAAGTCATTTCGCAGATGTCCGAACTCGGGGTCTTCAGCCTCACCATCCCCGAGGATTACGCGGGCATGGGGCTCGGCAAGGAATCGATGTGCGTCGTGTCCGAGGAATTATCGCGCGGCTATATCGGTGTAGGCTCACTGGGCACGCGCTCCGAGATCGCCGCCGAGTTGATTCTGGGCTCCGGCACCGAGGATCAGAAACGCAAATGGCTGCCGAAGATCGCGTCCGGCGAAGTGCTGCCGACCGCGGTCTTCACCGAGCCGAATACCGGCTCCGATCTCGCCTCGTTGAAGACACGCGCGGTGCGCCAGGGCGACGTCTACAAAGTCTACGGCAACAAGACCTGGATCACGCACCCGGTGCGCGCCGATCTGATGACGCTCCTGGTGCGCACCAATCCGGCCGAGACCGGATATCGCGGCCTTTCCATGCTGCTCGCCGAAAAGCCGCGCGGCGACGACGGCAATCCGTTTCCGGCCTCCGGCATGTCGGGCACCGAGATCGAGGTCCTGGGCTATCGCGGCATGAAGGAATACGAGATCGCCTTCGACGGCTTTGTCGTCAAGGCGGAGAATTTGCTCGGCGGCATTGAGGGGCTCGGCTTCAAGCAATTGATGGCGACCTTCGAGGCGGCGCGCATCCAGACCGCGGCGCGCGCCATCGGCGTAGCGCAGGCCGCTATGGAACAGGCGCTGACTTACACCACCCAGCGCATCCAGTTCGGCGAGCCGATCGCCAATTTCCCCCGCGTGTCGGACAAGATCGCGATGATGGCTGTCGAGATCATGGTCGCGCGCCAGCTCACCTATTACGCCGCGCGGCAAAAGGATTCCGGCCGCCGCTGCGATCTCGAAGCCGGCATGGCGAAGCTTCTGGCCGCCCGCGTCGCCTGGGCGGCCGCCGACAATGCCCTGCAAGTGCACGGCGGCAACGGCTTCGCGCTTGAATTCCCGGTATCGCGCATCCTGTGCGACGCGCGCATCCTCAACATTTTCGAGGGCGCGGCCGAGATCCAGGCGCAAGTGATCGCGCGGCGATTGCTCGACGGGTCGAACTAAAATGTAGACTGGGTTGAGCCAACGGGCCCGGCCCGAAGCAGCCCGGTGACAAGCTCCGCGAAACTCCGGAAAGATCAACCCGCGTCCAGCCGGGTATCGCTCGCGCTCAAAGCGCGCTACACATATCCGTCATGTCTGGTTTCATGTCCCATGTCGCGGTCCCCATCGCCATCGGCGCGGTCGCGATCGTGCTGTTGCTAGGCCTCATCAATATGATGATGGGCGGCTCGGGCAACACCTCGCAAAAGCTGATGCGGTTGCGCGTGCTGCTGCAAGCCATCGCCATTGGCGTGATCATGCTCGCGCTCTGGATCATGGGCAAATAGGACTGGTGACGTGAAACTTGGGGAAGTGAGGCGCGAGGCCAACCATGGTCGTCCTCAACAAGATCTATACCCGCGCCGGCGATGACGGCACCACCGCGCTCGGCACCGGCGAGCGGCGCAAGAAGTACGATCTGCGCATTTCGGCCTATGGCACAATCGACGAGACCAATGCGGCGATCGGTGTGGCGCGGCTGCATACGACCGACGATGCCGCCCTCGACGATGCGCTGTCGCGCGTCCAAAACGATTTGTTCGATGTCGGGGCCGATCTCTGCACGCCGGTGAAAGAGGGCGGCAAAGGCGATGGCGGCAAAGGGCCTGGCGGCGCGCGCCTCACCGTCACCGATAATCAAGTGACTTGGCTCGAGACCGAGATCGACCGGCTCAATGCAGGCTTAAGCCCGCTGCGGTCCTTCGTGCTGCCCGGCGGCGGCGCGGCTGCAGCTTATCTGCACCTTGCCCGCACCATCTGCCGGCGCGCCGAGCGGCTGATCGCCGAACTTGTCGAGGAGCCCGACGAATTGGTCACCGCGGCGGTTCTCAAATACGTCAACCGGCTCTCCGATTTCCTATTCGTCGCAAGCCGTTATGCCAATAGCAAAGGGGCGGGCGACGTGCTCTGGAAGCCAGGGCAGAACCGCTGAAATATTTAGCTTGAGCATGGTCTTATCGGAAAACCGGCGTCCACTTTTCGGGATCATGCTCGTTGACCGCACCGGCCTTGGCCGGTAGGTTTCTCGCACCGCAGCAAGTTCTTAAACATCGTAACCTGCTGGCGTGACCGGGCGCGGTTTCGAACAACTCCAATAGAGCAGACAGTTACACCAGTCATGAAGATCCTCGTGCCCGTGAAGCGGGCGATCGACAAGGATGTGAAAATCCGAGTCAAAGCGGACGGTTCCGGCGTCGAGCTCGGCAACGTCAAGATGTCGATGAACCCGTTCGACGAGATCGCCGTCGAGGAAGCAATTCGCCTCAAGGAAGCCGGCAAGGCGACCGAGATCATTGCCGCCTCGATCGGGCCGCAGCAGGCGGCCGAAACCATCCGTACCGCGCTCGCCATGGGTGCCGACCGCGGCATTCTCGTGAAGACCGATGGCTCAGGTGTCGAGCCGCTCGCGGTCGCGAAAATCCTCAAAGCCATCGCCGACGCCGAGCAGCCGGGACTCATCATCCTTGGCAAGCAGGCGATCGACGACGATTGCAATCAGACCGGCCAGATGCTGGCGGCGCTGCTGGGCTGGCCGCAGGGCACCTTCGCCTCCAAAGTTGAGCTCGACGGCGACGCCGTCTTGGTTACGCGCGAAGTCGACGGTGGCCTGCAAACCGTGAGGCTGAAAATGCCGGCCATCGTGACCACCGACCTGCGCTTGAACGAGCCGCGCTACGCCTCGCTGCCGAATATCATGAAGGCGAAGAAGAAGCCGATCGAGGAAAAGACCGCCGCCGATTACAGCGTCGACATCAAGCCGCGGCTTGAAGTGGTCAAGACATCCGAGCCGCCGGTGCGCAAAGCCGGCGTGAAGGTGAAGACCGTCGCCGAACTCGTCGAAAAACTCAAAGACGAGGCGGGAGCGATCTGATGTCGACACTTCTCCTCGCCGAACACGACAATGCGACGCTCAAGGACGCCACCGCCAAAGCGCTGACCGCGGCGAAGGCGCTCGGCGCCGAGGTGCACATTCTGGTCGCCGGACATAACTGCAAGCCAGCCGCGGCGGCGGCCGCCAAGCTCGACGGCGTGGCGAAAGTGCTGCTCGCCGACGCGCCCGCTTACGACCACATGCTGGCCGAGCCGACCGCGGCCCTGATCGTCGCGCTCGCCGTGCCCTACGAGACCATCATGGCGGCGGCGACCACGGCCGGAAAGAACATCATGCCGCGGGTCGCCGCTCTGCTCGACGTGATGCAGATTTCCGAGATTATCAAGGTGGTGGCGCCGGACACGTTCGAGCGCCCGATCTATGCCGGCAATGCCATTCAGACCGTGCGCTCGCAGGAGAACAAGCGCGTCATCACCGTGCGCACCGCGGCGTTCCAGGCGACGGGCGAGGGCGGTTCGGCGCCGATCGAACCGGCCAGCGCCGCGGCCGATCCGGGCCTTTCCGGCTTCGTCGGCGAGGAATTGTCGAAATCCGAGCGGCCGGAACTGACATCGGCCAAGATCATCATTTCCGGCGGCCGGGCGATGCAGAACCGCGAGAACTTCACCAAATATATCGAGCCGGTGGCGGACAAGCTTGGCGCCGCGATCGGCGCTTCGCGCGCCGCGGTCGATGCCGGCTATGCGCCCAACGACTGGCAAGTCGGGCAGACCGGCAAAGTGGTGGCTCCCGACCTCTATATCGCGGTCGGCATTTCCGGCGCCATCCAGCATCTTGCCGGCATGAAGGATTCGAAAGTTATTGTCGCGATCAACAAGGATGCGGAAGCCCCGATCTTCCAGGTCGCCGACTACGGGCTGGTCGCCGATCTCTATCAGGCGCTGCCGGAGCTCGCGACCGAGCTCGATAAAGTTAAACACTGACCGGAACTGGCGCGTCAGCCTGGATCGTCGTAGAAGGGTGAGCGAGATGGTCGAGGTCAAGGAACGGTCCAAAACACAACCTCGCGGCCTTAAGGCGGACAGTATGGCGAACACCATTCGCAAGATCGGCGTTGTCGGTGCCGGCCAGATGGGTAACGGCATCGCGCATGTTTGTGCGTTGTCCGGCTATCACGTCATGCTCAACGATATCGCCGTCAATCGCATCGCCGAGGGGCTCGCCACCATCAACGGCAATCTAGCGCGTCAGGTCAGCCGCCAGCGCATCAGCGACGAGGAACGGCAGGCCGCGATCAAGCGCATCTCGCCCGCCAATACGCTCGACGATCTCGGCGATTGCGATCTGGTGATCGAAGCCGCCACCGAGCAGGAAGAAACCAAGCGCAAGATTTTCAGCGCGCTCTGCCCGTCGCTCAAGCCCGAGGCCATTGTCGGCACCAATACGTCATCGATCTCGATCACGCGGCTTGCCGCCTCGACCGACCGGCCGGAGCGCTTCATCGGCATTCATTTCATGAATCCTGTGCCGCTGATGGAACTGGTCGAAGTGATCCGCGGCATCGCTACCGACGACGCCACCTTCGAGGCGACCAAGCAATTCATCTCGAAGCTCGGCAAGCAGATCGCGGTGTCGGAGGATTTCCCGGCCTTCATCGTCAACCGCATTTTGCTGCCGATGATCAACGAGGCGATCTACACGCTCTATGAGGGCGTCGGCAATGTCGAGGGAATCGACAGCGCGATGCGGCTCGGCGCGCACCATCCCATGGGGCCGCTCGAATTGGCCGACTTCATCGGCCTTGATATCTGTCTCTCGGTCATGCAGGTGCTGCACGAGGGCTTGGCGGATTCAAAATACCGGCCGTGCCCGCTCCTGGTGAAATACGTCGAAGCCGGCTGGCTCGGCCGCAAGACGCAACGCGGCTTCTACGACTATCGCGGCGAAAAGCCGGTGCCGACTCGCTGATTCTTCTTTTTCACGCGCACCCGAATTGGTTATGCCCGGCCTTGTGCCGGGCATCCAAGTCTTAAGCTTTGTGAACTGAAAAGACGTGGATGGCCGGGACGAGCCCGGCCATGACGTCGTTTGGGTTCTTGTTACGTTACGCCGCGGCCGACATTTGCGGCGCGGTTTCGCCCCAGCACGGCAGTGCGGAGACGCGCTCGAACCAGTTGCGCACATTGGCATAGGGCGCGACCGGCATTCCCGCGCCTTGGGCGTGGAACAGCGGCGCTGCGACTGTGAAGTCGGCGATCGTCAACGCGTTGCCGACCAGATATTTTTGCTTGGCCAGATGTCCGTCGAGCACCTTGGCTTCTTTGTTGAAAGCCTCAGTGGCCTTGGCGACCGCGGTCTGATCCGGCGCGCCGAGATTGACGAACTTCTTCACCAGGTTCTCGAAGGTCAGCGGGCCGCATGCCTGGGCGCCCCAATGCGCGAGCCCCCAGCATTGCCACCGGGTGATGTCGGCGCGGCTGCGCGCGTCGCTCGGCCACAGCGGCGTCGTCGTCTTCGAGGCGATGTATTGCAGGATGGCGTTCGATTCCCACAGCGTGAAATCGCCGTCGACCAGCGTCGGGGTGCGGCCGGTCGGATTGAGCGCCTGATAGTCGGGCGCATATTGCACGCCCTTGGTGAGGTCGACGAACTCGAATTCCAGCGGAAGTTTCAGGTAAGAGGCCAGCGCTCGCACCTTCCAGGTGTTCGGCGAGGCGGGAAAGCCATAAAGCTTCATGGTCTGCTCCTACGGTTCGGGGTGGACGACAAATTGCCGTGGCTATGCTGCTCTAACCGCACCTTGCTAATCGCAGCATGAGGCGGATTTCGGTTGCTGATATGACGCTTTTGTATCGACGGCGGCGGCGTCATAGCGGTCGTGATGGCGGACCCAAGCCATGGAAAAAGCGAGGCCCGTCTCATCGCGGCCTTTAGGCACTAGGTCGATGATGTTGTAGGCGCCGATCAAAATATCGAGACCGCGACCATAGCTCGAATAGGTGTGGAAGATGTCGTCGGCGTCGTTCTTGTAGAACACACTGGCGCCGGGACGCTCTTCGCTCGGGAATGTGGTCAGTTCGTAGTTATACAAGACCTTGCCGGCGGCTTTCTCTTCCGGCGACACCGACACCTGATAATCGTGATTGAAGTCGGTGCCGAACGACGACACCCATTTGAAGCGCCAGCCCATGCGGTCCTTGAACTTCTGGATTTCCGGAAGCGACGCCCGCGACACGACAGCACAGGCAATGTCGCGTTGCGCCAGATGCACGATCGCGCCGTCGAAATGATCGGCAACCAGCGAACAGCTCGGGCAGCCCGCTTCCCAGCCGGGGCCGAGCATGAAGTGATAGACGAACAATTGGCTCTTGCCGCGGAACAAGTCTGCCAGCGTCTCTTTGCCGTTCGGGCCGTCGAACAGATAGGTCTTTTCGACTTTCTCCCATGGCAATTCGCGGCGCTTTCGGCTCAACGCATCGCGCGCCTTGGTGAAGGCCTTCTCTTCCAGAAGATGCGCCTTGCGCGCGGCGACCCATTCATCGTGGGAAACGACTTTGTACGGTTCCAAGTTATGCGATTCCATCTGATGCTCCTCTGACGCAAGATCAATTCGTCGGCGTGATCCAGCCGACGCCCGCGCCGCCGGGCTCCATCAGGATCACCATGCGGCCGACGCCCGGAATGTCGAAAGCGGGCTTCATGATTTTTGCGCCGGCCGCAACCGCCTTTTTTACGCGCGCATCGACATCGTCGACGGCGATGTAAGGCATCCAGCCGTCGGGAACGCCCTTATAGTCGGGGCCGCTGATATCGAAAATGCCGCCGACCGGCTCCTCACCCATCTTGGCGACCCAATAGGTGCCGCCGCCGGGCATCGGCATGCCGTCAAAGCTCCAGCCCAATGTGTCGGCGTAGAACTTCTTGGCGCCGGCGACGTCGCGCGCCATCAGTTCGTTCCAATGAAATGTGCCGTGCGTTCCGCTCATCGATTACTCCTGTTGCTTTTCGCTCCCCCCGAAAGGGGGAGGGTAGGGTGGGGGCCCGCGGCCGTCACGCTTGCGCAGACGACAAACACTAACCCCACCGGCGTCGTTTTGCTCCGCCACCTCCCCTTTCCGGGGGAGAAAAATCTTCACGCGAACATCTGCTCCATCTTGTCGAGTGCGCCGGACCAGCCGTGCTGATGGCGATCGCGGGCGTCCTCGTCGAAGAATTGCTCATGTGTGAGGGTCAAGAGCGAGCCGTCGCCGTCGGGCTTGATCAATACCGTGACCAGCGATTCACGTTCGGGCGTCGATTTCCAGGCCCAAGTGAAGACAAGTTTCTCGTTCGGAATGACTTCGCGATAGACGCCGCTGACGTCGTGCGTCTCGCCGGCGGCGTTTTGCATGATCCAATGATAGCGGCCGCCGGTGCGCGGGTCGCATTCGACGGAGAGCGCCTTGATTTCGCCCGGACCCATCCAGCGCTTTACTTTTTCCGGGTCAATCCACGCCGCAAAGACTTTGGCGGGCGGCGCTTTGAGCCGCCGCTTGAGGGTGAGGCTCGGTTTGGTGCTTGGCTTGGTGGCTGCTTGGGCTGACATGACTCTTCCTCTTCTAAAAATGCGGCAAGGGTATCCAGCCGCTCGGACCAGAACTTTTCGTAACGATTGAGCCACTCGAACGCGTCGCGCATCGGCTCGGCGTCGAGACGGCAGGCGACGGTGCGTCCGGTTTTGCTGCGCGCGATCAGTCCGGCATCCGACAGCACGTCGAGATGTTTCATGATCGCCGGCAGCGACACGTGAAACGGCGCCGCCAGTTCGCTCACTGACAGGCCGGGCTCCTGCGCCAACCGCATCACCAGCGCCCGCCGGGTCGGGTCGGACAGCGCCGCGAAGGTGCGGTCGAGGGGTTCGGTATAAAGCTTAACCATGTGGTTAAGTATAGAGCGCCGAACCGCCGTGTCAACAGGGTTTTGTAAATCGCGCGGCAGCCGCAACGGCGGCCGTTAATGCACTCATTCACATGTTATTAAATTTAAAGGAGATAATCGCTTTCATGGACCCGTCGAGCCTAGCCGCCGCGATCATGAGCAGTCAGGCCGGACTGACGAAGCTCGGCCTTGCCGCGCAGTTTGAGCGTATGCACGCCGACCAGGGCGGGGCGATCGCGAAACTGATCGACTCCGCGCAGCAGAACATCAAGTCGCTCGCCAATGTCGCGTCGGGGATCGGCACCAATCTCGATGTTGCCGCGTAGCGCATCCGCCGTCGATCACTCGTCGCCGCCATTCGAAAACTCCAGCACACGTTGCTGATTGGCGAGCAGGATAACGAGGCCGATAACGGCCGTCGCCGCCATCACCGCATAAATCGGCAAGCTATCCGACGCGTGCAAAAGGCCGACGCCGGTCGAGGCGAGCGCGCCTACTCCCATTTGAATGAAGCCGAGCAGCGCGGACGCGCTGCCGACATTCTTGCGAAACGGCGACAGCGCGATCGCCGCGGCGTTCGGATAGGCCATGCCGCAGAACGGCAGGTAGAGCATCAAAAGCAAGATGTTCGCCGCCAAACCGAACCAGCCAAGCGCGGTGCCGAAGAGCATGATGAGGATGATGACGTTCTGGCAGACCAGCGCGATACGAAAGATTCTCTGGTCCTGGTGCCGGCGCGACAAGTAGATGTTGAATTGGCTGCCGCCGATAAAGCTGGCCGCCAGCACGGCAAAGATAAGCCCATAGCCGCGCGCGCCGACGCGATAGGTGTCGATGAAAATGATCGGCGAGCCGGTCACGTAAACGAACAGCCCGGCGAACGAAAACGCGCCGCCGATGGCGTAGGTGTAAAACTTCGGGTTCTCGATGATCTTGAGGAACTCGCCGAGGACCGCGCCGGGCTTGAGCGAAATATCGGGGTCGGGCTTGTGGCCCTCGGGCAGAAACAAGGCGACGATCGCCATGACGAAGACGGCAAAGCCGCCGAGGATGGCGAATATCCATCGCCAGCCAATTGTAGTCGTGACGAAGCTGCCGATGGTCGGTGCGAACAGCGGCGAGACAGAGAGCACGAGAATGAGGAGTGACAGGATTTTCGCGGCCTCCTCGACCGGAAAGAAATCCCGCACCATGGCGACGGCGCCGACCGACGCCACGCAGCCGCCGACCGCTTGCAACAGACGAAAGGCGATGAAGAGACCAGGCGTGTGGGCGGCCAGGCAGCCGAACGACGCCAGGATGAACAGGCTCATGCCGGCATAGAGCGGCATTTTGCGGCCGAAGCGATCAAGGAGCGGTCCGTAGAACAGCTGCCCGAGCGCGAGCCCGATGAAATAGCCGGACACCGACAGCGAGATTTCCGCGGGCGTGGTGCCGAGATCATGCGCGATCTGCGGGAATGCCGGCAGATACATGTCAATGGAAAACGGGCTCACGGTCGAGAGCGCGCCGAGAATGAGAATGATGAGGAGATCGCGTTGCCGAGAGCGGGAATGAGAAATAGGTTTGTAGGCCAGATGAGCGAGGCGTTATCTGCCGATCTTTCGGAAAGTTGGGAAATTGTTATTGCGGCGTGGCGGCCGCCGCGCTCACGAGCTTCAGGCCATCAGCGCTCGACCATTCCGCGGGCCCCGCCATATTGCCGATCTCGCATCCTGAGCGATCGACGATCAGTGTCGTCGGCATGCCGAAGGCTTTGCCGGCGGATTTCAGGTCCTCGAACACATGCGCGCTATCGTCGGAATAATAGGCGAGATGGGTGATGTTCCCATCCTTGAGGAATTTGAGCGGCTTTTGCGGGTCGCGGGTGTCGATATTGATCGCGACCACCTCGAATTCCGCATTGCCGAGCTTGGCCTGCAGCGCATCGAGCGCCGGCATTTCGCGGCGGCACGGCACGCACCAGGTGGCCCAGAGGTTGAGAAGCACGGTGCGGCCGCGCCAGTCGGCAAGCGTCCTGTCGTGGCCTTGGGCGTCCTTGAAGGCGACATTGGGCACCCGGAATGGCTTCTGCGCCACCGCCAAAGCGGCCACTTCGCCCTGCGCCAGCGGCGCGATCCTGCTCGCGATATTCACCGCGGGCTGGCAAACCGCATCGGCCGGATTGCTTCGCAGACGGCCAATCCCGTATACCCCCGCCAGCACGGCCAAAGCGCCGCACAGCGCCAGCACGGCCCGGGCGGTCATCCGGCGGCGGCGGCGCTTGAAAGCGGGCTCGGTCGATAACTCGGTCATTAACGCAACCTCGGCGGATTCGGCAATCTTGGTGGACTCGACATGAGCAACAAAATGTGGGGCGGACGTTTCGGCTCCGGACCCGATCCGATCATGGAGGACATCAACGTCTCGATCGATTTCGACCGGCACCTTTACCGGCAGGACATTGCCGCCAGCAAGGCCCATGCGGCGATGCTCGCCAAACAAGGCATCATCACGGCGCAGGATGCGAAGCGGATCGCTCACGGTCTAGACACGATCCTGTCAGAGATCGAAAGCGGCAAATTCGCCTTCAAGCGCGCGCTCGAAGACATCCATATGAATGTCGAGAGCCGGCTCGCGGAGTTGGTCGGCGACCCCGCCGGGCGGCTGCACACTGCGCGCTCGCGCAACGATCAGGTGGCGACGGACTTTCGCTTATGGGTGCGCGACGCCATCGACAAAATCGATGCGGCGCTCGCCGCCTATCAGCACGCGCTGGCGCAGAAGGCGTTGGAACATGCCGCAACCGTGATGCCGGGTTTCACCCATTTGCAGCCGGCGCAGCCGGTGACGTTCGGCCATCATCTGCTCGCTTATATCGAGATGGCGGCGCGCGACCGTGGCCGCTTCGCCGATGCGCGCGTAAGGCTCAACGAAAATCCGCTCGGCGCGGGCGCGCTTGCTGGCACCTCGTTTCCGATCGACCGCGGCATGACGTCGAAGGCGCTCGGCTTTGCCCGGCCGATGGCCAATTCGCTCGACGCCGTCGCCGACCGCGATTTCGTGCTCGAGACCTTGTCGGCGTGCGCGATCACGGCGGTGCATCTGTCGCGCTTCGCCGAGGAGATCGTGATCTGGTCGTCGCCGCTCGCGGGCCTGATCAAGCTGTCGGACAAATTCACCACCGGCTCCTCGATGATGCCGCAGAAGCGCAATCCAGACGCCGCGGAACTCGTTCGCGCCAAGGCGGGGCGCATTTTCGGCGCGCTGATGGGCCTGATGACGGTCATCAAGGGGCTGCCGCTCGCCTATCAAAAAGATCTGCAAGAGGACAAGGAAGGCGCCATCGACGCGATCGCCGCGCTCACCATGTCGCTCACCGCGATGGCCGGCATGGTGCGCGACATGGAGCCCGACGTCGCGCGCATGAGGGAGGCCGCCGGAGAGGGCTATTCCACCGCGACCGATCTCGCGGACTTCCTGGTGCGGGTGCTGAAACTGCCGTTCCGCGAGGCGCATCACGTCACCGGGCGGATCGTCGCCAAGGCCTCGGAGGCGGGCGTGCCGCTCGAAAAGCTGCCGCTGCCGCTGATGCAGGAGATCGAGCCCAAGATCACGAAAGCGGTGTTCGGCGTGCTCTCGGTCGGAAACTCGGTGAAGAGCCGCGCGGCCTATGGAGGCACCGCGCCGAACAACGTCCGCGCCCAGGCCAAACGCTGGCTTAAACGGCTGAAAAGCAAGCCGTAAACACGCCGGAAAGGCATTACTGGCAGACTTGTTTGACAGACTTGCCGGACACAATGTCGCCGCTCCGGTGCGGTGTGTTAGTACTGTTAGCGTAAGGCTTTCGGGGTGTCGGGGAGTTCGCTTTGGTTCGTTTTTGTCCGCGTATTGCGCTCGCCACGGCCGGCATGGTCCTATTGGGACTCGCCGGCTGCGGACGCAATGGACCGCTGGAACTGCCGCCGGGACCAGCCACGGCGACGCCGACCGCGAGCACGCAACTGACCACCCCGGACGGCAAACCCGTCCCCGGTTCGCCGGAAGACGCCGCGATGAGAACCGGCTTCGACGCGCAGGGCCGTCCGGTCGCGGCGCCGGGCGAGAAAAAATCCTTCATCCTCGACCCGCTGCTGCAGTAGTAGCGCGCAATCGCAGCGCTGCTGTAGCGGACCGCGGCTTCTCACGCTAAAGACCTGTCATGCATTACTTTAATTATCGCAACGGTGTGCTTCACGCCGAAGCGGTCGATCTCAATAGCCTTGCGGATGCCGTCGGCACGCCGTTCTATTGCTATTCGAGCGCGACCATCGAGCGGCACTACAAGGTGTTCTCAGGCGCCTTCGCCGATGTCGATGCGCTCGTCTGCTACGCCATGAAGGCGAATTCCAATCAGGCGGTGATCGCGACCTTGGCCAAGCTCGGCGCCGGCGCCGATGTCGTGTCGGGTGGCGAGCTTCTGCGCGCGCGGGCGGCCGGTGTGCCGTCGGAGAAGATCATGTTCTCCGGTATCGGCAAGACCTCAGACGAACTGGCGCTTGCGGTCGATCAAAACATTCTCTGTGTCAATGTCGAGTCCGAACCCGAGCTCGAGCTCCTCGCCAGCATCGCCTCCACCAAGGGCCGCCCCGCCGCCATTTCGATCCGCGTCAATCCAGACGTCGATCCGAAGACCCACGCCAAGATCGCGACCGGCAAGTCGGAGAACAAATTCGGCATTCCGATCAGCCGCGCCCGCGACGTCTATGCGCATGCGGCGAAGCTCAAGGGCGTGCGCATCGCCGGCGTCGACATGCATATCGGCAGCCAGATCATCGAGCTCGATCCGTTCGGCGACGCGTTCGCGCTGCTCGCGGATTTCGTCACCGTGCTGCGTGCCGACGGCCACGCCATTTCGCATATCGATCTCGGAGGCGGCCTTGGCGTGCCATATCGTGAAGACAATGAGCCGCCGCCGGACCCCGATGCCTATGCGGCCATCGTCAAAAACGCGACGCGGGGACTTAACTGCAAGCTGATCTTCGAACCGGGCCGCCTCATTGTCGGCAATGCCGGAATCCTGGTGACGCGCGTGCTCTATGTGAAGCACGGCGAGAGTAAGACCTTCGTCATCGTCGATGCCGGCATGAACGATCTCATCCGCCCGACGCTCTACGAGGCGCACCACGATATCCGCGCCGTGCGGCAGACGCCGGCCGGCGCGCCGCGAATCACCGCCGACGTGGTGGGGCCGGTTTGCGAGTCGGGTGACTACATCGCGCTCGACCGTTCCATGGTCGAGCCGCGGCCGGGCGAACTTCTCGCCATCATGACGGCGGGCGCCTATGGGGCGACCCAATCGGGCACCTATAATAGCCGTCCGCTGATCCCCGAAGTGCTTGTTCGCAAAGACGAATGGGCCGTGATCCGGCCCCGCGTCACGGCCGCGGAACTGATCGCGCTGGACCGGCTGCCGGCATGGTTATGAGCCGGTTTTGAGCTGGCTCTGATTTTGCATCAATTCATTTTGCGCCGGTCCAAGGCCGGGCCAAGTGCCATGAAGCGGCCCCCATGATACTTTGTAGTGTTACCCTGTAGTGATGCACAAATGCGGTCCCTGGAACACGAAATGACGGAACTACCGTGACCGAACTGCCGACGCCTGAACCCGCTGCCGCGGACCGCCCGCCCGCGGGCCGCTCGGTGCTCGAGGCTGCGCTCCTGCGCGCGCGGCTCGCGATTTTCTGGGAGCGGCTGTGGCCGGCGCTCGCGGTGTTCGCGACCGTTATTGGCTTGTTCCTCACGGTGTCCTGGCTCGGGCTCTGGCTATGGCTGCCGCCGCTTGGTCGCGCCACGGCGCTGATCGGATTCGCGCTGCTCGCTCTCGCCGCCCTCGTGCCGCTCGGTTATCTGCGCCTGCCCGGCGTCGGCGACGGGCTGCGCCGGCTCGATCTCCTCTCTGGCTTGCGCCATCGCCCGGCGACCGCGATTGCCGACGAACTCGCGGGGGCAACGAAGGATCCGTATTCGCTCGCGCTGTGGAACGCCCATGTCGAGCGGTCGCTGCAGGCGGCGCGCGCGTTGAAGTCCGGCACGCCGGCGCCGCGTCTCGCGCGACGCGATCCTTACGCGTTGCGCGCGCTGGTTCTCATCGCCTGCGTCGCGACCTTCATCGCTGCGGGCGGTGAGCGCTGGAAGCGCATTGCCGTGGCGTTCGATTGGCAGGGCGTGACGCTGCCGGCTGATTTCCGCGTCGACGCCTGGGTGACGCCGCCGCCCTATACCGGCCGGCCGCCGGTCGTTCTGCCCGGCATCCATCCGGGCGAAGCAGCGACCGCGATGACGCAACTTGAAGGTCCGCTCGCGGTGCCGGTCGGCTCGACGCTGATCGTGCGCTCGACCGGCAAGCTCAATCTCGAAGTCATAGCGACCGGCGGCGTCACTCCTGACAATGCCGAGGTGCGCGCTCCGGCCGGCACCGAGGAGCATCGCTTCAAGGTCACCGCGACCGGCAAGGCCGTGTTGCGCGGCGCCGGCGAAGATCTGGTCTGGCCGTTCAACGCCATTCCCGACAAGCCGCCGAGCATCTCGCTCACCAAGGATCCCGAGCAGCAAAACCGCGGCGCGCTCTTGTTGTCGTACCGGCTCGAAGACGATTACGGCGTGACCCAGGCCGAAGCGACCTTCAAGCAGAAAGACGGCACACAGGCGGCGGGCGGCAATCCGCATCCGCTTTACGGGCCGCCCGATTACGCGCTGGTGCTGCCGCAGGCGCGCACCAAAAATGCCATCGGGCAGACCATCAAGGATCTCACCGATCATCCCTGGGCCGGCGCCGAAGTCACCATGACGCTGGTCGCCCATGATGAGGGCGGCAATATCGGCAAGAGCGAGCCGTTCTCGTTCCGCCTGCCCGAGCGCGTGTTCACCAAGCCCTTGGCGCGCGCCTTGATCGAGCAGCGGCGCAATCTCGCGCTCGACGCCAATGCGCGGCCGCCGGTCATCACCGCGCTCGATGCGCTGTCGCTCGAGCCGGAGAAATTCACGCCGCAGGCCGGCGTCTATCTCGGCCTGCGTTCGATCTTCTGGTCGCTGGTGCGCGCCAAGAGCGACGACGACATGCGCGACGTGGTGACGCGGATGTGGCAGATGGCCGTCGGCCTCGAAGACGGCGACATTTCCAACGCGCAGGACGCGCTGCGCAACGCCGAGAAGGCGCTTCAGCAGGCGCTCGATCGCGGCGCTAGCGACGCCGAGATCAAGCAATTGATGAATCAGCTGCGCGCGGCGATGGACCGCTTCCTGCAGGCGATGATGGAGCAGCAAAAAAACAGCCAGCAGCTCGCGCGCCCGCTCGATCCCAATGCCAAAGTGCTGAGCCAGCGGGATCTGCAAAGCATGCTCGACAGACTCGAAGAGCTGTCGCGCAGCGGCGCCAAGGATGCGGCGCAGGCGATGCTGCAGCAGCTCGAGCAGATGATGGAGAATCTGCAGATGGCGTCGCCGGACAATAGCGGCGACGAAAGTGACGCGATGTCGGCGCTCGACGATCTCGGCGACATGATCCGCCAGCAGCAGGATCTGCGCGACCGCACCTTCCGACAGGGTCAGGATCAGCGCAACCCGCAAGGTTCCCAGCGCGGCCAGCAAGGCAAGCCCGGCCAGCCGCAACAGCCGGGTAATTCAATGGGCGAACTGCGGCAGAGCCAGCAGGCGCTGCGCGACCGGCTCAACAAATTGCTCGATCAGCTCAACGACCTCGGCTTTGGCCAGAGCAAAGACGGCCAGCAAGGCCAAGGCCAGTCGCTCCAGGATCAACTGGATCCGCTCGGCCGCGCCGGTGAGGCGATGGACGATGCCCAAGGCCAGCTCGGCCAAGGCAATGCCGACGGCGCCGTCGACTCGCAAGGCCGCGCGCTCGATGCGTTGCGCAAAGGCGCGCAAGGTCTCGCGCAGTCGATGCAGCAGCAGATGGGGCAGGGCCCGGGCCAAGGCCGCTCCGGCCGGCTCGGCCAGGCGCGCGCCAATTCGGACACCGACCCGCTCGGCCGGCCGTTGCACGGTCAATATAACGATGATTCCTCGGTGAAAATTCCGGGCGAAATCGACGTGCAGCGCGCCCGCCGCATCATCGAGGAACTGCGCAAGCGCTTCGGCGACTTGGGCCGCCCGCAGCAGGAGCTCGATTACATCGAGCGGCTGTTGAAGGACTATTAGCTCCCTCTCCCCGCATGCGGGGAGAGGTTGGGGTGAGGGGGCCTCTCCGCTCGCCGCGTACTTGCGATGCTCAGAATCGCGGAGAGGCCCCCTCACCCTCGTTCACTTCGTTCGCTCGACCTTCCCCGCGCGGCGGGGAGAGGTGCGTTTCACAGCGTTGACACCCGGCGGCAGCGGCTTAAATTAGCTGGTGTTCCGAGGGGTGCCCGTGACTGGGCTGAGAAAAACCCTTTGAACCTGATCCGGGTCATGCCGGCGAAGGGACAGGAATTTGCTCCACAGCAGCATACCGTCTTCGCCGAGCCCGGATGACACAGCGGGAGTGTGACGTGCAGGCATCGATCTTCCTTGCCCGGCTGCTCGGGCCGCTATTGCTGCTGCCAGGCCTTGGCATGCTGCTCACGCCGCGCCTGTTCAAGACGATGGGGACGGAATTGGTCGGCAGCCTGACGCTGATCTATCTGTTCGGCCTGATCGATCTCGCCTCAGGCCTCGCGATCGTGCTGACGCACAATGTCTGGGTGGCGAACTGGCGCGTGATCATCACGCTGATCGGCTGGCTGATGCTCATTCGCGGCGCCGTGCGTATTCTCCTCGCTGACAGGATCATGCCCTATGCGAAGAAGCTCTTAGGCAACAAGCGGCTGTTGCCGGTCTCGGGCGGCATCATGGTCCTGCTCGGTCTCGTCCTCTGTTATTTCGGCTACGTCGCATGATCAGTTTTTGAACAGATCATGCGAAAACACAAAGTACTAAGGAGCGAACAATGAACAAGCCACTCGCCGAATCCGATCTCGCCACGCCGAAAGTCACGACCGGCCCGATTGCAGGTTCGCGCAAGATCTATGCGGTGCCCGAGGCAGCGCCGGATTTGCGCGTGCCACTGCGCGAGATTGCGCTCGATGCGAGTTCCGGCGAGCCGCCGCTCCCGGTCTACGATCCGTCCGGCATCTATACCGACAGCGATGTCGCGATCGATGTCGAGAAGGGGCTCGAGCGCGCCCGCATCGAATGGGTGAAGGAGCGCGGCGGCGTCGAGGAATACGAAGGCCGCCCAATCAAGCCGGTCGATAACGGCAATGTCACCGGCAAGCATCTGGCGCGCAATTTCCCCAATACGCCGAAGCCGCTGCGCGGGCTTCCCGGCCAGCCGATCACGCAATTGGAATGGGCGCGCAAGGGCGTCATCACCAAGGAAATGATCTACGTCGCCGAGCGCGAAAATCTCGGGCGGAAGAGGATGCTCGACGTGGCGCAGGAAGCGCATGATGATGGCGAGAGCTTTGGCGCCTCGGTGCCGCTCTTTGTCACGCCGGAATTCGTGCGCGATGAGGTGGCGCGCGGCCGCGCCATTATTCCCGCGAACATCAATCACTCAGAGCTCGAGCCGATGGCGATCGGCCGGAACTTTTTGACGAAGATCAACGCCAATATCGGCAATTCCGCTGTCACCTCGTCGGTCGAGGAAGAAGTCGAGAAGATGGTGTGGGCGATCCGTTGGGGCGCCGACACCGTGATGGATCTCTCCACCGGCCGCAACATCCACAACACCCGCGAATGGATTTTGCGCAATTCGCCGGTCCCCATTGGAACGGTGCCGATCTATCAGGCGCTGGAGAAGGTCAACGGTGATCCGGTCAAACTCGACTGGGAATGCTACAAGGACACGCTGATCGAGCAATGCGAGCAGGGCGTCGATTATTTCACCATCCATGCCGGCGTGCGGCTCGGCTATATCCACCTCACCGCCAACCGCGTGACCGGCATCGTGTCGCGCGGCGGCTCGATCATGGCGAAGTGGTGCCTGGCGCATCACAAGGAAAGCTTCCTCTACGAGCGCTTCGACGAGATTTGCGATCTGATGCGCAAATACGACGTGAGCTTCTCGCTCGGCGACGGGCTGCGCCCGGGCTCGATCCGCGACGCCAACGACC
Source organism: Xanthobacteraceae bacterium (assembly GCA_035642635.1). GTDB lineage: Bacteria > Pseudomonadota > Alphaproteobacteria > Rhizobiales > Xanthobacteraceae > BOG-931. The sequence continues at coordinate 32,785 of DASQRX010000010.1, forward strand.
GCGCCCAGTTCGCGGAGCTCGAAACACTCGGCGAACTGACCAAGGTTGCTTGGAATAAAGGCTGCCAGGTGATGATCGAAGGCCCCGGCCACGTGCCGCTGCACAAGATCAAGATCAATGTCGACAAGCAGCTCAAGGAATGCGGCGAGGCGCCGTTCTATACTTTGGGCCCGCTCGTCACCGACATCGCGCCGGCCTATGACCACATCACGAGTGCGATCGGCGCCGCCATGATCGGCTGGTTCGGCACCGCCATGCTCTGCTACGTCACGCCGAAGGAGCATCTCGGGCTCCCCGACCGGAACGACGTCAAGGACGGCGTCATCGCCTACAAGATCGCGGCCCATGCCGCCGATCTCGCCAAGGGGCATCCTGCGGCGCAGCTGCGCGATGACGCCCTCTCGCGGGCCCGCTTCGAGTTCCGCTGGATCGACCAGTTCAACCTGTCGCTCGACCCCGACACCGCGCGCAAATACCACGACGAGACGCTGCCCAAGGAAGCGCACAAAGTGGCGCATTTCTGCTCCATGTGCGGGCCGAAATTCTGCTCGATGAAGATCACCCAGGACGTGCGGGATTACGCGGCGACGTTGAATGATCCGGCGAAGCGCGCGGTTGCGGGCGCGGAGGCGCTCACCGCCGAGGAGGGCATGAAACAGATGTCGGAGAAATTCCGGCAGATGGGCGAGCAGATTTACGTCGAGGCGGAGAAGGTGAAGGCGAGTAATAAGGTGTTGTGAGTTTCGAATGGCTAAGGGGAGACCGTCCACTCAAGTTGAATTCATTCGGTTTTTGGCCGAAATGCTTGGGTGCAAAGATTACTCAAGCTTTGCCAGGCGAATTGGCAAGAAAGCACCTAACGTCCACAATTATTACAACGGGAAGGTAATTCCGAAGAATCGCTTTTTGCTTTCTGCGTTACGCCATACCTTTGAATGGGAAGTGACGCCTATTCTCGAAGTGCAGCCGATGTCTGAATCAAAATTGCTGACGACCAGACCCGGTATATATTGCCTCTATGATTCCTCGGGGAGTGTGATCTACGTAGGACAGGCAACAAATCTTAAACAAGAGATTGGGCAAGCGCTTCAAAGAAAAATGAATTTTCCAGTTCGGCTGGGACCGACGCTATCAAAGAAAACCCAACCGAAATACAAGACGGTGACAACTCATTTGAGTGCATACGAGGTGTCTTCGCCCAGAATGCGGCACAACCTTGAAGCTTTGCTGTTGCGTGCGTTTCCAAATCAATCCCACAACAACAAAATGGGTAATTTAGATAGCCCGTAAGGCGGCTTAGCCCGTAGGATGGGTCGAGCTCTTGCGAAACCCATCGCTAAACCTCGCCGCCGCATGATGGATTTCGCTTCGCTTAACCCATCATGCGAGCTAACAGACTCTACGTTTAGCCGTCGTGAAGCTCGATCATATCGATTGATGAGGATTAGTTGCGGGGTTTCTCATTGTGAGTTTCAGCCAAAAATACGGCCAGAGTCGCGGCGGCGCCGACCGCAAGTTTAGCATGGCGTGGCCCGAGACCTTTTGAGCCAGCAGCCTTTCCATGACCGGTGCCATATTGATTCCGGAGTTCTGCAATGCCCTGCGTGATTGTGCCAAGGTTGTTCAACAGTCGCTTGATTGTATCTGCCGCCTTAGCTCTATTTTGGATGTCGTCTGGTGTAAGTTCGAGGGCTTTGACAGTTAATTTGAGTAACTCCGGCAAGTCGGCCGAACGGCCGAACACAATTTCCCGAGCCTCAAGAATAGTCTTGCAACATGTTTCAACTAGCTCCTTTGCTGTTCCAATAGCGAGCGCTGGATCGTTGAGAACGGCGGCCTCCATCCGGGTGATTTGCTGGGCTATGTATCCAGGGTCGGTGCCGCCTAGTGTGATCTTCGCCGCTCCAACTGCCGGTGTAACTCCTACGCCGACATAGCGACCGATATAGACGGGTTTTCCGGAAGGCCTAGTCTTCTCGACGATCTGAAAACCATCATTGCGAAGATATTGATTGCACATCTGACATAACCGCTCCGCTTCCGCAGGATCGGGTCTTACCACCGGATGGATTGTTTCACATAAAAACGTCAGGAATGTCTCATCATCGCCATTCATTAAATTAAAGCGTCCATCATAGAATACCCAGTCATCATCCCAATCAAAGTTATTGACGCGATGCTGCCAAATGTCCCCGGCGGCGTCACTAAATCGGCTATCGGTTGAGCGAAGAGAAGACAGATTAAAAAGACGCGATAAAAATTCAGATTCCTCCATTCGTCCGCTCCAATTAACTTTTTCGACGGAGATTGCATCAACAATGTCTCTGCGTGTGATTTGGGAAATCTGCATGTTGGTCGTTACGCAGGTTGAAGCCCGTGGGGCGAAACGTAATCCGCCGATCTGGCCACCTCAATATGGCGGGTTACGGCTTCGCCCAATCCGCCCTACGAAGCAACCCTTATCCGGGATGAGCGAAGCGACATCAGGGGTTTATCCCTCCGTGGGTTGCCCGAGAGATCGCGCGGGATGGCAGTGTGCGCCTCCGCCCACGCCACGCTTGCATCAAGGTAATCCATGCCCGACGACATCACGATACGAGGTCAAGCAACCCTCGAATGGGGCGATCAGATTCGCGTTCTGACGCGCCCGGTCGCGAAGATGTTGCTGAGATTCGCGGCGTTCATGGTGGTGATGTTCGGCGCGATCTGGGCGTTGACGCTGCCTGACGAAGAATGGCTCGCCTTGCGAGAAAGCCCAATGTCGTCGCTCGGCCGCTTCGTCGCCGATGTCTGGCCGTTCTATCTCGGCACCTTCGCGGTCTTGGTCATTGTCATGATCGGTCATTATTTTTTCGCGTTCCGCCGCTACCCCCACGTCAACCGCCAGCTCAGCTACGAGGTGACCGCGACCGGAATCCTGACCCGGGATGCCGCCGATTTCGCGCTCATGGTACCTTGGGCTTCCATTATCCGCACGCGGAACACATCGCGGTCCCTGCAAACGGTGACGCGCGCATGGCGACATGTGCTGTGGCGCGCCTTTGCGCCGCGGGACCGCGATCAGATCTTGCGCTGGGCCACCCGGCAAAGGGCGAGCGAGCCAGTGCCGCCCAGCTAAGACCTCACCCTCCCTCATCCACGTTCAGCGTCTGGCCGATCATGAAGGCGGTATCGTCGCTCGTTAGAAACGACGGCGCGCCGACGAGATCGTCGGCGCGTCCGGCAGCTTGATCGCAGGGATGAATAGCCTTGCCGCTTACTTCAGGGTGACGGCCCGAGCTAACCGTAAACTGACATTGCGAGGTCCGTAGGATGGGTTGAGCCCTCGCGAAACCCATCCTACACGCTAAGTCCGTGACGCGGGACGCCGGTCATGCGATGGTCGCCGATGATATGCTTAGCTGGAGCCGGGACGCTTCAGGAGCAATGATCACATGCGCATCCACATCGGCTGCAAGCTCGGTTTCGATTTTCCTCAGCCGACGCCGATGATCTTGTCGCTGAACGTGCATTTCTCGCGCGTCTCCGATCTGGAACGTCCGGATTACCTGATAACGAGCCCGTCGGTGCCCATCACCGGCTACCGCGACGGCTTTGGCAATTGGTGCAGCCGCCTGGTGGCTCCCGCCGGCCGTTTCACTCTCGGCACCGACGCCATTATTCATGACTCGGGCATGCCGGATGCGATCGAGCCGTACGCCGTGCAGCACGTCGTCCCTGACCTGCCGGCGGAAGCCGTGGTGTTCCTCTTGGGCAGCCGTTACTGCGAGACCGACCGGCTTGCCGACGAGGCCTGGCGGCTATTCAAGGATACACCGCTGGGCTGGCCGCGCGTGCAGGCGATCTGCGATTTTGTCTGCGGCCACATCACCTTCGGCTACGAGCATGCCCGCGCCACCAGAACCGCGTGTGAAATCTACACCGAGCGCCGCGGCGTCTGCCGCGACTTCGCGCACCTCGCCGTCGCGTTCTGCCGCTGCCTGAATATTCCGGCGCGCTATTGCACCGGTTACCTTGGCGATGTCGGTGAGCCGCCGCCCTATCCGCCCGGTGATTTTGCCGCGTGGATGGAAGTCTATCTCGGCGGCCGCTGGCATACATTCGACCCGCGCAACAATAAGCGCCGGATCGGACGCATCCTGATCGCGCAAGGCCGCGATGCCGCGGACGTGCCGCTCACCCATAGTTTCGGGCTGAGCACCTTGGCGGAGTTCCGCGTCTGGACCGACGAAATCTCACCCGGGACGACTTTGAGCGCCGGGTAGCGCGCGCCAGCCCGTAGGATGGGTTGAGCTCTTGCGAAACCCATCACCAGACCTCGCCGCATAACGATGGGTTTCGCTTCGCTCTACCCATCCTACGCGTTACTTTCGTGACGAGACACTTCCTCAAAAATAGGAGCGATCACGAGCGAACGCGCCCTTGGATTCGTCGAAGAGTGGATATCCGAACATGTCGGCGCGCAAGACCATCGGCCCGAAGGCGATAATTCGCGCGCAAAGGCGCTTGCCAGCCAATGTCTTGCCGATGCCAATGCGCAAGGCATCTCCGCGTTCGAGGTTGGCGAGGCGATCGACGATCTCGCGGCTTTCATCGCCGGCGCCATCGAGGAGGCGAACGAACGGGAAGAGGAAGATAATGAGGATGACGGCGATAGCGAGCAAGCGTAGCCGGATTTGAGCGCAACGCCATTGCCGACAAGCCTCGCCCGGATTGCCGGGTCAGTCTACTGCCCAACCGGCATCGGTGGGCGCGGCGCCTGGTCGGGCGGCACCGGCGACGTATCGGTGCGCAGGAATTTCGAGAAGGCGGAGAATGGATTGCTGTCGTGGCTCTTGTCGGCGGTCTGCGCATCCGCGGTCGGCTGCGGCGCGGCCGCGGCGTCGACACCGGCAACCGGTTGCGATTTGATTTCGATCGCTGCGGGCGGCGCGATCTGCATCGGCGCTTGCGGCGCCGGAGCCTGCTGCTTTGGCGCTTGCGGCATCGGAGCTTGCGGCAAAGTCTGCGGCGCGATGTCGGCGGTGCGCGGCGGCGCAGCCACCGTGTGGGGCGGAGTGGCGACGGCGTCACGCACGACAGGATTTTCCGACGGACGCGGCTGGGCGCTGACGGCTGCGGGAACCGGAACCGGAACCGGAACCGGTGCAGGCGCAATCATCGGGCGCGGCGGCGCGTTGAGCTGCGTCTCCGGCGGCGCCGTCCGATGCGCATCGGCATTCGCCAGCGCGGCGCGAATCTTGGCTTCGATCGAGTCCGGCTTTACTTCAGGCTTGGTGTCTTGCTTGGCCTCGGCCGCGGGGGTCCCGGTTTTGATCTGCTCATTTTTTATCGGCTTGCGCGCAGGCTCGGCCGGGACTGTCGTGCGCAGCGGCGGCACGCTCGCGGCCGCGGCGGGGGTGTCCTGTTGCGGCGCCACGGCTTGAGTCGAAGCCGGCGTGGAAACCGGCGCGGCAACGGGCACCGAAACAGTCGCGACCGGCGGGGCCGGTGTATTCGCTGTGGTTCCGGCGGGGCTCGGCGCGGCCTGGATGGCGGCAACCGGCGCCGGACCAGGCGTGGTCAGATAGCCGCCGATATGGGCGATGACAAAGCCGGTCAGCGCCGTCGCGATGCCGGCGGCGGAGATCTCGATGAACCTCACGATAAAACGCGAGAAATGCGAACCCTCATCCGACACGTCAGTCCCCGAAAATGCGCTCGATCCAATAGCGCTACAAACGGCCCCTATCGGGCAAAATTGAGATCGCCCGAGTCCCCTAAACAGGCGGGATAAATAGGACCGGTATCGGGCAAAAATGAGTCGCGTTGGGGCTGCTTGCGGAACTGGCCGCGCACGTGATGCGCGCATCGTTACGATTTCATTTCCGCGCGATAAGGCAGGCGTGTCGGTGTTGGGCTAACCTTTTCGTTGGAGCATGATCTTTTCGGAAAACCGGGTTCCACCCATCGGATCAAGTCCGAGGGCAGGCTTTTTCCGGATCATGCTCTAGCCGTTGCGGCCCTCTTTGGCCTGGCCGTCGAGCCAGTCCGACAGGCTGCTTTCCTTGCCCTTTTTCTTCGCTTTGCGCTTCGGCGCTGCGGGCTTCGGCGGCGGCGCGGCGGCGTCTCGGGCGAGGCGCAACGCCTTGAGCCGCTCGGTCTTGGCGCGCACGGCCGCGGCCTCGGTTTCGTATTCGGACGCTGCCTTTTTGGCATCTTGCGCCCGCTGTAGTTTGGCGAACTGGGCATTCGCCTCATACTTGGACTTATCAGCCATTTCACGTCCTTTCCGCTGAATCACCACTTGAATCACCCATAACGAAGGGCATAGAGGCCGCGGGCCGCAATAGCGAGGTAAATCGCGCAAAAACCTCTCTATTCGCAGCCGCAATCGTCATCGCCGCTGGCAAGCGGAGGGTTGCGGGACAATAATCCCAATGCCCGCCAAGCCCGGGTCCAAGTCCAGCGTTCAGTCCAGGTATCGAGCCTGCGCGTGAGGTTTTCATGTGCGCTTCACGAGGCGAGGCAACGATGTCACGCGGCAACGCGCCGGGAGGAACCAAAGCTATGTCAACCGAAGTCATGTCCACCAAAGCCATGTCGAAGTACATGGCAAAGCAAGTGTCGAAACTGTGTTGGATTATCGCATTCGCCGTCGGCGCTACCGGCCACGGCGGCGGAGGTTTCGCCGCCCGACGCGTGCGCGGCACCTGGAAGGGCGACAGCGAAACGATCGTTCTGGGCACCGGCAACCCGCATCATACCGAAACCCAGGCCGAGCCGGAGCTGCGCAGCGTTCCCTTCACGATGGTGATCGACAAGCAGGACGGCCGCCGCTTCTCCGGCACGTTCTCGTCGCCGCGCAGCAGCGAGAAGATCCTCGCCGTCTTTTCGCGCGACGGCACGCTCTACATGGTTGACGACGAGGGCTATACGCATGGCACGATGCTAGCGCCTGACCGCATGGAGCTGTGCTACATGTACGTATCGACGACCTCGCGCATCGCTTCCTGCTCCGAGATGAAGAAACAGCAATAGCGTCGCTGGCGAACTGCCCGGCGCACGATCCGTTAGAACCATGAGGGCTACGGCTGCGTCACGTGGCGTCGTCTTCTTGGGTGACCTTGGTCACAGTCCGGCGCGCGACTCCTTTATAGGCTCGCGCAGAGCCGAATTTTGACAGGGGGTTACGATGAATAACGAACTTCTCGAATATCTCCGCGATATGGCGCTCGAATTGTCGGCAATGGCGGAGGAGGGTGACTTCAAGTCGCTCTCCCTTATCTTCGGCATGGCGGCGCTCGATGCCGATCACAGCATCGGTCCTCGTGCCAGCGGCAATTCCGACGCCATCGAGCGTCACGCGCCGCATACGGTAGGCTTCCTGTCTGCCAAGGACGATCTTGGCCGTGCGGCTTTGAAGCCCGAGCCCGCGAATTAGACGGAACATGCGCTAAGCAGGGTCACGGCGAAGGCGGAAACATCCGGCTTCGCGCCGATCCGGCCTTGCCCTAGCGACGTTAATTTTGCTCACGCCCAATGCGCGTGCCGTTGCTATGCTCGCCTCCTGAATCAAAAAGGGGAGGTCAGCAATGCCCGGGCTGCTGCACAATCACATCGCCGTCGTCACCGGTTCAGGCTCCGGCATCGGACGCGCCATCGCGGCGGGATTTGCGCGGGAGGGCGCGCAACTCGCGGTCCTCGACATCAATGGCGAGACGGCGGGAAAGACGGCGGCCGAGATCCGCGACGCCGGCGGCAAGGCGCATCCCTTCACGCTCGATGTCACCGATAGAGCTGCGTGCCGCGCCGTCGCGGCGCAGATCGCAGGCGAGGTCGGCGCCGTCTCGATCCTGGTCAACAATGCCGGTATCAACCGGCGCAACGCCTTCGCCGGCGATGCCGACGCCGTGATCAAGGATTGGCAGGACATCATGGCGGTGAATCTCAACGGCCCGTTCAACGTGACGCACGCGTTTCTCGCAAGCCTGCGCGCCACCAAGGGACGCATCGTCAATATCGCCTCCATTCAATCCTTCGTGCATGTGCGCACGCCGAACTCGCCGGCCTATACCACCTCGAAGCACGGCGTGCTCGGTTTCACCCGCGCGCTCGCCGCCGAGCTCGGCAAGGACGGCGTGCGCGTCAACGCCATCGGCCCCGGCCTGATCGAGACGCCGCTCAACGAAAAAGTGCGCGCCAACAATCCGGACCTGGTCAAAATCTTCCTGGACCACACCCCGCTCGGCCGTGCCGGCAAGCCGGAAGATATCGTCGGCCCGGCGATTTTTTTGGCGTCGGATCTGTCAGCCTATGTCACCGGCGCGATCGTGATGGCCGACGGCGGCTACCGGGCGATTTGAGCCGGCAGGTTCCTCGACCATTGTCCTAGTCTGTGACAACGGGGAAAGTCGCAGCAACAAGTCGTGGTCCGGTTATGCCGCACCGCGCGCGCATTTTTTCGGCAAGCTCTTCTGCGGCGCCGAGATCGACCAGGCCGATGCGGAATCGACCGCAGGCACCTACGGGCTGGATAACTTTCGGCCTGGAAACACACTCGCCGTCGACGACGATTCGCAGAACGTCGCCGACAATTTTCTGAGTGAGTTTGTAGATCCGAATGGCGATGTCAGCGCGCAAGTTCACTTCGACATGTGGGCTCGGATGTGCATGCAATTTCCCCTTCACGTAATAGAGGAAATTCTCTCCGGCTTCGATCCAATGGATCGCGCGGGCCGGAACATCGATCCGCGCCGATGCGTGCAGCAGCGACAGCGCAATTTTCTCCGGCTTATGTCGGCGGCAGCCAACCCGTCAATTATGCGCAACTTTGGACGTGGATCGCTCATGACAAGACTCATAGCGGGTGCCGTCACCGTCCGCTACTTCGTCTTGAGCTGGTTCGCCGATTTCAGAATGATCTCGGGCTTGCCCTGATACATCTGCATCGTGCCGGCGATGGTCACGGTCTCACCTTCGAGGGTGCTCGCATTGGGAAATTTCGCGGCGTCGTCGGCGAAGATCACGGCGACGAAATTATTGTCGGGAAATTCGCCGCCCATGTCGATGAAGGTCACGCCCGAACGGGCGGTGTGCACGTCGGTGATGGCGGCTGGCAACGGCGCCTATGGACCGCGCGAACTGACCAGGCATGTCGGACGGCACAGCCGGTCTTTCAGCCTTCGGTCCGAGATCATTGAAAAGTTGATTCATTTTGTTGGAGCGTGAACCACGCGTCAGGCTGGCTTGCTGGATTTTCTAAATTTGCTTTTTTTGCCGCCGGCGGATTTCGGCTTCGCGGTCGCGGGCGCTTCCGGCGGCGCGGCGGCGTCTCTTGCCAGGCGCAGGGCTTTCAGCCGTTCGGTCTTGGCGCGTATGGCAGCCGCGGCGGTTTCATATTCCGCCATGGCCTGTTTGGCGTCGCTCGCCCGCTGGGTCTTGGCGAACTGTGCGTTCGCTTCATTCTTTTTGGAACTTTCCGCCATATTTACTGTCCCTTTATGAGGAATCGCTTTGATTGGGTACCGGCATACAACCTGCGGCCCAAATTGGCGAGGCGTAACCTGCAACTTGGTTACGGGTGGCGCGTTGGTAAACGACACCAAACGGCGGCTTATTTGATCCGAACGAGCGGGGCATGACGACCTTGAAGACGGCGTTTTGCTGCGCGTTCATATTAACAATCACGGCGTTATCGACGGCCGCGCCGGCGGCCGCCGCCGGCAGGCCAGGCATTGCCGCGATCTGCACCCAGAACGGCAGCATGACCTCGAGCGGCGAGCGGTTTTCGCCCGACAAGCTCACCGCGGCGCACCGCACTTTGCCGTTCGGAACCATAGTGCGGGTCACCAATATGCGCAACGGCCACACCGTCGTCGTGCGCATCAACGATCGCGGACCGTTCAACAAGGGCCGGCTTATCGACGTGTCGCCGGCGGCGGCGAAGCTTTTGCAGTTCTCAGGATTGACGCCGGTAACGCTCGACGTGGTCACGAGCAAACAATGAACCGCGCAATTTGCCGGGCTATTATTTCCCGGCGGCCTTGCGCAACGCGGCGTTGATGCGGTCCTGCCAGCCCGGGCCGTCTTCCTGAAAGAAGTCGAGCACGTCGCGGTCGATGCGCAGCGACACCAGTTCCTTGACGCCTGGGATCGCAGGCGGCGGCTTCGGCGGCCCTTCAATGGGTTTGGCGGTCGCCGTCTTGAAAGCAAGCTCTGCCGCGGTGCGCGGATCGGTCGGTCGCCGGGCCATGTTGACGTCCTTGTATGTCGATATCCTTATTGGAGCGGTACCTTTGATAGCATGCGCCGGCGGAATCAGAAATCGGGTGTCGCGCGGCGTTCGCCTGTCCCATGTGTTTCCTCCGACAACACGGAGGACATCATCATGCACTTTCGCATTCAAGGCCTGCCGGCCGAACCATTCGCGCCACTGTTTACGCTGTCGGACGCGGAACTCGCGAAACACGGCGCGGTGCGGCGGATCGCGGACGGGCCGCGCCCTTGCCGCATCAGCCTGACCGACGCCAAGGCCGGCGACGAGCTCATCCTCGTCAATTACGAGCATCATGCGGTTGCATCGCCTTACCGGATGCGGTTTGCGATCTATGTCCGCAAGGACGAGAAAACCTTCGACGCTGTCGACGCGGTGCCGGAGCAGTTGCGCAAGCGCACGCTCGCCGTGCGCGGCTTCGATGCCGAGGCGATGATGACCGGTTGGGAATTGACCGAAGGCGCGCAGCTCGAACAGGCGATCGAGAAATTGTTCGCCGATCCGCGCACCGCCTATCTGCACGTGCATTTCGCCGCGCCCGGCTGCTACGCCGCGCGTATCGAGCGAGCTTAGGCACTCCCAAGCGCCGTCAGATGCCCTCGAACAGCGCAGTCGACAAATAACGCTCGGCGAAATCAGGCACGATGACAACGATATTTTTGCCGGCGAATTCCGTGCGCGCCCCGACCGTGAACGCCGCGGCAACGGCGGCGCCGGAGGAAATGCCGCACGGAATGCCCTCAAGGCGGGCAAGCGCCCGCGACGTATCGATCGCGCTTTGATTGCTCACTTGAACGACCTCGTCGATAACGGAGCGATCGAGAATCTCGGGCACAAAGCCCGCGCCGATGCCTTGAATCTTGTGCGGCCCGGGCTTGCCGCCGGACAGAACCGGGCTGTCTTCCGGCTCCACGGCGATCACGCGCAACGATGGCTTGCGCGGCTTGAGCACTTGGCCGACGCCGGTGATGGTGCCGCCGGTGCCGACGCCGGACACGAAGGCGTCGATCGCACCGCCGGTATCGGTCCAGATTTCCTCCGCCGTGGTGCGGCGATGGATTTCGGGATTGGCCGGGTTGCGGAATTGCTGCGGCATGACGGCGTTCGGCGTTTCGCTCAGGAGTTCCTCGGCGCGCTTGATCGCGCCGTTCATGCCCTGCGCCGCCGGCGTCAGAACCAGTTCGGCGCCCAGGAAGGCCAGCATCTTGCGGCGCTCGATCGACATCGAATCCGGCATGACCAGGATCAGCCGGTAACCGCGCGTGGCGGCAACGAAAGCGAGCGCGATGCCGGTGTTTCCCGACGTCGGCTCGATCAGCACCGCGCCGGGCTTGACCTTGCCCTGCGCTTCCAGCGCATCGATCATCGCAACGCCGATGCGGTCCTTGACGCTCGAGATCGGATTGAAGAATTCGAGCTTGGCCAGAATATTCGCCTTGACGCCGCGCTCTTTCGGCAAGCGCTTGAGCCTGACGATCGGCGTCGCGCCGATCGTGTCGGTGATCGAGTCATAAACGCGTCCGTGTCCTTCGGCGTGGCTATGCGCATGCGCCGGTGCGGATTTCAGTGCGGCTTCAGACATGATGTGGTTCTCCCGGCTGCGGTTCTTCCGGTTGTGGTTCTTCCGACTGCCTTGGGGCTAGGCCCACTCGTCGAGTGGCGACCGTCAATTAGCGGAATTTTCCGCCGGGAATGCAAGGCCCATCAAAAAAGAAAACGCCTCTTGGATTCCAGCGGGCTCGACTGGATTTCGGCCCGCTCGCTTCACTTTCCCGCCGCGTCGTGGATGGCGCGCAAGAGCGTCAGCAGCGCACGATTGATCGGCGTCGCAATGCCGTGGCGCTCGCCGGCCTCAACGATGGCGCCGGTCAGTGCCTCGACTTCAAGCTCTCGCCCGGCGAGCCGGTCGAAATACATCGAAGTGCCAAGCTCGCCGGAAAACATCATCAGCGTCGAAATCGTTCGCGGAATTTCATCATCGGCAAGCCGCGCGCCGTCCGCGCGCGCCACCGCCACGGCCTCATCGAGCACTGTGCGGCAGAGGTCCTGAATGTCCGGGCGCCGCAGCACCGCCTGCCGCTGCAGCACCAAAGCGGTGATCGGATTGGCGATCGCATTGATGAGAAGCTTGCGCCACAACAGCGTGGCGAAGTCGTTGCTGAGCAGCACGCGCAATCCGGTGCCGTCGAGGAGACTTGCGAAGGCGCGTCCAGTCTCGTCGTCCGCCACCACAAGATCGTGATTGCCGGCGCGGCGCAGCCGCACGCGATCGGGCGCGAGCCGCTCGCCATTGTAGTACACGATCACCGGCAGCACCGTGGCGCCGTTGGTGAGCGGGCCGACACGCGCCACGTGACCGATGCCATTCTGTAGCGCGGCAACGCGCGTCGCCGGCGTGCACAAACGGTCTAGCCACGGCGCCGCCGATTCCGTTTGATGCGCCTTTGTGCACAACAACACCCAATCGACCGGCTCGGCGCGCGCCGGATCGGTGAGCGTCCGCAGCGGCAACTCGACGGTACCGTCCGGACGTTCCAGCGTGAGGTGCTCGATCGGCCGGCGCAGGCAGGCGACAACGTCGTTCCGGCCGGCGGCGAGGAGGCAGCCGGCCGCCGCGCCGCCGATACTGCCGAGGCCGACCACGGCGACGGTCGTATGTTGCTGCGCGTGGGGAGAGGCGGTCATGCTGGCTCGCTGCGTGACCATTGCTGAATTGAAACAGGGTGCGGCAGTGTCGGCTAGATAGTTGACAAAGTCAAATATATAGCCGGCGTCCTTTTTCGGGGGCGTGAGGGGTGACACGCTCGCTGTTTCAGCGCGTCGTGGCCAATGCCAGGCCTGCAGTCAGTTCAGGCAGGTCATCAAATACGTCAAATCGCAATGGCCGAACACAGTTCTAAAGGGACGATCCGGCGGGGCGAGCCGAATCTCTGCTCGCCCGAGGGCATGCTCGCTCAACTAGCGAACCGACCTGATCGTAGAATGCGGGTTTGGCTGTCTGACGCTGCTGTCGGAATCGTCGAAATCGCCATACCAGTAGCCGGGTGCGGCGTAGTAGGTGCCGTAGGCCCCAGCGTAGACCGGGGCATAACTGTACACGGCGTAACCCGGGCTATATTGGTAGACATAACCGGACGGCGAGCCGTAATAGACGAAACCCTGCGCCAGCGCAGCCGAGGTTCCGGCCACGATAATCGCAGCTGCGATGAAAAGTTTCTTCATGATCCGACCTCCGAAAATCATTCCATCGGGAAAGAACATCCACCGCTTCGATCGGTTCCGATGAATACCTTCGACGCCGTTGTCACCGCCGTCACGATCCTTGCCGTCGTCATGGGCTTCAAGTCGGGCCTGTTGCGCAGCCTTGCCGCCATACTTGCCTATTTGATTGCCGCCCCGATCGCCGTCGTGCTGACGCCGCAGCTGACCGCTGCCATATTCGGCCAATTCGCGATACCGCCGGACCAGACCTGGATCGCGCTGTTTCTGGTGTTCGTCGCGATTGGCCTTCTCGTCAGCGTGCTTTTGCGCGATCTCGTGGATGCGCTCGCCGGCGACGATATCGGCATGTTCGACCGTATCGCGGGCGCGGTGCTGAGCGCCGTGCGCGTCTTTCTTGTAGCGGTGCTGATCGCCTCATTCCGGCCGATCGCCAACCGGCCTTCTTGGTTGGTTAAAAGCTGCGGCCATATCTCTCCGCCGCCGGACAGACGGGGCTGCAAACTCTACCGCCCGAGATCAAGAATTATATCGACCGGGTCAAACGCGAACGCGGCCTTTGAAAGCATCAGCTCCGCACATTCTTCGATTTTTTGAACGCCTCGAGCCGCAGCGGCAGCACGGCGCCGAACCACGCGGCATGCGTGGTGTGATCGGTCAGATCGTCGCCGGTTTCGGGATGAAGCAGCACGGTCAAGCCGTCACGGTTGAGCATCAGCCAGGGTACGAAGGTGGCCAGCATGTCGGTTGGAAACGCGATCTGATACATCGACTGCGGATGCGGCCCGACCAGTTCGTCGTGCCAGCGCCCGAGCTTCGCGGCGGGAAATACCTCGGCAACGCGGGTCCGTAAGCGCTCGGCGCGGGTGCGGCTTTTCGCCGGATCGTAATAGACGTGAGCGTGATAGTCCTCGATATCGGTCGGGTCGGCCATCGTGGGCAGCCTCTAGGTTTCGTATCCGTTATCTTGTGCGTTATTCTGCAAGACGTCATCTGACAATCACGACGCCGGCTGACAATCCACCCCCGCCCCAGAGCTGCGGCAAATCGAGTGTGCGCCATGCTGACGCTTTACTCCTATCCCGAACTGTTCGGCGTCGCGGACAACAATGGCTACGGTCTAAAGGTGCTCGCCTTCTTGCGCCTGTGCAACGTCCCGTTCCGCCACGAGCACATCGTCGATACGTCGGCGGCGCCGCGCGGGCAGCTTCCTTATATCACCGACGACGGCGAGACCGTCGGCGACAGCGACACGATCATCACTTTTCTCACCCGTAAATATCGCCTAGCCATCGACGACGCGCTCACTCCCGCGCAACGCGATACCGATCATTTGGTCACGCGGATGCTCGACGATCTCTATTGGGTGATGTCCTATTCGCGCTGGAAGGACGACCGCTACTGGCCGGCGTTTCGCGACGCGCTGCTCGCGCAACATCCCGGTCTCACCGAGGCGGCATTGCAGAAGGCGCGCGAGTTCAACGCGCAGCGCTATCATTTCCAAGGCATTGGCCGCTATGCGCCCGACGCCGCATTCGCGCGGGGGCTTGCCGACCTTAAGGTCCTGGCGCATCTCATTCCGGCGTCGGGCTATGTGCACGGGCCGCAGCCGACCAGCATCGATGCCGGCATCTATGGCTTCATCGCCAATATCTATTTCTACACCATCGATACGCCGCTCAAACAATTCGTCGCGGCGCACGACAATATCGTGCGTCACTGCCAAGCGATTCATGCCGCGGTCGGTCGTTAGATCGCTAGAACGGCCGCACCTGCCTGGGATGCGGGAAAATGCTGGCGAGGAGCACCGCGAGGATGCCGGTGAGGAATATGCCGTCGAAGGTGCCGGCGCCGCCGATGGACGCCACCGGCGCGCCCAGCCCGCGCACCTTGTCGAGATTTGAAAGGTCGGCGCCGATCAGCGTGCCGAGACTGCCGGCGATATAAGCAAGCGGCGCGGCGTCCCGGCGCGTCAGCAGGAGCGCGACGGCGGCCGTCGTCACCACCGGAACGAAGACCGGCACGGCGATGCCAAGCCCAGGCACCGGATCGGCGAGCATGTGCAGCACCACGGCGACGAGAGCGGTTGCGATCAAGCCCTTGGTCCAGAGATCGCGTTTGACGAGGAGATAGATCGACATCAGCGTCGGAATCACGGCGCCGCCGACATTGACCGCGATCACGGTGCCGGCGAGATTGCTGACAACCGGCACCTGGTAGCTCATGCCGAAGAAGTTGATGACCTGGTCGGACATTACCCGCTCGGGCGGCAGTTCGGCGACCGGGATGTTGAAAATGCTGCCGATCAGCGAGCCGAACAACAGCCACATCGCCGTGCCGGAGCTGATCCCTAAGCTTTCATAGGCGAACCGCACCGAGCGCAGCACCAGCACGATGAAAAAGATGCCGACCAGAATGGCGAAGAAGCCGGGCGCCAGCGGCAAGTAATGATATTGGCCCATCTGCATTGCCGCACCGCTCCAAGTCTCTCAGCCAGCTCTATGTCCCTTAACCAGCCGCCATATCTCTTAGCCAGTCATGTCTCTTAACCAAACGACTGGTGACATCATCATAGCCGCCTTGTAACGCCAAGGGGTGGGCCTATAATCCAGCGCTTCCTTCGCGCAGGGGAATTTTCGCGTGGCGCCGCCGGAAGCGAAATCAGTAGCCATTATCATGGGCAGCCAGTCGGACTGGGCGACCATGAAACATGCCGCCGAAACGCTCGACGCGCTCGGCGTGGGTTTTGACGCGCGCATTGTTTCCGCCCACCGGACGCCCGAACGGCTTTATGCTTTTGCCAAAGGCGCGAAAGCCGAGGGCTTTAAGGTCATTATCGCCGGAGCGGGCGGCGCCGCGCATCTGCCGGGAATGACGGCCGCGCTGACCAGCCTTCCGGTGTTCGGCGTGCCGGTCGAATCGAAAGCACTGTCCGGACAAGATTCGCTCTATTCCATCGTCCAGATGCCGCCCGGGATTCCGGTCGGCACGCTCGCCATCGGCCAAGCCGGCGCCGTCAATGCGGCGCTGCTCGCCGCGAGCGTTCTGGCGTTGAGCGATCCGGCGCTGGGCGGCCGCCTCGAAGCCTGGCGCGCGCGCCAGACCGCTTCCGTTGCCGAAAAACCGAAGGACGGCGCGTGAGCGCTGCGCCTTCCGCACTCCAGGCTGAGGCCACGATCGGTATCCTCGGCGGCGGCCAGCTTGGCCGCATGCTGGCGCTCGCCGCGGCTCGGCTCGGCCTCAAGTGTCACATCTTTTCGCCGAGCCCCGACTCACCGGCCTTCGACGTCGTGCATCGCGTCACGCGCGCCGACTATACCGACACCGAGGCGCTCGATCGCTTCGCCGCCGATGTCGATGTCGTGACCTATGAGTTCGAGAATGTGCCGGCGGAGACCGCGACTTTTCTTGCCGCGCGCGTTCCGGTTCTGCCCGATCCAAAAATCCTGGCGACGACGCAGGACCGGCTCGCCGAGAAGAACTTTGTCTCGAGCCTCGGCATCGGCACCGCGCCGTTCGCCGAAGTCGGCGAGGCCGCGGCGCTGCAGGCCGCAATCGCGCGGGTCGGCCGTCCGGCCGTGCTGAAGACGCGGCGCTTTGGTTATGACGGCAAGGGCCAGGCGGCAATCAAGAACGGCAGCGATGCGCAAGCGGCGTGGCGCGAAGTTGGCGGCCAGCCCTGTATCCTCGAAGCCTTCGTGCCGTTCGAGCGCGAGGTCTCGGTGGTCGCGGCGCGCGGGCAGGACGGCGCGGTCGAATGTTACGATGTGACGGAGAATGAACACCGCGATCACATTTTAAAAGTGTCGCGCGTGCCGGCGGCGGTCTCGGCGGCGAGCGCGCGGGAGGCGCTGCGGATCGCCGAAATCATCGCGCAAAAGTTCGCTTATGTCGGCGTGCTGGCGGTCGAGATGTTTGTGCTGCGCGACGGCGGCATTCTGGTCAACGAGATCGCGCCCCGGGTGCACAATTCCGGTCACTGGACGCTCGACGGCGCCTCGATCTCGCAATTCGAGCAGCATATCAGGGCGGTCGCCGGCTGGGCTTTGGGGAAGCCGGTCCGCCACGGCCGGGTGGAGATGGTCAATCTCATCGGCGCCGAGGTCGAGGATTATAAACGCTGGCTCGCCGTGCCGGGCGCCTCGGTGCACCTCTACGGCAAAGCCGCGATACGTCCCGGCCGCAAAATGGGCCATGTCACCAGGGTCTTTTGAACCGGGAATTTGGCGGTCGGGGCGCAGGTCTGGCACGGGTTTGCCGCGCGTTTAATGACTGGGGCTGGTGGACTTTCCGGCCTTATTCTGCTACACGCCGCGCCAAGGTGGTTCGGGCGTTGCGCCCCATCCGACCAAGCAATCACACGAATAGACTGCAAATGGAGCACGCGTGCAGGTTCTCGTCCGTGACAACAATGTCGACCAGGCCCTCAAGGCGCTGAAGAAAAAGATGCAGCGCGAGGGCATTTTCCGCGAGATGAAGCTCCGCGGCCATTACGAAAAACCCTCGGAAAAGAAGGCTCGGGAGAAGGCGGAAGCGATCCGCCGGGCCCGTAAGCTGGCGCGCAAGCGGTTGCAGCGCGAGGGGCTCTTGCCGATGAAGCCGAAGCCGACCGTGGGCGGTCCGGGCGCCGGCGTTGGCGGCGGCCGGTCCGCCGGTTCGGCACGCACGCCCCGTTTCGGCTGATCATAAAGACAAGATTTTCGGCGGCGCGGCAGAGCCTTATCGGTTCGATGAGGCTCTTGTTTTTTGTGCATGATCTGATCTGACCTTTCCTTCGCCCGCCGAAGCGGCCTTCGTGAAGGCGGAAACCGGCGACCACCCCCGGATCAAGTCCGAGGGCAAGCTTTTCGGGATCATGCTGTTACGGCTCGCGCCGTTTTTTTGGCATTCTCGGGTACTATCGTCTTTTTCTGCCGTGGACGAATATCAGCGCGGGGCGTGATGCCACGGGGCATCGAATGACACGATCAGCTCTCGCCGGGGCCGAAAGTATCGTCAGCCGTAGTGCGTCCAGGCTACCGGTGAGGTCGGCACTCGCGGTCCCGGCGATTGCGGTTGCAGCCTTAGTTACAGCCTTGGCACTCGCCGGCTGCACGACACTCGGCAATCCGCCGACGGCCGACAACGACGCCCCGCTCTATGCGACCTCGCAATCGAACCTGACGTCGCTGAGCGAAGTCATCGAAAAGCATCCTGACGATCCGCAGGCCTACAATATGCGCGGCGCCGTCTACGGTGAGGCCGGCCGCAACGAACAAGCGCTCGCCGATTTCGACAAAGCCGTCAGTCTCGACCCCAATTACGCGCAGGCCTATGCCAATCGCGCGCTGATCTATCGCAAGACCAATCGGCTCGACCTTGCGCTCGCCGACGATAACAAGGCGCTGGCGATCGACGCGTCATATACCCAGGCGTATCTCGGCCGCGGCGTCGTCTATCGCGAACAGGGCAAGTCGAGTCAGGCGCTCGGCGATTTCAACAAGGCTATCGCGCTGAAGCCCGACAATGCCGAGGCCTATTACAATCGCGGCTTGCTTTATCAGAGCCAGAGTCAACATTCGTTCGCGATCGACGATTTCTCGACTGCCATCACGTTGTCCGGGCAGAAATCCGAGCCCTACGTCGCGCGCGGTCTGAGCTATCTCGCCATCGGCGACAACAAGTCGGCCGGCGACGATCTCGACCAGGCCGTGCAACTCAATCCCGGCGATCTGCGCGCCTGGACCAGCCGCGGTCTGGCCTATGAGCGCCTCGGCATTAAGGACAAGGCGGCCGGTTCCTATGCCAAGGCGCTTAACATCAACAACAAATATGAGCCGGCGCAATCCGGCTTCGCCCGCGTCGGCGGCAAGGTCGGCCAGACCTATCCGACGTTTTGATCGGCCGATCGCTAAAGTGCAATCGCGTCAGACCGAATCGATTGACGCTCCAGCATCTTGATGGAGCATGATGTTTTCGGAAACCGGCTCCCACCTCGGATCAAGTCCGAGTGCAGGCATTTTCCGGATCATGCTTTAATCCAAATCACCGGCGAGAAACCGCGCCACCGCGTCGAGGGCGCCGTTGGCATCGAGATCCTCGTGGCCGCCGTCGAGAAAACGCACGATGTGCTTTGGCTTGTTGGCCAGTTCGAACATGTGCTCGCCCATCGCATAGGGCACGGTCTGATCTTGCACACCGTGCATGATCATCAACGGCGCCGTCACTTTGCCGATGCGCTCGTCGGAACGAAATTGATCCTTCATCAGGAAGCGTACCGGCATATACCAATAGCGCCGCGCGCCGAGCGCCTCCGTCGAGGTGAACGGCGCTTCGAGGATCACGCGGCCAACCGGCTTTTCCGCCGCCAGCGCGACCGCGACGCCAGAGCCCAGCGACTCACCCCACAGGACGATCTGCGGCACGGGATAACGTGCCGCGGCGAAGGCATAGCCGGCTTTCGCGTCGGCAATCAGGCCCGGTTCGCTCGGCGCGCCGCCCGAGCCGCCGTAGCCGCGATATTCGACCCCGACGAGACCGATGCCGTCCATGGTGAGGCGACGAAAGCGGTCGACGCGGCCCGGCAACGAGCCGCCATTGCCGTGGAAGTAGATGATGACCGGTTTGTTGTCGCGCGGCGCGACATGCCAGACGTGAATTTTTGTGCCGTCGGCTGAGGTCAGCGGGACTTCCTCAGCTTGCGGGAATCCGGCTTCGGCCGGCGTGGTGTGGGCGGTGTCGGGAAAATACATCAGCGAGCGCTGCGCGAGATACACCATCGCGGTCAGTCCGGCATAGACGACGAGCGCGATGACAACGCTCCAGCCGATCACGGTCGCCCCCCGTCCGCGCGGTCGAGTGCGCGGCGGATGGACAGATGTCCATGCGGCGACGGCACGAAGGGCGGAGTGCGCGCGATCGAGAAGGCGTTGCATCGTTCCGGCGCTGCACGGCGCCGTATGTCGTCGAGGTTCAATTCTTGGTGTCTCAATCGTCATCGCGAAACAGATAGGCCGAAACGGGGTGCCCGTGTAGCCATAGGGACGGGATCACCAAGCATTCGTGAAGTCTTAAAAAACAAACCGGCCGGCTGTTGCGGCCGGCCGGTTGAATTCTGACGTATCGGGGACGGCCGCTTTACTGGCAGACTTGAACGGTGCGCCAGCGATAGCCGACGCCTTCGACCCAGACCTTACGCTGACCCCAGTTACAGCCCGGCGCGAGTTGCGCATAGCCGGGACCGGGTCCGGGCGGCGGGCCATAGGCAGCCGGCGGTGGCGGGTAATAACCCGGGGGCGGGGGCGGCGGATAGTAAGCCGGCGGCGGAGGCGGGCTGTTGGCGATGGCGCTACCGATGATGGCGCCAGCGGCGATGCCGCCGATGACTCCCGCACCCACGGCGCAGCCATAGCAGCCGGCATTTGCTGGGCTCGGGTCGGCCAAAGTGGCAAGCCCGACGGCGGTTGCCGCGGCAAGCCCTAAGAGCGACTTGTGCATGTGCTTCCTCTTATGACCGGCCGGGTGCCGATCTGGAACGTGAATCAGCGGGAAGTCCCCGTAAACCCCCGACCTTATGCTTCAGACCCGATTCGATTAAAGCGCGACTATTTGGCGGAAGTTAGGTGCCGAAACCGCATTCCGCTCGATAAACTAACAACTTAGGGCGTCCCCCCTGCGGGGACACCCTCGGGTAACGCGGAAGGATAGCCCACCCTTGTTTGCCGGTATCAGATGCAGGCGCGAACCCAGGTGTATCCATTCCACACGCTGTGCCACGCGCAACTCGGGTACGGATACGGCGCATAGCCATAGTAGCCGGCGGCATACGGATAGTAGCCGTAACCGCCATAATAATACGGGGCCGCTATGGCGCCGCCGACCAGCGCGCCGGCCGCAAAGCCTAGTGCCGGAGCGCCCCAGCCCCAGCCGCCGCCATGCCAGCCACCCCAGCCGCCGCGCCACGCCAGCGCCGGACCGGACGTTGCAATGGCCGCGACCGCAAGACTTCCTGCCACCGCAAGAGCAGTCAGAATCTTTCTCATGACATCACCTCGACAAAGGGGTTCCAACCCAAAATTCAAACCGCCCCTCTACCCATAAAGTCCTCATTTATTGGTGAACGCAGACTGAACGAGCTTGCCTGAATCCAGCCATCATTAGAGCATGACGGGGAAAAGTGGAGACCGGTTTTCCGAAAAATCATGCGCCAGCGAAAAAGCCGGGAAGAAACGGGCTTGTTCGTATCTTTCAATTTTTCGGCATCCACAGCGCCCGCTGAACGATCGAACGGCGCAGGCTATGCTCGCGACGCGATTCGCGCGGCAGAGACGGCCTTTCATGAAAAATGACAAAGTGGCGAAGCCCGGCCGCAAGCCGATCGCTTCGGGCCGGCCGCGGCCGAAATTGCGCAACGCACAAATTCGCAAGGACGGCGGCTTGCATGAGGCGAAATCGCCGTCGCGCACGCAATCGCGTTCAACCGCCATGCGGCTCGCGGCAGAGGTCGACGCGTTGGCGGAGCAGCTTGAAGCCTCGCGCGCGCGCATCAGCGAGCTCGAAGCGCGGATCGACATCGACCCGCTGACCGAGATCCGCAATCGCCGCGGCTTCGAACGCGAGCTCAAGCGCTCGCTGGCCTACATCAAACGCTACGGCACCAGCGCGGCTCTGATTTATGTCGATCTCGACGGTTTCAAGCCGGTGAATGACCGGCATGGCCATGCCGCGGGCGACGTCGTCTTGAAAGCGATCGCCGGCGCGCTCCTCAAACACGTGAGAACGTCGGATATTGTCGCGCGCGTCGGCGGCGACGAATTCGCGGTGGTGCTGTGGAACGTCAACGGCGCGGCCGCGGCCGCCAAGGCGGCAGCGCTCGAGGCCGCGGTTTATGCGACGCCGGTGCGCTGGCGCAGTTCGACGCTGGTCGTCCGCGCGTCAGCCGGAGTGGCGCTGCTCGGCGCGCTCGACACGCCCGCCGAAGTTCTGGCGCGGGCCGATGCGGCGATGTATGCGCGCAAGGCTCAACGAAAAGAAATCAGCTCGCCGCGAGCGTTCAGGCAATGATATCCGGCGTGAGCTGGTCTTCGATGAAGGTGATGCGGTCGCGCAACTGCAATTTGCGCTTCTTCAAGCGCTGCACCTGAATGAGGTCGGAACCGGGCGAATCCTGCAGTGCAGCAATCGCGGCATCGAGGTCGCGGTGCTCCTGGTTCAGGCGCCCAAGCTGAGCCCGCAGCTCGTTTTCTTCCTCTCGGGTCATCGCCGCCTTGGTCGGCCCTTTGGCACTTCGCCCCAACCCATGCGCGGTTGGAACCGACGGGCTTCCGGCCGGTCAAGCGGCCAGTAAGTCACTCTCGATTATCGCGTTTTGGCTAATCACCACAAGCCCGGAAGCTCGTTATAGGGGCGAAATCCACGCCAGTGCAGAATGGGGATTTCCGTAAGGATAAAAGCGTACTAAGCTTGCGCTTTGTAGCCTGGGGTAGGATCATTAGGACTGGAAATAACTGACGCAAGGAGGCAGGAGACATGGCGATTGAATCGCATCTTGCGGAACTTGAGAAACGTCACGAAGCGCTCAAGCAGCAAATCTCAGAAGCGCTCACCCACCCCTCCACGGACGACCTCCAACTTTTGGAAATGAAACGCAAGAAATTGCAAGTGAAGGACGAGATCGCTCGCCTCCGGCAAGACGTACTCGTTCACTGATTTAGCTCGTTCTGTTGCACGGCGAGTTTTCTTCGCTCGCTCCCCGACTGATTTCTCTCCGCCTCAGCGGAGTACGGGGGCAGTAGATGTTTTATTTCAAATTCGATCGCCATGCCCGCGCGTAGTCGTTGGAAGAACGGCGTCGCTTCGCTCGCCTATGATCTCGGCGAGAGCGAAGCCGCAAAGCAACAGGTTTGGCTCACATCCCCTTCGCCATCTCGCGCAGCTTGAATTTTTGAATCTTGCCGGTTGAGGTCTTTGGGATCTCCGCGAACACGACATGCCGCGGGCATTTGTAGGCGGCGAGATGGGTGCGGCACCAGGCGATCAATTCCTCAGCACTCGCCGTCGCGCCGGGCTTTAGCTCCACGAACACGCAGGGCGTCTCGCCCCATTTGACGTCGGGCTTTGCCACCACCGCCACCACTTCGACCGCGTGGTGCTTGTAGAGCGCGTCCTCGACTTCGATCGAGGAAATGTTCTCGCCACCGGAAATGATGATGTCCTTGGAGCGGTCCTTCAATTGGATGTAGCCGTCCGAATGGATGACGCCGAGATCGCCGGAATGAAACCAGCCGCCGGCGAAGGCCTTTTCGGTCGACGCGGCGTTCTTGAGATAGCCCTTCATCACCACGTTGCCGCGGAACATGACTTCGCCGAGCGTCTCGCCGTCGCGCGGCACCGGCCGCATGGTGTCGGGATCGAGCACGTCGAGCGCTTCGAGTACCGGATAGCGCACGCCCTGCCGCGCTTTCTTCGCCGCCTGTTCGGCCGGATCGAGCGCGTTCCACTCGTAATGCCAGTCGTTGACACTGGCCGGGCCGTAGGTTTCGGTCAGGCCGTAGACATGCGTGACGTTAAAGCCCGCGGATTTCATTTCCGCGAGCACCTGTTCGGGCGGCGGAGCGGCTGCGGTCACGAACTCGACCTGATGCGGCAGCGGCTTGCGCTCGTGCTCGAGCGCGTTGAGCAGCGTCGACATCACGATCGGCGCGCCGCACAGATGCGTGACCTTGTGCCTCGCGATCGCGTCGAAGATCGGCGCGGCGCGGACGGCGCGCAGGCAGACATGGGTGCCCGCGACGACGGACAGCGTCCACGGAAAGCACCAGCCGTTGCAGTGGAACATCGGCAGCGTCCACAGATAAACCGGATGCATGCGCATGCCGCAGGTGATGACATTGGCCATCGCGAGGAGATAGGCGCCGCGATGGTGATAGACGACGCCTTTGGGATCGCCGGTAGTGCCGGACGTATAATTGAGCGCGATGGTGTCCCACTCGTCCTGCGGCATCAGCCAGGCGAAATCGGCATCGCCTTCCGCCAGGAATTGTTCGTAGTCGAGATTGCCGAGCCGTTCACCCGCGCCGGCGAATTCCGGATCGTCATAGTCGATGACGAGCGGCTTCGCCTTGCACATGGCAAGTGCGCCTTTCACGGTCTTGGAAAATTCGCGGTCGGTGATGAGAATTTTTGTTTCGCCGTGGTCGAAGGTGAAGCCGACGATTGTTGCATCGAGCCGCGTATTGATCGAATTGAGCACGGCGCCGGCCATGGCCACGCCGTAATGCGCTTCGAGCATCGCCGGCGCGTTGGGCAGGACGACCGACACCGTGTCGCCGCGCTTGATGCCGCACTTATGGAGCGCGGAGGCAAGCTGCTTCGCGCGCGCAAAGAACTCGCGGTAAGTCCATGAACGAGAGCCGTGGATGATGGCGGTCTGGTCCGGATAGACCTCCGCGGCGCGGGCCAGAAACGACAGCGGCGTCAGCGGCTGGAAATTCGCCGCGTTACGGTCGAGGCCGGTATCGTAGGGCGTTGTCATTTATTGTGTCGCAGGGGCGTTTCTCTCCGCCCCGAGACTAGCGAAAAATTGCCGGCTTGCGAATAGCGGCTCGGGTGACGGCGTCACGCCGCGGACGACGCCTGGTCAGACGTTTGGGTCGTCGCTTGGGGCTTGCTGCTGACGAACCACGGCAGGGTGCGATAGGCTATATGCATGCCGGCGTTGATCGAGACGACTTTGTGGCCGTGCCGCGCCCAAAGCAGTTCCAGCGCCTTTTTGGTGAAAATCGAAATATGGCCGTTGCGCGGGCCGACATACCACCAGTTCAGGCGTTCTTTGTCGAAGTTGGCATCCTGCAAAAGCGTGCTCATGAATTATTGGGCTCGCGGGGCAGTGGCAAATTACTGGCCGACTGAATCTAGCGAAAACCGCGCACCGAGCGAATAACGAATTGGCGAATGGCGATGAGCAAAGAGCGGATCGGGTAGGCCGCAGGCCGATTTCGCCGGCCATTCGCGATACGGTCCTTGCGATTTCGTCGGTCCTTACCGACCGAGCCCCCGCCAACCCTGCCACAGCAAGGCAAGCGAGATCAGAACCATCAGCAAATAGGAGAGCTGATAGAACCGATCCTGCGGCGTCTTGCGGACCAGCCATATCCCTAAGAAATTGGCGGCGACCGCGAGCGGCAGGAGCGCGACCGAGGTCGCGAAATTGCGCGTCGAGAACTGCCCGAGCGCGAAATACGGCACAATCTTCATCCAGTTCACGAAGGCGAAAAAGATGACGCTGGTGCCGACCAAAGTGAGCTTGTCGAGACGCTGCGGCAGGATGTGGATCTGAAACGGCGGCGCGCCGACCTGGATCAAAAGCGACATGAAGCCGGACATCGCCCCCCACAAGATGCCGAGCGCGACGGGCGGACGGTGCGTCTCGTCGGCGGCCCGCCGCAACCGGGGCAGGAGCCGCGGTCCAAGCCAAAAGTAGACCGCGAAGGAGAGCCCAAGCGCGCCGATGGTAACCTCGATTCCGGCATTGGATACCGAACTGGCAAATGCGGCGGCTACGCTCGTGCCGAGGACGGCGCCCGGCAGCAGCACTTTCAGATTCCACGCGCTCCAAGTGTGCCGATAGGTCCAGATCGAGATGATGTCCTGGCAGATCAGGATCGGCAGCAGAATGGCCGCGCCTTGCAGCGGCGGCACGACCAGCGCCAAGAGTGGCGCCGCGATCATGCCGATGCCGATGAAGCCGCCCTTGCCGAGGCCGAGCGCGGTCACGGCGGGGATCGCGAGGAGATAGAACAGGGGATCGGTGATCACAGGCTATTAAATGAAAAAGCGGCGGGTCGGGCGTGACATAGATCAAAGCGCGGCCATTGGGCCAGCGTTGATATGCGTTTCGCCATGCATGGCGGACGCTCCTGCACGGCAAAGCTTGCAAACAGCGCAGGGTGGCCGAAAATAGCTGAAAATGCCGGGAGGCGCGCGAATGGATGCCCGAACCAGCCGCTATCATGAGGTCTACGCCCGCTGGCAGCGCGATCCGCAGGCATTTTGGGGCGAAGCGGCGGCCGATATCGACTGGTTCGAAATGCCGAAGACGGTGTTCGATCCCGACGCCGGCATTTACGGGCGCTGGTTTCCTGACGGCGTCTGCAACACCTGCTTCAATGCGGTCGACCGCCACGTCGATTCAGGCCGTGGCGAGCAGGCGGCGGTCATCTACGATTCACCGGTCACGACCGGAAAACGCGTCATCACCTATCACCGCCTTTTGACCGAGACCCAGGTGCTCGGCGGTATGCTGCGCGATCTCGGCGTCCTCAAAGGCGACCGCGTCATTCTCTACATGCCGATGGTGCCGGAGGCGGTGATCGCGATGCTGGCCTGCGCCCGCATCGGCGCCGTGCATTCGGTCGTGTTCGGCGGCTTTGCGGCGCGAGAATTGGCGACGCGCATCGATGACGCCACGCCGAAAGTGATCCTCTCGGCGAGTTGCGGCATCGAGCCGGGCCGCATCGTGCAGTACAAGCCGCTGCTCGACGAGGCGATCGCGCTTGCAAGGCACAAGCCTGAGGCGTGTTTGATCCTGCAGCGCCCGCAGGCGCAGGCGGACTTGATCGAAGGCCGCGATCGCGACTGGGCGAAGATGCGTGATCACGCGCTTGTCCACGCTCGCTCAGCGTGGGACTGCGTGCCGGTCAAGGCAACCGACCCGCTCTACATCCTCTACACGTCGGGCACGACCGGCCGGCCGAAAGGCGTGATGCGCGACAATGGCGGCCACATGGTCGCGCTGAAATGGTCGATGAAAAATCTCTATGGCATCGAGCCCGGCGAAGTGTGGTGGACGGCATCCGATATCGGCTGGGTGGTCGGCCATTCCTATATCGTCTATGCGCCACTCCTGCATGGCTCAACGAGCATCTTGTACGAAGGCAAGCCGGTCGGCACGCCGGACGCCGGCGCATTCTGGCGCGTGATCGCCGAGCACGGAGCCGTCGCGCTGTTCACCGCGCCGACCGCGTTCCGCGCCATCAAGAAAGAGGACCCGCAAGGCAAGCTGTTTGCGCAGCACGATCTGAGACAATTCCGGACGCTGTTTCTCGCCGGCGAGCGTGCCGATCCGCCGACGCTCGAATGGGCGGAAGATCTTTTGAAAGTCCCGGTGATCGATCACTGGTGGCAGACCGAAACGGGCTGGTGTATTGCCGGCAACCCGATGGGGCTTGGCCAATTGCCGATCAAGCACGGCTCGCCGACCGTGGCGATGCCGGGCTATGACATCCGCATCGTCGACGAGGGCTGTCACGAACAGCCGCCGAACAAGATGGGCTCGATCGTTGTGAAACTGCCGCTGCCGCCAGCCTGCCTGCCGACCTTGTGGCACGCCGACGCGCGCATGCGCGAAAGCTATCTTGAGGAATTCCCCGGCTATTACAAAACCGCCGACGCCGGCTTCAAGGATGAGGACGGCTACGTCTTCGTGATGGGCCGCACCGACGACATTATCAATGTCGCGGGCCATAGGCTTTCGACCGGCGGCATGGAAGAGGTCTTGGCCTCGCACCAGGACGTCGCCGAATGCGCCGTGCTCGGCATCAAGGACGAGCTCAAGGGCGAAGTGCCGTGCGGCTTCATCGTGCTCAAATCCGGCGTCGATCGCTCGCCGCTCGAGATTGAGAAGGAATGCATCGCGCTGATCCGCGACAAGATCGGGCCGGTCGCGGCGTTCAAGCTCGCCATCACGGTGGCGCGGCTGCCGAAGACGCGCTCGGGAAAAATCCTGCGCGGCACGATCAAGAAAATCGCCGACGGCGATTCATGGCAGATGCCGGCGACCATCGACGATCCGGCGGTTTTGGATGAGATTGGGAGCGCGCTGAAGGGGAAGGGGCTGGGTGCGTAAGGCTCGGACAGGCAACCTGTGGATTCAACACATGCCCCAAGTTCCCATCCTGCCCAACGCCTATGAAGCGCCGGATTTTCGGCGGGCGACTTCATACTCCAGTTTTGTGGATCGTGTGTTTCATCGAGCTATCGTCGGTTGCGGCGATCCTGCTCGGGTGGCGGCGCCATCTTCGATTTTATACCTTACCGGGCATGGCATACGTTGCGGGACGGGTCATTCTGTTCGCCTCGGCGTTATTCTTGGCGCTATGGGGCGCGCGAGCTATTGCGCAAGCTCCCGCCCAGACCTCGCCTGCGGATGAAGGCAACAAACCCGCCCATACCCAGAGCGAGCCCGCGCCGCCTGCAGTGTCCACACCGGCATCGCCGCCCGCTATCCAACCTCAGACGGCGCAACCTCAGACAACGCAATCTCAAACGCAGCAAAGCCCCACCGCGCCGCATACCCCGCCGACCGTCGACGATATCTGCCGCGCGCTCGAACAGGACGCGGCCGAAAACCAGTTGCCGGTGGAATTTTTTGCGCGCGTGATCTGGCAGGAGAGCCGCTTCAAGGCGCAGGCCGTAAGCGCCAAGGGCGCGCAGGGCATCGCCCAATTCATGCCGTCAACGGCGGATTATCGCGGGCTTGTCGATCCGTTCGATCCGATCGAGGCGCTGAAAAATTCGGCGAGCTATCTGCACGATCTGAAAGCGCAATTCGGCAATCTCGGTCTCGCCGCGGCAGCCTATAATGCCGGGCCCGGGCGGGTGAGTGCGTTCCTCGCCGGCCGCCGCGGCCTGCCGAGCGAGACGCGCAACTATGTCGCCATCATCACCGGCTGGACCGCCGACGAATGGGCGTCGCCCAAACCGCCCGAAACGTCGGAGACCACGATCCCGCAGGGCGTGCCGTGCACGCGCTTGGCCAATCTGATCCTGGCGCCGAAGGCCGAGGCGCAGCGCATCGCCGCCTATGTGCCGCGCTGGGGCATGCAGCTCACCGCCAATTGGTCGGAAAGCCGGGCTTGGGCAACCTATCGCGCGATCCAGAAACAATATGCGACGCTGATCGGCGATCGTGAGCCGATCGTCATTAGGAGCCACGGCATCGGCTTGGGCTTTGCGACGCGCTACAATATCCGCATCGGCGATGACGATCGGTCGTTTCTGCAGAAATTCTGCAACAAGCTGATCGCCGCCGGCGGCGCCTGCGTCGTGTTGCGGAGTGATAGGGGGTGACCCCAACTACTCGTTCTTGCCGCCGAGCTGCTTGAGCTTGGCGAACACGGCCTCGACGTTGAGATCGTCGCCCGCCTTCTTGTTGCTGACGGGCTCGGGCTCGGGTTCTTCCTTCGGCGCGGTCGTGACCGAAGCCGGCAGGAGCGTCGCGCCCTGCGCCTCGACCGGGACCGGCTTCTCTTTCGCCGCTTTCTGCACCTCGAGATCGAGATCGATCTGCGAGGACAGGCCAAGCGTCACCGGATCGAGCGGCATCAGGTTCGCCGAATTCCAATGGGTGCGCTCGCGGATCGCCTTGATGGTCGACTTGGTGGTGCCAACGAGCCGCATGATCTGGCTGTCTTTCAGCTCCGGGTGATTGCGCACCAGCCACAGGATCGCGTTCGGCCGGTCCTGGCGGCGCGACACCGGCGTGTAGCGCGGGCCTTTTTTCGGTTTGGCTTCCGGCAGACGCACTTTGGGATCGGCGATATGCAGACGGTGGTTCGGATCGGCCTCGGCGGCTGCGATTTCCTCACGGGTCAATTGCCCGGTGAGGATCGGATCGAGGCCCTTGATGCCCTGCGCCGCGTCGCCGTCGGCAATCGCCTTCACTTCCAGCGGATGCAAGTTGCAGAGCTGGGCGATCTGGTCGAACGACAGTGACGTATTCTCGACCAGCCACACAGCTGTAGCTTTTGGCATCAAGGGCGCGTTTGCCATAGGTAAATCTCCTCTGGGCTCCGCCCGCCCGGGCGGGGCGAAGCCACTCAACGTCATCGGGGATGACTGGAAAGCTCCCGGAATATAGGCGGGTGGCCAGTCCCGCGCAACCTGAGAACGGTGGAACTCAGGCTTCGCGCCATAGCCCAAAACGGCTACAAAAGCCCGTAAAATGGGGGCTTTCATGGTCGAAACGAACCAGGATCAGAGCCAAACGGACCTCCGCGAGATCGCAGCTGTCTGGGCCCTGTTAGGGGCAAAACCCCGCCCGGTCGGTTGGGCCGAGCGGCGGGCGCGGATCGAGGAGGTCGGCTCGGTTTGGCCGGTTGCCGAAGATGTCGCGCTCACGTCGGCTGATGCTGGTGGCGTGCCGGCGGAGTGGTCGAGCGTTCCGGGCAGCGATCCATCCCGTGTGCTGTTATTTTTTCACGGCGGCGGCTACTGCTCCGGTTCGATCGTCAGTCATCGCCGCATGGTGACCGAGGCAGGCCGCGCCGCGAAAGTGCGGACGCTTGCCGTCGCCTATCGGCTGGCGCCCGAACATCCGTTCCCGGCGGCGCTCGACGACGCGCTCGCGGCTTGGCGCTTTCTGCGTGACCAAGGAATCGCCGCCGCGCATATCGCCGTCGGCGGCGATAGCGCCGGAGGCGGGTTGACGATCGCGTTGATCAACCAGCTCCGCGACTTGGGTGAAGATCTGCCCGGCTGCGCCTGGCTTTGTTCGCCGTGGACGGACCTGACCATGTCGGGCTCGACGCTCGCGACCAAAGACGCCGCCGATCCGCTGATCCACAAAGGCTATCTTGAAGAACTCGCCTCGGCCTACATTCCGGCCGGCATGGATCGGAGGGACCCGCGCGTTTCGCCGCTCTTTTCCGATCTCAACGGCTTTCCGCCGACCCTCATTCAAGTGGGCTCGGCGGAAACGCTCCTTGCCGATGCGACGCGCTTTGCCGCCGCCGCGGGCGCGGCCGACGTTGCCGTGACCTTGGAGATATGGCCGCATATGACGCATGCCTGGCAGATGTGGAACGCACATCTCGACGCCGGGCGGCGCGCACTCGCCAGCGCCGGCGGCTTCGTCCACCATCATTTACAGATCAGTATTAAATCTGATCTCGCCGCGGACTTGTAGAAACGCTACAAGCCACCCCCTGCGCATTGCCGGGGCGATTGGCTGGGCAATTGACTGGGACTCGCACAATGGTCGGGATGCTCGACGGAAAAGTCGCCATCGTCACGGGAGCCGGCCGCGGCCTCGGCCGCGTCATGGCGCTCGGCTTGCTCAACGCGGGCGCCTGCGTCGCCGGTGTCGAACTTGACGGACCGGTTCTTGAAGAGACGCAGAATGCCGCCGAAGACATCGGCGCTGGCGAGCGGTTCCTCGGCATCGTCGCCGATATCACATGGGACGATAGCGGGCCAAAAATCGTGCGCGCTTGCGCGGAGCGCTTCAGCCGGCTCGATATTCTGATCAACAATGCCGGCATCAGCACCGGGGTCTTGCGCGGCGAAGGCCGGCCGGTCGGAAGATTGTGGGAAACGACGCCGGAAGAATTTCGCCGGGTCATCGAAGTCAATGTGATCGGCACTTTTCTGATGACGCGGGCGGTGCTGCCGACGCTCCTGGCGCAGCATTGGGGCCGCATCATCAACGTGACCACAAGCCTCGACACGATGTGGCGCAGTTTCATGCAGCCCTACGGCGGCTCCAAGGCCGCGAACGAGGCGCATCTGCTTGCCATGGCGCAGGAGCTCGACGGCACCGGCGTCACCGCCAATGTGTTGGTGCCGGGCGGCGCCGCCGACACGCGGCTGGTGTCGCGCACGATGGCGCCGGATCGTTCGAAGCTGATTTCGCCCGACGTGATGGTGACGCCATTGTTGTGGCTTTGCTCAAACGCCTCCGACGGCATCACCGGCCAGCGCTTCATCGGCGCCAATTGGGACGACAAACTCCCGCCTGTCGAGGCGGTGAAGCAAGCCGGAGCGCCGATGGCCTGGCAGCAACTCGGCCGCCAAGCGGCGTCGCCGGACAGTATGCGGTAAAAAAATATGTCCGCTCCCGCTTTCGTGGGGGGCGAAGACATTCATTACTCCGCCGCCAGCTTGGCTTTGTGCGCGTTGATCGCCGCCCAGACGCGGCTCGGCGTCGCCGGCATGTCGATCTGCTCGATGCCGAGCGGCTTGAGCGCATCAAGAATGGCGCTGATGATCGCCGGCGGCGCGCCGGTGGCGCCGGCCTCGCCCGCGCCTTTGACGCCGATCGGATTGGTCGTCGCCGGCACTTCGGCGATCTCCGAGACGAGGTCGGGAAAATCCTCGGCGCGCGGCATGGCGTAGTCCTGGAAGCTGCCGGTGACGAGTTGGCCGTCGGCATCGAACACGATCGCTTCCATCAGCGCCTGACCGGCGCCTTGCGCGACGCCGCCATGAACCTGCCCCTCGCAGAGCAGCCGGTTCATGACCCGGCCGACGTCATCCACCGCGGCGTAGCGGGCAAGCGTCACGGCGCCGGTCTCCGGGTCGACCTCGACCTCGCACAAGTGACAGCCGTTCGGATAATTCGGCGGCTCCGCCGCGAATATGCCGGAGGCTTCGAGCCCGACATCGAATTGCGGCGGCAGCATCGCCGGGCGATAGAAGCTCTTGGCGACGGCGGTCAGCGGCAGCGCCCGATCGGTGCCGACGATGCGGAACGAGCCGTCCTTGAACTCGATGTCGCCAGCTGAGGCTTCGAGCATCATCGCGGCCATCGGCTTGGCTTTCTCGACGATGCTGTCGGCCGCTCGTTTGAGCGCATTGCCGCCGACCTGCATGCTGCGCGAGCCGTAGGTGCCGCGCCCGAACGGCACCGCGTCGGTGTCGCCTTGCACGAAACGGATGCTTTCGAACGGCACGCCGAGCCATTCCGACACCATTTGGGCGTAAACGGTCTCGTGACCCTGGCCGTGCGAATGGGTGCCGGCGAGAATTGTGAGCATGCCGCTCGGATCGAAGCGCAGCACCATACGATCGTTGAACACCGCGGCCTCTTCGAGGAAATAGCCGATGCCGCGGCCGCGCAGCTTGCCGTTCTTCTTCGATTCCGCCGCGCGTTTGGCAAAGCCGTCCCAGTCGGCAAGCTTCAGGCACTCGTCCATCACATGGGCAAAATCGCCGCTGTCGTAAGTGATGCCGGTCTGGATCTTGTGCGGCATGGCGGACGGCGGAATGAAATTGCGCCGCCTGATTTCGATCGGATCGAGGCCGAGCACGCGGCCGGCGCGATCGAGCAATTGCTCGATGAGAAAGGCGGCCTCCGGGCGTCCAGCGCCGCGATAGGGTGAGATCGGGATGGTGTTGGTGAGGACGGCGTGGGCGACAGCGTGCACCGCCGGGATCTGATAGACGCCGGGCGACAGCCGGATCGCAAACAGCGGCACCACCATCGCGGCGCCGAACACATGCGAGCCCATCGCGTGCAGCGCATTGACGCGTAGGCCCAAAATCTTGCCCTTGTCGTCGAGCGCCAATTCGCCGGTGACGACCTGGTCGCGGCCGTGGGAGTCGCCAAGCAGCGCCTCTGAGCGCGTCGACGCCCATTTCACCGGGCGGCCGCCGACGCGGCGCGACGCCCACACCACCAGCGCGTCCTCCGGATAGCCGCCGTGCTTCATGCCGAAGCCGCCGCCGACATCCGGCGAGATGACGCGCAGCTTGGTCTCGGCGACTTTCAGCACCTGGCCGGCAACTGAGGAACGGGTGCCGTGCGGATTCTGCGTCGTCGAATGGAGCGTATAGCTGTCGCTGTCGGGGTGATATTGGCCGATCGCCGCGCGCGGCTCGATCGAATTGGCGCTGATGCGCGGATTGTTGAGCTTGAGCTTGATGACGTGCTTGGCATTGGCAAAGGCTAAGTCGGTCGCGTCCTTGTTGCCCATCATCAGCGTGAAGGAAATGTTGTTCGGTGCGTCGTCCCACAGCACCGGCGCGCCGGGCTTTATCGCATCCTCGACGCCGATCACCGCCGGCAGCGGCTGGTATTCGATCTCGACCAGTTCCGCGGCGCTCTTCGCCTGATTGAGCGTTTCGGCGACGATGAAGGCGACGCGCTCGCCGACGGCGCGCACTTTTTCGCCTTCGAGGATCGGGCGCAGCGTGCGAAGGCCCTTCGGCCCGCCCATGTCCTGCGGCATCGGCGGCGCCAGTCCGCCCAATCCGTCGGCCACGACATCGGCGCCGGTGAGCACGGCGAGGACGCCGTCGCTAGCCTTGGCCTTCGCGGTGTCGACGTGCTTGATGCGCGCATGCGCGTGCGGCGACATGACAACGACGCCGTGGCACTGATGCGGCAGGTCGAAGTCGTCCACATAGCGGCCACGGCCAGTGATGAAGCGCGGATCCTCGAGCCGCGGAACCGGCTGACCGATGCCGAATTTTTGCACGAGTTCCTCCTCGCCAAGCGAATTCCTCCCCCGCTTACGGCGAGGGAGGAGACTGACCGTTCAATTTATACTTGCGATTTGTGGCGATGAAAATGCGGGGCGTTTGCCCACCGGCGCCGCTATTGCAGGCGCTTGGCGGCTTCCTCGACGATGCTCAAATCGGCGTGCTGGCCGATATCGATCGAGCCGTTGAAGAATCCGAGGTCCTTGGTGATTTCCACGTTCTTCTTCAGCGCGTCGAGATCGGGCTTGCCGTTGGGGTCGCGGTAATAATCCTGCTTGGAGAACAGCCAGTCGAGCCGCTCCGGTGGCACTTTGAGAAGCCGCGCGCCGATCGCGGTCACCTCGGCATGGTTCTTCGGATCGATGTACCAGCGCTCGATGCGCAGCACGTCTTCCATGAAATCGACCATGGCGGCGCGATTCTTGTCGAGGAAAGATTTGCGCGCCGTCCAGATGATCATCTGGGTGCGGCCGATGCCTTCCTTCTGCGTGAACAGCACGTTGCTGCCTTCGCGCAGCGCCGGATTGAGCGCGAACGGTAGCACACCCGGCACCAGATCGACCTTCTTCTCCGCCAGTACCGAGGCCATGGCCGGGAACGGCGCTTCGATCGTCGTGTAGTCGCGTTTGTCGTCGAGGCCGTGCTGGTGCAGCATCGCTTTCATAGCGATGTCGATGCCGCTGCCGGTGGCATTGGTGGCGATCACCTTGCCTTTGAGATCCTCGACCCTGGCGATGCCAGAGTCCTTGCGCACGAAGAACTCGTCGGAATAGTAGCCCGGCGCGCCGTCCTGAAACTCGTCGGCGATGACCTCGAGGTCGTCGAGCCCGGCATTCTGGATGGCGAGGCCGAGCGTCGAATAGGCGAGATTACCGATTTCCAATTCGTTCACCGCCATTGCCGTGATCATCGGTGGTGTACCCTGATAACGCACGGCTTCGAAGTCGTAGGACGTGCCCCAATGCTTGGCTCTTTTTCTCGGCGAACAAAGGCGCCCAGTTCGACACCGGCACTACATAAGCGAGCCTGATCTTGATCGGGTCGGCGTGGGCTGTGTAGATGCCGGCGAGCGCGATGGCGCAGGCGCCCAAAACGCTGAATTTGGAAATCCGCATAATGGGTATCCCCCTTTGACTTTTTATCGGCCGATTTTTCGGCACTAAGCTACATCGGCGACGGCGGCGTGGATACGAAGCAGTTCCGGAATTGTCGCCGGATCGCGACGCCCGAAGCCGCATTCGGTCGCAATCGAGAAATGTGAAACATGGCGCTTGGCGGTTTCGAGGCGTCGCATCGTTCCTTCGACACCGTCGGTGTGGTGGACGAGGCCGAGGCACAGTTCGGTTTCGGGGCGAAGCTTAAGCCGTTGCAGCGGCGCGAAATAGGCGTCATCGGAACGGTTGCGCGGCACCGGCATGTGGACGAGCTGCACCGGCCGCTTGATTTCCTGCGACAGGCGGTTGGTGAACTCGACCATGTCGTTCATATCGGTCGGCTCGACGACGTGCTTATGACCGGAATCGCCGTAGCAGAGGTGATAGAGCAGATCGATATCGCCCGGCACGCGGTTGCCGAGCTCGACCAGGATATTGCCGAAGGTCTCTTGCATCTCCGCCTTGGTGCGGCCGTAGCTCGACGCCTCGTTGCGCTCGAGGCGGGCGAACACGGCGGAGGCGACGTCGAACTGGAGCGCCAATTCATTGTGCGGGATCGCGGCTGGGATCTTGTCGATCTCGCGCTTGAGCGCGTCATTGTAGATCGGGTCGATTTGGGCGTGCAGCGAATCGACGAGGAACAGCCAGATCACCGAATGCGCCGGCACCAGATCGACCTGAAACTTCGTGCCGGCGGCAATCTTTCCGGCATTTTTCAGCCGCTTGAATTCGGCATAGGATGCTTTGGCGATGTCGGCGTAGAACAAATTGTCGAACCGCACGTCTTGTGGCTTGATCCCGGGCTTGAGCGCGTAGCGCTCGCGGCCAGTGCCGGTCGCGTGCACGCGAAAGAACTCGCCGGATTTTTGAAAAGACGGGTGTTCGGCGAAGACCGGTTCGAGCCAGCTGATCCAGTCGCCGCGTTCGCCGGTTTCGCCGTCCGGCAACCGCCTGATGCGCGAGCCGAGCGCTGAGCTCACCTTCTCGAAAACCTCTCCGGCGCTCGCCATCGGCACGCTGCCGACCAGATAGATGTCGCGAGACATTTATTGCTCCAGTGCGTTTGTTGTCCGACCGTTCGGTCCCTGGCATGAACAACGCCGAGGAACAGCGCGGTGCCGTCGGCCAGGTTGAGCGGCGCCGCGGGCACCAAAGCGCGGATCGCCGCGGCCCGCCGCTACGTCGCGGAATTCGGCATTGCCACCGAGTGCGGCATGGCGCGCGCCCGATCGGAGGAAACGGTGCGATCTCTGCTCAAAATCCATGCCGAGTGCTGCGCGGGCGGTGAGTGACATGCGCGCCAATCCGCGGCTTATGGAAGGCGTCATCGCTGCGGTCCACCGGAACCGGCATGTGGATGTAAGCGAGCGTGTGTGGAATTGACTTCGACAGTGCGTTGGCGAATTCGACCATCGCGCCGGCGTCCTTCGGCTCCACGAAATGCTTGCCGGCAAAATCGCCGTAACATAGATGCAGGCCGAGCTCGACATCGTCAGGGATCGCGGCGCAGAGCCGCTCAATGCGCGCGATGATCTTGTCGCGCGGCTCGTCGCCATAAGGCACCGCGTCGGTTTTCTGGCCGTCCCAGACCACCATTTCGTTGCACAGATCCCATTGGATGCAGAGATCGCGATGCGGGATGTGCCGGCACAGCGACGCCACCTCGGCGATCATCGCTTGCTCGTAGGCCGCCTCGACCGCCGGCAGCGCTTCGGGCATGACAACCGAACCGACGACGGCAAAAGGCGTCGGCAGACATACCTGAAAGCGGATGTCTTTCGGCAACTCGCCGTTGTCGCGGGCAGCGATAAAGTCGAGATAGGAAGGGCGCGCCTCGCGCGCATAGCCGAGTTCGCCGAAATGGACGTCGGACGGCGCGGCACCCTCGGCCAGCGTGAGCAGCGCAAAGCGATTGGTCGGACGCACCTTGCCGGACGGGTCCGGCCGCAAAAAAGTGTTGGCGCGCAACAGCGGATATTGCCAGCTGATCCACAGTTTGCGGCCGCCGACTTCGCCGTCCGGAACACGTTTGAGATGCGGGCCGAGTTCTTTGCCGACAGTGCGAAAGACATCTTCGACCGAGTTGAGACCGATGCTGCCGACGAGATGGACGTTCATCGCGCTTCCTCCGGCAAAACTCTTTGGCAAGGCGGTCGGACGCACTCTTGGGTCCGTTTCCGCTCCTTCCCAACCCTCCCCCGCTCGCGGGCCAGGGTTGGGTGGGGGATTTTCACCGTGAAGTTGACAGGCCGGGAGCCATAATGTCCAATAAGAATATCCCTACTTAACATAAGTTTTTTATATGGCTCCCGGCGTCGATCCCAAACGGCTGATCGAACTGTTGCGAATTGCCGATCGTGGTTCTTTCACCCGCGCCGCGGCCGCATTGGGCGTATCGCAGCCGGCCCTTTCCAACAGCATCGCCGTTTTGGAAAGAATGCTGGGCGTGCGTGTGTTTAAACGCACGAGAAATGGCGCCACCCTGACCGAATTCGGCCGACTGCTCGCGGGCCACGCGGCCGCAATCGACTCGGTCCTGTCGCGGGCGGTCGACGAACTCGATGCCAAGAAGCGCGGGCTGGAAGGGTCTCTCGTCGTCGGCGTTTCTCCGGTCGCTTGCATCGATATCGCTCCGGCCGCGGTGGCGCGCCTCAAGCGCGAAACGCCGAATATTGTCGTTACCATCGAGGAGCGCGCCGACGATGAGCTGATTGCCGGCCTGCGCAGCGGCGAGATCGATTTGGTGGTGAATTCGGCAGGCTTGCTTGCTGACGGTCCCGACGTCGTTTGCGAGATATTGGCGCGCGACATGTTTGTCGTGGCCATGCGCACCGGTCATCGGCTGGCACGCAGCAAATCTCTTCGGATTGCCGACCTGGGCGATGAGCAATGGGTCATGCCAAGCCCGCAGACGACGATGTCGCGCCAAATCGAGCTGTTGTTTTCCGCGGAGAATCGGCCGTGGCCGTCGCAGGCCATTATCACCAACTCGATTACAGCGCTGAAGTCCATCGTCATGCAATCCGACTGCGTGACGATATCGTCAAAGAAGCTCATCCAGCTCGAGGTCGAAGCGCACCGCCTTGCCTGCGTGCCGCTGCGCAAGCAGCATTTCACCCGTGAGATTTGCCTCCGGCGACGGCGGGCGCCCCGATCTCCGCTGGTCGAGCGATTCATTGCGGCCATTCGTGCGGCGGCTAGATGAGCTAACACGACCTGCGCCGCTGCCACAGCCGGTAATTCTGCGCTATTCTCAGCCTGGGGAGAACGCCGGGTCATGACAACAAACGCAGCTCATTTCGATTACATCGTCGTTGGCGCCGGTTCCGCCGGCTGTGTGCTGGCAAATCGCCTCACCGCATCGGGCCGGCATCGCGTG
>DASQRX010000011.1:0-15875 GCA_035642635.1 Xanthobacteraceae bacterium
GGTTGCAAAGTGTTGGCAGGCACGCGTTTCACGGCAGGATGATTCGGCAGGTCGACCGCATTGGCGATGACGGTCGCGGCCGCATCCGCCATCGACGCCGTTGGCGCCAGCACCGTGACCGCCTCGGCGATGCCGAGCGAGAAACTTCGCCCCAAATAGCCGCTGGTCGCGATACCATGAATGTGGTCGTCGGCGTCGATCTCGGTGGTGCCGAACAGGCTCGGCAGATCGGGCCGATCGACAAGACCGATCTTGAAACGCTGTTTGTCGGCCAGATGAAGCGCAATATCGCCGCCGTTGTTGACAAAAGCGCGCGTCAGCGGCGCCGCAGCGACCATGACGTCGATGATTTCTTCGGCAACGGCGCCGGCCACGGCCGCCATCGGGGTAATGAAGATACTTTGCGCAAACGGTGACACCGCCGCGACCATGCGGCGTGCGACCGGGCCCTCAGGCATGGCCTGCTTGCCGTTAGCCGGCGCGCGTAAGATCTCGAGTTCCCGGCACAGTTCAATCAACAGGTCGTCGAAGCGCCGCGTCGCGGCCCAGTAAGCGGCGCGCAATGCGTCGTCGTCGCCAAAGGCCTGCACGATGAGATCGATCGGCCCGTGTTGCAGAAAAAGCCGCTTTCCATCAGGCAGAAACCTCGCGGTAGGCCGCTCGAACATCGTGCCTATCCGTTTGATCGCTGCACGTGGCCCGGCGCAAACGGCCACGGATTGTCCTGCCGATGCGGCAGACTAAGCCGCGTCGAGCCGGTCAAATTCGAGAGTGGCTGGACACAATCCATGTGACCGCCAAGCTCTTTATAGTCGGACAGTTTTAGGGTGAATTCGAGCGGCGCAACGATCGCCGGCGTCGGCACATAGCCGAAAGCATTGGCAGGCAGCCGCGTCACGTCCACCATGAAAGTGATGCCGCCGCCCGGCCAGACATAGACCGGCGCACCGCCGCAAGTCACGTAAGTCAGCGCGTCTTTGACCGAACGCGTCAAGCGCACCGGATTCTCTGTGACGCCTGCGCGCAACGAGCCTCCGGCGCCGGCGACGAACAGCACGGTGGAGAGCGCCGGCTCGCAATTCTCGGCAATGCGCTCGACCGGCTCGATCAGCGGGTTCGGCAAATCCTTCTGTATCGGCCGCAGCGTTTGGTCCAATTCGTAATAAGCCGCGTGCTCGCCGGTGGTGGATAGCATCAATAGCCGCAAACCCGGATAGGCGACTTTGGGATCGAAAGGACCCAGAATGGCGAGCGGATCATCGATATTGGTCCCGCCCCAGCCGGTGCCCGGCTCGGCAACCTGAAAATATCGTCCGGGCGTCGACCGCCGCCCCTTGATCTTGATGCCGCTCGGCGGGATGCCGAGAAATTTCCCGGCCTGATGCTCCGACAGAACGCCGGTGATGTGATCGTCGACGACAACGACATCATCCACTTTGCTTTGCCATTGCTTGGCAAAAATGCCGATCGTTGCCGAGCCGCAACCGACCCGCATGCGCGTTTCGAGAATTCCGTTGACGATCGGGGGCTTGCCGGCCTGCACGACGACCGTTTCGCCATCGTCGATTTTCATTTCCACGGCTTTGCCGTTGCAAAGCGACAGCAGCGTATCGCAGGTGACGCGACCTTCTTTCTTCGAGCCGCCGGTGAGATGCTTGACGCCGCCAAGCGACAGCATTTGCGAGCCATATTCGCCGGTGGTGACGTGGCCGACGGTCTCGCCCTCGACCTGCACGGCACTGGTCTCCGGGCCGAGGAAACGGTCGGTATCGATTTTCACTTTCACGCCGCAGTAGCTGAAAATCCCCTCCGTCACGACGGTCACCATGTCGACGCCGTCGATTTCGGCCGACACGATGAAGGGCGCGGGCTTGTAATCCGGATAGGTCGTTCCGGCGCCGATCGCGGTGACGAATGTTTCGGCTTGATTGAGAATGTCGCCGTTCCACTCCGGCGCTTCGGCGAACCGCACGACCTCGCCGCCTTTGGCGATCGTGCGATTGAGCATGACGTGGGGGTCGACCCGCACGAGGTTGCCCTCGACATTGGCGTAGCGATCGCAAGCGCCGAGCGCGCCCGGCTTGATGTAACACATCACCGGGCAGGCATCGCAGCGGATCTTGTCGTCCGCGGTCCGCTCGGTTTCAGTCGCATCCATGGGGCAAACCTTCGCGCCGATACCCTCACCGGAGATCATTAGTGTACAAATGATAATGATCGTCCGAACCTGCCGAGTCAAGGTGCTTCAGTCCGAGCGGCCGCTTCAATGAGCTGCCGACGTGCGAACCAGTTTCAGGGTCTCCTCGATACCGCGCCATGCCGGTTGTGTATTGGCAAAACGGTCGCGCATGTAGCGGGCCAAATCGGCGATCTGACGGTCATCCAAGGACGTGGCGAAGCCCGGCATCGAGCCCGAGGCGTGACCGCCGCCTTCGAGAAGCAGGCGCAGGAAATTTTCCGGACCGGCGGCGTAGAGCTTGGAGCTTAGTCCCAAGGCAGGCCCCCGATTGGCCAGAGGCGCAGCGCGGCCGGTGTCATGGCATACCGCGCATGCGCCTTCGTAAAGCCGCGCGGCGGCGCTGCTGCCGGCACCGGCGGATCGGCCGGTCGTCATTATGATGCTGTCGGCGAGCTTTGCCGCTTGCGCTTCGGGGAGTGCTTGGTTGAGCGAGCCGAGATAGTTTGCCATGGCGCGGATATCGTCGTCCGGCAATTGCTTGAGCTCGGCGATGACGGAAGCCATCGGCCCCGACGCGGTGCCGTGATAGGCCTGGGTTCCGGTACTTAGATACGTGTAGAAATCCTGTTCGCTCCAGGGGATGGGACCGGTCGAAATTTTTGTAAGCGCCGGCGTTTGCCAGCCTTCGGCGGTGCCGCCCGTAAGATAAAAGTCGCCGGTGCGTTCGGCGCCGAGCGCGTTACGCGGCGAGTGGCAGGCGCTGCAATGACCGAGCCCGTCGACCAGATAGCGGCCGCGGTTCCATAATGCCGAGCGGGCCGGTTCGGGCTGCGCTTGGCTTTGTTTGTTGAACAGGAAATTCCACACTGCAAGCAGCGGCCGGATGTTGAAAGGAAAAGCAAGCCGGCTCGGTATATTGGTTTGTTTGACGGCAGGCTGCGTCATCAGAAAAGCATAGAGCGCCTGCAGATCGGCCTCGGTCGACATGGCGAAATTCGGATAGGGAAAAGCCGGATAAAGATGCCGGCCGTCGCGATGGACGCCATCGCGCATGGCGCGCTCGAAAGCAGGATAAGACCAGTTGCCGATGCCGGTTTCCGGATCGGGCGTGATGTTGGTCGTCATCACCACGCCGAACGGCGTTTGCAGGGCCAAACCGCCGGCATAGGGAAGGCCGTCTTTCGCCGTATGACAAACCGCACAGCCGCCGAGCGCGGCAAGGCGCCTGCCGATTTCGATTGTCGCCGCAGAATAGGTCGCCGGGTCGGGCCGCGCGATCGGCGCAATCGCCGTTTTGATCGGCAGCGTGACGGCAGCAAATGTGGTGAGCCCGACGAACAGACCGGCCAACCCGGCCCAAAACGCTTGGTGGCTTTTCGGCGGCGGTTGCTGAGGCGACGGAAGCGGCCGGCCGAGACCCGCCAAGACCCGCTCCGGCGTCAGCGGCAATTCGCGAAAACGCACGCCGGTCGCATCGTAGACAGCATTGACGATAGCGGCGGCGCTCGGCACCGACGCCGATTCACCAGCGCCGAGCGGCGGCTCATATTGCCGATCCATCAACAACACGTCGACCGCAGGCAGTTCCGGGAAGGTGATGATCGGATAGGCGCCCCACTCGCGGTTGGCGACCGCTTTGGTCTCCGAAAAGCTGACTTGCTCTTTAAGAACACGGCTGGTCGATTGCACGACATTGCCGTGGATTTGGTGCTCGACGCCGGCTGGATTGATCATCATGCCGGTATCCTGGCCGACGACGACACGGGTGACGGCGACTTCGCCGGTCGCGCGGTTGACCGCGACATCGGCGACCCAGGCCGACCAGGCGGCGCCGACGCCCGGCCATGGGCCGTGCACGTAACGCGCCTGCGCGAAGCCGCGGCCGCGCACGATCTCGGTCGATTCTGAATCTTCTACTTTCGGCCCGACCCGAGGCTCCCAGCCGGCCCGCTCAGCCGTTGCCTTGGTGAGCTCGGCCGCGCGGGCGTCATTCATGTGGCGGAGCCGGAACGCGACCGGATCTTCACCCGCGTTATGCGCGAGCTCATCGATGAAGCTTTCATGGGCAAAGACATTGGGCAGCGCCGAGACGCCGCGCAGCCAGGCCGCGCGGACAAGCGGCGGCATGTCGTACGCCGTGATGCGCATATTTTCGTAAGCATAGGATGGGGTCGCCGTCCGGTCCCCCATTTCGAGCGTGTCCGGTTGCGGTGGCAGCCGGCCCGTCAGCAGCAACGCCAAGGTCGGTGCGGCATTGGACGGATAACGGGTATGGAAGTCATAAGCCGCGAGCGCGCCGTTCGGTCCGAGGCCGCCGGACACATCGACGACCTGCGCTGCGCCCTTCGGTTCCCAAAGATGTTCCTGTTCGCGGGAGAGCTGCACGCGCACCGGTGCGCCCACCGCGCGCGACAGCAGGACGGCATCGGCCGAGACGTCGTCGGCGCAATTTCGTCCATAGCAGCCGGCGGCCTCAAGGCGGATGATGTCGACTTTGTTTGTCGGCACCCCGGCGAGGAGCGAGATGTCGGCCTGCAAGGCATGAGGATTTTGCGTGCCCGACCAGACGGTGATGCGATCGGGCGTCACATCGGCGACGGCGCAGGAGGGGCCGATCGAACCGTGCATCTGATAGGGCCAGACGTAGCTGCAATCGAGCCGCGTCTGCGCTGTTCGAAGCGCTGTCTCCACGTCACCTTGATCGATGAGGCGTCGCGCCCGGGCGGCAGAAGTACGAAGCGCGGTGCCGATGTCGCCGGGGTCAGACGTGGCGCGCCACGCCTTCCATTGCACTTTCAGCTTGAGCGCCGCTTCGACAGCATGCTCCTCGCGCTCGGCGACGACGCCGACAAAGTCGCCCTCAACTACCACCGCGCGAATGCCGGGAATGCCGTCGAGCGACGCGCGGTCGACGGTTTCGAGGCTGCGGCCGACAAATTCGCCGCAGTCGAACCCGGAATAAGGCGGACGGATGACGCGTCCGTGCAGCAGTCCGGGCAAGCGGATATCGTGCACATAAATGAATTGACCGCCGACCTTTGCCGGGATGTCGACGCGTCCGATCGGCTGACCGATGACGCCATGCTGTGCGACCGGCTTGAGCGGCGTATCCTCGCGCAGCGGCAGCAAGATCCGGCGATTGCCCAAAAGCGTCTCGAGAGAAATTGCCGGCGTGTCGCCGCTCTGCCGGCGCACATTGCCTTCGACGATGCTGATCTCGTCGGCCGAGCATTGCAGCGCATCGGCAGCGAGCGCGATCAGATGCTGTCGCGTTTGTGCCGCCGCTATACGCAGCGGCCATGCCGTAACCTGGATGGTCTCGCTGGCAATGGTCGGTCCCTGATCGGGGGTTTC
Source organism: Xanthobacteraceae bacterium (assembly GCA_035642635.1). Lineage (GTDB taxonomy): Bacteria > Pseudomonadota > Alphaproteobacteria > Rhizobiales > Xanthobacteraceae > BOG-931. Next base: position 5,534 of record DASQRX010000011.1, read on the forward strand.
GGCGGTGTCGCCAAGCACGAGATCGATCGACTCGAGCGGAAAGTCGAGCTCCTCGGCGATGATTTGTGCGAGAGCCGTGCGGATGCCGGTGCCAAGATCGACATGACCGCTAAAGGCGACCACACGGCCCTCTTCTGTCAGACAGACATGAATATCTAAAGCGTCTTCGGCCGGCGCGTCGCTTTGCGCCACGCCTGTTCGCGGCGAAACGACGGCAAGCACCCCACTTCGCTTGAGGAGATCGCGACGGGATGGCGCAAGAGGATTCTTGAATGTCACCCGCCGCCCCTGTCTGCGTCTTTCCGCCAGCCGCGCGCCGCGGCCAATTGAACGGCCTTGATGATTTCGAGATGGGCGCCGCAGCGGCAGAGATTAAAGCGCAGCGCGTCGCGGATCGCCGTTTCGTCGGGCGCCGGATTGGCATCAAGAAACGCCTTGGCGGTCATGATCATGCCGTTGAGGCAATAGCCGCATTGGGCCGCTTGCGCGTCGATGAAAGCTTGCTGGATCGGGTGGGGCGCGTCCTGATCGCCCAGCCCTTCAAGAGTGAGAATATCTCGTCGGGCGGCGAGCCGGAGCGGCAGCGCGCAGCTTCGCGCCGCTTCGCCGTCGAGAATAATCGTGCAAGCACCGCATTCGCCGAGCCCGCAGCCGAATTTCGGGCTGTTGAGTTTGAGATCGTTGCGGAGAAAATAGATGAGCGGGGTATCGCCTTCGCCGGTGACGGTCTGCTGCTTGCCGTTGACGCGCAGCGTGTAAGCAGTCGCATGTCTCATCAGCCTCTGCCCCGGCGTATCATGTCACGACGACGGGGATCTTTTCTGCCGGCGGCGTGTTTCGGCTGCGCCCCGTTCGGACAAGGCCGTCGATGACGACCATGCCGATTCCCGGCAAGTCGCCAAGCTCGATGCTTTTGAGGAGACTTGTTCCCGCCGAATGTTGCGCCTTGTCCATGAAAACGAAATCCGCGCTGCGTCCGAGCTCGATCAGGCCGCAATCGAGGTTGCGCATGCGGGCGGTATTGCCGGTGGCGAAACAGAACACGATTTCCGCCGGCACGCCGTTCAACGACGACAACATCGATATCATACGCACGATGCCGAGCGGCTGAACGCCGGAACCCGCCGGCCCGTCGGTGCCGAGAATGACCCGCTCCAACTGTCCCATCTCCTTGGCGAGCCGCAATGTATAAAGTGCGGCCCGCTCATTGCCGTTGTGGACAAGCTCAAGGCCGCGGCGGCAGCCTTCGCAGATGCAGCGAATCTCCTGGTCGGGCAAAGCGGTGTGCCCGCCGTTGATATGACCGACCACGTCGGTATCGGCTTCCAAGACGACATCGGCCCCGATCAATCCGGAACCTGGAATCGAGGGGCCGCCGGTATGGATGGTCGACTGAATACCGAATTTCCGCGCCCAGGCGACCATCTGTTTTGCCGTGACGCCGTCTTTGACGCCGCCGAGGCCGACTTCGCCGAGAAGCTTTACGCCGGATGCGGCAAGCTCCTTGAAATCCTGTTCGGTCATGCCGGGTTCGAGGACCGGCGCGCCGGCGTGGATTTTTACGCCGCCGGGGCGAAACGCATCGAACGCACGTTGCGCGGTGATCGCCATGGCCTTGAGGCCGACGATATCGCGCGGCCGTCCCGGCGTGTGCACTTCGCCGGCAGAAATCATGGTGGTGACGCCGCCATGCATGGTCGAGTCGATCCAGCCGATCTGGTTCTGGCGCGGCGTCCAATCGCCGGCGACCGGATGAACATGGCTGTCGATCAGGCCGGGTGCCAATACCGTGCCTTGGGCGTCGATGATTGTTTTGGCGCCGCCGGTATCGAGCGCGTTAAATCGGCCCACGGCAGCAATCCTGCCGCCGACGGCGACGACGGTATCGGCTTCCAGGATCGGGCGATTGAGATCGCCGCTCAGCATTAGTCCGATATTCTTGACGACCAGCTTGTCGTCGCTTCCGGCCGCCGCTCCTTGCTGTTCAGCCATCGCCACTATCCTCACGGAGGGTCGCCGGCGCCAATCGCGGCGACGATCAGACAAAACGCGGTGCGCCACGATAATCGTTTGTATACAAATGAGGTTGGCCCGCCGCCGCGAAACTGTCAAGCCATTGCCGGGCAATCAGCCGAGACGGCCGAGGCTTCCGGGGGCAGTCGCGGCACATTAATGTGCGCGCTGTCGGCGCCGGCCGGCTTTGCGCATCAGGAGTTCGCGAATGACCATCAATATGGCGGCGGGCGAACGTGTCGTCGTCATCGGTGCCGGCCAAGCCGCGGCGCAACTCGCGATGAGCTTGCGTGGCGGCGGCTTTGCCGGGCCGATCGCCGTGATCGGTGACGAGCCGTTTCTGCCCTATCAACGCCCGCCGCTGTCGAAAAAATTCCTCGCCGAACGGCCGCCGCCGGACTCGCTCTATTTGCGGCCGGCGCCGTTCTGGTCCGAGCGCAACGTCGAATTCATGCTTGGCGTCGCAGCGCGCAAAGTCGACCTGCGCGGTCGCACGGTTACGCTGGCCGACGGCCGGGAAATCGCTTTTCGCATCCTGGTTTTTGCCACCGGCACATGCGCGCGGCGCCTGTCGCTGCCCGGCATCGATCTTCCCGGCATGTTCTCGCTGCGCGCGATCGGCGATGTGCAGCACTTACGTCCGGCACTCGACGAGGCGCGCCGCATTGCCATTCTCGGCGGCGGCTATATCGGGCTTGAGACCGCAGCCGTCATGCGCAGCGAGAAGCGCGACGTCACCGTGGTCGAGGCCGAGGATCGTGTGCTCAAGCGAGTCACTGCGCCCTCGGTTGCGAAATTCTTCGACCAGACTCATCGCGAACGCGGCGTCGATATTCGTCTCGGCATGCGGGTCGCGGCCATCGCCGGCGAAGGCCGCGCATCGGCGCTGCGCTTGGCCGACGGCACCGCGGTCGAGGCCGATGCGATTCTCCTCGCCGCCGGCGCGAAAGCCAATGACGAACTGGCGCTGGCCGCGGGTCTTGACTGCAGCGACGGCATCCTGACCGACGACGTCGGCCGCACCGGTGCCGAGAACGTCTATGCCATCGGCGATTGCGCGCGGTTCCCGAGCCGCCGTTATGGTCGCCGCTTGCGCCTCGAATGTGTGCAGAACGCCATCGATCAGGCCAAGGCCGCCGCCGCCGCGATCCTCGGCTCGCCTGAACGCTACGATCCGGTGCCGTGGTTCTGGTCCGATCAATATGAGTTCAAGCTGCAGATCGCGGGCTTGTTCGACGACCACGACGCCGCCGCAGAAATGGGCGACGCCGCAACCGGGCATTTCTCGGTCGAATACCGCCGCGACGGCCGGCTGATCGCAGTCGATGCCGTCAACGAGCCGCGCGCCCATATGCTGGCGCGGCGGCGGATCGCCGAGGAAACAAGCGGCGATCGCCTCCCGCGGCAAGGTGCGGCGTGAAGAAGCAGACCAAGCGGGCAAGTCCGGGTTGGCATGAATCATGAATCGGTAGCTTGGCCGACCGCCGCGCCAAATTGGCGTGCCGTCGCCGGCATCGCGCTGATCGTTCAACAGCGCGTCACGATTACAGCGACAAAGGGAGACCACACGTGAAACGATCCGACCTCACCGAAAAGCTACTCGACATCAAGCGGGGGAAGGGCTGGACCTGGAAATATATCTGCGGCGAGATCGGCGGCATGTCGCCGGTACTGGTCACCGGTGCCGTGCTCGGCCAAATGAAGATGACCAAGCCGCAGGCGGCAAAGGCCGCCGAACTGTTCGGGCTGAGCGAGAGCGAGGAGGCACTCCTCAACGAAGTGCCGAACCGCGGCTCGCCGATGCCGCCGACCGATCCGCTGATCTATCGGTTCTATGAACTGGTGATGGTCAACGGCCCGGCCCTGAAAGTCCTACTCGAGGAGGAGTTCGGCGACGGGATCATGTCGGCGATCGACTTTGATATGGCCATGGAGCGCCAGCCCGATCCCAAAGGCGATCGGGTCAGGCTCGCGATGTCGGGAAAATTCCTGCCGTACAAATATTACGGCGCGACCGGCAACGCGCAGGCCTACGGCTATAAGGAAGAGTAGGGACGGTCACACCGGTAGCACCGCGGTAGCCTCGATTTCGACTTTGGCTTCATCTTCCACGAGCGCCACCACCTGCACGAGGGTCATGGCCGGAAAGTTCGTTCCCATAATCGCGCGATAGGCCTGTCCGAGATCGCTCAGTCGCGACATGTATTCTTTCTTGTCGGTGACGAACCAGGTCAGCCGGGTGATGTGCGCGGCCTTGCCGCCCGCCTCCTCGACGAGCGTGACGATATTTTCCAGCGCCTGGCGCGCTTGCAGAACAAAATCGCTGGTTTCGAATTTCTGCTGGGCGTTCCAGCCGATTTGACCGGCGAGGAACACCATGCGCCCTTCGGCGACCACGCCGTTGGCAAAGCCCTTGGCCTGCTTCCAGCCGCGCGGATGCAGCAGTGAGTGCGGTTCTGTCATGTCCACTGTCTCGCTCATGATGTTTTTGGCCTCAAGCGGAAACGCTGAATCTTGCCGGTCTGGGTTTTCGGCAGCGCGTCGGTGAATTTGACGGATCGCGGATATTTGAACGGCGCGATTGTCGCCTTGACGTGATCCTGTAGCTTTTTTGCAGTTTCCGGGCTCGGCAACGTGCCATCCTTGAGCACGACATGCGCCTGGACGATCTGGCCGCGATCTTCGTCCGGAACGCCGATCACGGCGCATTCTTTAACGTCAGGGTGCGACAGCAGCGCCGCCTCGACCTCGGGTCCGGCGATGTTGTAGCCGGACGAGACGATCATGTCGTCGTTTCTTGCAGCGAAATGAAAATACCCGTTCGGGTCTTGCGTGAACGCGTCGCCGGTCAGGTTCCAGCCTTCCCGCACATAGGCGGCTTGGCGTTTGTCGGCGAGATAGCGGCAGCCGGTCGGGCCGCGCACGGCGAGCTTGCCGACTTCGCCGTGCGGTTTCTCTTTCATGTCGTCATCGACGATCTTGGCCTCGTAGCCGATGACCGGCTTGCCGGTCGTTGCCGGCGCCGCGTCGCCGAAGCGATTGGAAATAAAAATGTGCAGCATTTCGGTCGAGCCGATGCCGTCAAGGATCGGCTTTCCGGTTTTTGCTACCCAATCCCTGAACACCGGCGCCGGCAAGGTTTCGCCGGCCGAAACCGCGGCGCGCAATGATGTGAGGTCGGCGCCCTGATCCATCGCCGCCAGCATGGCGCGATAGGCGGTCGGCGCGGTGAACGAGATGGTTGCCTTATAGGTCTGGATGATTTCGATCATGTTGGCGGGCGAGGCGGTTTCCAGAAGCGTTGCGGTCGCGCCGAAACGCAGCGGAAATATGGCCAGTCCGCCTAAGCCGAAGGTGAATGCCAATGGCGGCGAGCCGACGAATATATCATCATGCGTGACCCCGAGAATCTCCTTGGCGTAGCCGTCGGCGATGATCAGGAGATCGCGATGAAAATGCATGGTCGCCTTGGGTTCGCCGGTGGTGCCGGAGGTGAAGCCCAAGAGCGCGACGTCATCGCGCCCGGTCTTCACGGCATCGAAAGTCACGGCCTTGCTCAGCGCGATGCGGTCAAGCTCGGCGTCGTGATTGGCGGTGCCGTCGAAGCCGATCACCTGCTTGAGGAACCTGCTGGTCTTGGCGCAGGTGACGAGTTCGTCCATCAGCCGCGTGTCGCAGAGCGCCAACGTCACCTCGGCTTTGTCGACGATCTGGCCCAACTCGCCGGCGCGCAACATCGGCATCGTATTGACGACGACCGCGCCCGCCTTGGTCGCCGCGAGCCAGCACGCCACCAGCGCCGGATTGTTCGCGGCGCGGATGAGAATGCGGTTGCCGGGTTTTACGCCGAAATCCTCGACCAGCGCGTGGGCGATGCGGTTGGTCCAGTCCGACAGCTCCTTGTAGGTACGGCGGCGGCCGTTGCCGATGAGCGCGACATGGTCGCCGAAGCCGCGCGCCACCACGCGGTCGGTCAATTCGACCGCGGCATTGAGCTCCTCAGGATAATCAAAGCCATTGAGCGGAATGTGCGGCCATTGTTGCGACGGCGGAAGATTGTCGCGCGTGAAAGTGTCGGTGTGTGCCGTGCGGCCAAGCGAGTGACCAACCATGATCATGCTCCTGCAAGCGTTTGCCGTGCGATGACGACTTTCTGCACTTCTGATGCGCCCTCATAGATGCGCAACGCCCGGATTTCGCGATAGAGCCTTTCAACGATGTGGCCGCGACGCACGCCGTCACCGCCATGAATCTGCACGGCCTTGTCGATGACGTGCTGGGCGCGATCGGTGGCAAAGAGTTTCGCCATAGATGCCTCACGCGTGACGCGCTGAGCGCCGCTGTCCTTGGTCCACGCGGCGCGATAAACCAAAAGCGCCGCCGCATCGACATCGACCGCCATGTCGGCGATGTGCGCTTGCACCATTTGCAAATCTGCGAGCGGCCCGCCGAATAGCTCGCGGGAGCGCGATCGCGCAATGGTCTCGTCGAGCGCCCGGCGCGCGAAGCCGAGCCCCGCGGCGCCGACGGTCGAACGGAAAACATCCAACGTCGCCATGGCTATTTTGAACCCGTCCCCCGGCGCGCCGATCATCGCCGACGCCGGCACGTACACGCGGTCGAATTTCAGGCGCGCCAGCGGATGCGGCGCAATCACGTCGAGCCGCTCGGCGACACTCAGTCCGGATATGTCGCCGGGCACTAGAAGCGCGGAGAGACCTTTTGCGCCCGGACCTTCGCCCGTCCGCGCGAACACCACATAGAGGTCGGCGATGCCGCCGTTGGAAATCCAGGTTTTCTCGCCGTCGAGCCTATAGCCGCCGCCGTCGCGTTCGGCGGTCATCGCGAGGTTGGCGACGTCGGAGCCCGATTTCTGCTCGGTGAGCGCGAAGGCGGCAATCGCCGCACCGGATCGTGTGCGTTTAAGCCAGGCCCGCTGCTCGGTGCTGCCGAAAAGACTGATCGGGCCGGCGCCGAGCCCCTGCATGGCGAAGGCGAAGTCGGCGAGCCCGTCGTGGCGGGCGAGCGTTTCGCGCATCAGGCAGAGCGTGCGGACATCGAGCGGAGTAGGCGCTTGCGGATTGGGCGCTTGCGGGTCGGGTGCGGTATGCGCGAGCCAGCCGTCAGCGCCAAGATGAGCGACAAGATTCCGGCACGCCGCATCGACGTCACTATGGCCGACCGGCAAATTGGCCGCGCTCCAACGCTCGATCGCCGCCGCCAGCGCGCGATGGCGGTCGGTGAAAAACGGCCAGTTAAGGAACGTCGTGTCGGCCACTAATTGCCCTCGAATACCGGTTTCTGTTTGGCAACGAACGCCCGATAGGCGCGCTCGAAGTCCTCCGTCTGCATGCAGATCGCCTGCGCCTGCGCCTCGGCCTCGATGGCCTGATCAAGGCTCATCGACCATTCCTGATTGAGCTGCGTCTTGGTGATGCCGTTGGCGAAAGTCGGGCCCGCGGCGATCGCGCGCGCCAGCGCCAGCGCTTCCTGCTCTAGTGCATCGGCTGAGGCGAGCTTGTTGAAGAAGCCCCAGAGCTCGCCTTCCTGCGCCGTCATCGCGCGCCCGGTATAGAGGAGTTCGGCGGCACGCCCCTGGCCGATAAGGCGCGGCAGCATGGCGCAGGCGCCCATATCGCAGCCGGCAAGCCCGACGCGGTTGAACAGAAACGCGGTCTTCGCTTGCGGCGTCGCGATGCGGATGTCCGACGCCATGGCGATGATCGCGCCGGCGCCGGCCGCGATGCCGTCGATCGCCGCGATGATCGGCTTGCCGCAATGAAGCATCGCCTTGACGAGATCGCCGGTCATGCGCGTGAAGGCGAGGAGATCCTTCATGTCCATGGCGACGAGCGGGCCGATAATGTCGTGAACATCGCCGCCGGAACAAAAATTGCCGCCATTGGGCAGGAAGACCACAGCATGGACGTCGTCGGCATAAGCAAGGTCGCGGAAAGTGTCACGCAACTCGGCGTAGGATTCGAAGGTAAGCGGATTTTTGCGGTCGGGCCGGTTCAACTGAATGACGGCGACGGCGCCGTCCATGCGCCAAAGAAAATGCTTAGGCTTCAAGGCGGCCATCGCTGTCATGCCTCGCCCTCCCAATCGCTGCGAAACGATTTCAACTTGAGCGATAATTGATCGGCGTCGCGCGCCGAGACGCTATTGAGAAGTTCGTCGACCCATTTTTCGTGCGCGGACGCCATCTCGGCGAAAATGGCGCGGCCCTTGCGGGTGAGGCTTATGAACGAGGTGCGGCGATCGCCGTTGCGCTGCGACCGAACCACGAAACCGTCGGACACCAGCCGGTCGACGATGCCGGTGACATTGCCCTTCGACACCATGAGGAAGCGCGAGATTTCGCTCATCAGCATGCCGTCGGGTTGCCGATAGAGCGCCGCCATCACGTCGAAACGCGGCAGCGTGGCGTTGAATTGCGACTTGAGGCGCTCGCGCGCCGCGCCTTCGATCAGTCGGCTGGCGCGCAGAAGCCTGATCCACAGCCGAAGCCGCGCCTTGCTGTCGGCTTCGGGCCGGCGAACCGGCAACGGCGCGCTTACCACGTCTCGCCTCCGGAGATCGAGATCGCCTGGCCGGTGATGCCGGCGCTGCCATCGTCGCAGAGCCACAGCACGGCATCGGCGGTTTCTTGCGGCTGGAAAAAGCGTCCTTGCGGGCTGTGGGCCTCAAGCAGCTTTCGCACCTCGGCCGCGCCGCGCTTCGTCGTCGAAGCGACATGATTGACGGCCCGGTCGAGGAGCGAGGTTTCGGTGAATCCGGGGCAGACGGCATTCACGGTGATGCCGGCCTTTGCGGTTTCGAGCGCCAAAGCGCGCGCCAATCCAACGACGCCGTGTTTCGCGGCGACATAAGGTGCGACATAGGGATAGCCCTTTAACCCCGCGGTAGAGGCAACGAAGACGATGCGTCCCCATTTCTGCTCGCGCATTCCGGCGAGAGCCGGCTTTACCGAGAAAAACGCTCCGGTAAGATTGACTTCGAGAATCTTGTGCCAGAGTTTTTGCGATATGCCCTCGGCGGGTGCGCTCTCCGCCGTCCCGGCACTGGCGATCACAATGTTGAATCTCCCGCGCGCCTTTTGCGCTTGCTGATAAAGCTTCTTGATCGAGGCCTCATTGGTCACGTCTGCCACCTGCGGATGAATGCTGGGGTGACGCTCGGCGGTGAATTCGAGGTCCGGCAGACGGCGGCCGCAGATCGTGACGCGCGCGCCGGCATTCGCCAGCGCAAATGCGGTCGCGGCGCCGATGCCAGAGCCGCCACCGGTCACCAATGCATGCTTGCCGGTCAGGTTGGTCATCGTCACACCTTGTTGGCCGTCGGCTCGGCGCTTGCGGAGATCCGATAGAGCTGATCGCGTCCGGGATGATAGGGCAGGGGCCATAGTTCGCCGCGGTCCCCGAACTTTGCCGCAGCATGCAGCGTCCAATACGGATCGGCGAGATGCGGCCGCGCCAGACACACCAGATCGGCCCGGCCGGCCATGAGGATCGAGTTGACGTGATCTGGTTCGAATATGTTGCCGACCGCCATGGTGGCCATGCCGGTCTCGTTACGGATGCGGTCGGAGAACGGCGTCTGGAACATGCGGCCATAGACCGGGTGCGCGTCGATCGACGTCTGGCCCGCCGATACGTCGCAAATATCGACGCCGGCGTCTTGCAGCATGCGGCCGATTTCCACAGCGTCGTGCGGCTCGATGCCGCCCGGGCCGACCCAGTCATTGGCGGAGATGCGCACCGAGATCGGTTTTTCCGCAGGCCATACCGCGCGCACCGCATGAAAGATTTCCAGCGGATAGCGCATGCGGTTTTCCAACGAGCCGCCATAATCGTCGGTGCGCAGATTGGTCAGCGGCGTGATGAAGGAAGACAACAAGTAGCCGTGCGCGCAATGCAGTTCGAGCATGTCGAAGCCTGAGCGCGCCGCCATCTTGGCCGCGGCGACGAATTGGTCGCGCACGCGGTCCATATCGGCGCGCTCCATGGCGCGGGCGCGCTGATTGCGCTTTGACCATGCGGTCGCCGACGCCGACAACAGCGGCCAGTTGCCGTCGCGCATTGGTGCATCCATTTCCTCCCAGCCGAGCTGGGTCGAGCCCTTGGCGCCGGAATGGCCGAGCTGGCAGCAGATCTTGGCGTCGGCTTCGGCGTGGACGAAATCAACAATGCGCTTCCATGCGGCTTCGTGCGCCGGCGCATAGAGGCCGGTGCAGCCAGGCGTAATGCGGCCCTCCGGACTGACGCAGGTCATTTCGATGCAGACGAGACCGGCGCCGCCCTTGGCGCGTTCGCCGTAATGCACCAGA
>DASQRX010000012.1:0-63576 GCA_035642635.1 Xanthobacteraceae bacterium
TTCACGCAAGTGCCGGGGCGCGTGGCGCTGACGCTTGCCGGTCACACTCATGGCGGCCAAATCCGCGTGCCGTTGATCTGGCCGCAATTCGTGCCGTCGCGATACGGCGCGCGCTTCGCCTATGGCCACGTTGTCGAGGACACCCGGCACCTGATCGTGTCTGGCGGGCTCGGCACCAGCGTCATTCCGGCCCGGTTCGGCGTGCCGCCGGAAATTTTGCACGTGACACTTGGCGCGTAGACGTCACGGCTAAAGCAAACGGCGCCGGCCGAGGCCAGCGTCGCCGAAATTCGAAAGCGTAAAGATGCTCAGTACGGCTTCGACGAAGCCGGGTCGCGAGACGCCATCTGACCGCTGAACGGCGCATCGCCCGATTTCGGCGCCAGCACCACGACGACCGTGCCGACCTTCACGCGATTATAGAGATCGATCGCGTCTTCGTTGGTCATGCGGATGCAGCCCGAGGAAATGGCTTGGCCGATATATTCGGGCTGATTGGTGCCGTGGATGCGATACAGCGTGTCTTTGTTGCCGGAATAAAGATACATGCCGCGCGCGCCCATCGGGTTATGCGGGCCGCCGGTCACAAAGGCCGGCAGCGGACCGAGGCGCTGCTGTTCGCTGGACGTCGGAACCCAGGCCGGCCATTCTTCCATGCGGCCGACCTTGGCGATGCCGCTCCAGACCTGGGCTTCTTCGCCGACCGCAATGCCGTAGCGAATCGCCTGGCCCTTCGGCAGCACGTAGTAGAGGAACTTGTTGTCGCTATCGACGACGACGCTGCCCGGCGCTTCCTTGCGCGAGTAGTCGACGATGTGGCGCTTGTACGCATCGGGGATCGCGGCCTGCTGATACGGCAGGTTCGACATCAGCTGCTTGTCGCGCGCGTTCCAGCCGGCTTGGCTCGACGGCTCGAGCGTCTCTTGCATGCAGCCGCCGAGAGCGATGCCGGCCAGCCCGATGATCACAAACGCAATCGAACGCATTGCCATTACTCGCCTACCGTTCCGCCCGCCCAAAGCCGCCCCGGCCGAAGCTCGAGAATTCAGATACTAAAACCGTCGCGGGCATGCCAGATGTTACATCGCTTCGGCTGTCAGAAGCTAGGAACTGTTGCAGGAATGCCGCAGTTTGCCCCTGCAAGCAGCTCGAAAAACGCGTCCAAACCTCAGTCAGGATGGCCGGACGCTCCGAGTATGAGCCCCAGAAATTAAGCGAGGGTTTACCACATAGCGCACAGATGGCCGTCGGCGTGGGACGGAGTCGGGAATGTCACGGCAGGGCGCGAATTGTCGCCCATTTCCGCCGCACTCCTCGCTGAAGAACTGATCATCGCTCAAGCACGACGGGCAAATACAAGGGAATGGGGTTTCGCATGACAAGTATCGCCGCTGAATTGGCCAAAAAGACCGGTCAAAAGGCTACCGCTCGCAAGAATCCGGGCGAAATGCTCGACCAGCTCTACCGCCAGATCGGCATACCGGCAGTCGCTGCCGCAGCGCGTTACCATGGCGCGGCCAAGAACCCGGCTTATGCGCCGGTTGCGGCCAACGGGTACGACCGCTCCGGCGACGCCGCCTGACGGGTGTTCCGGATTTGACTTCGGCCGGTCTCGATCGGCGAAAAGGGGACCAAGCGTCCCCTTTTTTGTTTCTCGGCGGCGCTATCCGGTCACACTGAGTTGCCGGCACCTGTCGCCACGAGTTAGGCCTGCCCGATGGATGACTTTTCCAAAGCCGAGATCGAAGCCGGCCGTCGGCTGTTCGCCGGCGAGTGGAATTTCCTGTCGGCGGCATCATCACTGGAATCGCTGCCGCCGATGGCCGGGCTGGAAATTGCCTTCGCGGGCCGCTCCAATGTCGGCAAATCCTCGCTGATCAATGCGCTGACCGGACGCAAGGCGCTGGCACGCACCTCGAACACGCCCGGACGGACCCAGGAATTGATCTTCTTTCGCGGCGCCGATCGGCTCGTGCTGGTCGATATGCCGGGCTATGGCTACGCCGCGACGGCCAAGAGCAAAGTCGCCGCCTGGACCCGGCTCATTCACGATTACCTGCGCGGGCGCTCAACGCTGGCGCGGGTCTATGTCCTCATCGACGCGCGCCATGGCCTCAAAGACACCGATGACGCCGTCCTTGATGTGCTCGGCAAAGCCGCCGTCAGCCACGAGATCGTGCTGACCAAGTGCGATCAGGTCAGCGACGCTGAACTCGGCAAGCGGATCGAGGAGGTCACGGCCGCGATCCGGAAGCGGCCGGCGGCATTTCCCGATCTGATCGCGACCTCGTCACATAGCGGCGCCGGCATGGAGCAATTGCGCGCCGCGATCGCGCGGCTGCTCGCTGAGCAGGTCCGCTAGGCGCAGTCCGCTAGACTTAATCCGCTAGACTGGCCGGTCATTGGCCGGTCATTGGCCGGCTATGGCCGGTTATTGTCGTGCGGCCGTCACGCGGCTAGATAGACTGCGCCGATTGCCGGAAAGATGGATGCGATGAGCACAGACGAACCGACCAGCCCCGAGGTACAGGCCCGCATCCTCTCCGAAGCGCTGCCTTATATGCAGCGCTACGACGACGAGATTGTCGTCGTGAAATACGGCGGCCACGCCATGGGCGAGGAGAACATCGCGCGCCTATTCGCGCGCGACATCGTGCTGCTCGAGCAGACCGCGATCAATCCGGTGGTCGTACATGGCGGCGGCCCGCAGATCGAGGCCATGCTCAAGCGCGTCGGCGTGCAGTCGCACTACACCGCCGGATTGCGCATCACCGACGCCGCGACCCTCGAAATCGTCGAGATGGTGCTCGCCGGCTCGATCAACAAACAGATGGTCGGCTACATCAACGAAGCCGGCGGCAAGGCGATCGGGCTCAGCGGCAAAGACGGCAACATGGTGATCGCGCGCAAGCTGACGCGCACCGTGATCGACCCGGGCTCCGAGATCGAGCGCGTGGTCGATCTCGGCTTCGTGGGCGAGCCCGATAAGGTGAACACCATGGTGCTCGATCAAATTCTCGGCCGCGAGCTTATTCCCGTTCTGGCGCCGGTCGCCGCCGCCGCCAATGGCGGCACCTTCAATGTCAATGCCGACACTTTTGCCGGCGCCATTGCAGGCGCGCTCAAGGCGAAGCGCTTCTTGCTCTTGACCGATGTGCCGGGCGTGCTCGACAAGTCGAAGTCTCTCATCAAGGAATTGTCGGTCGACGATGCGCGGCGGCTCATCGCCGACGGCACCATTTCGGGCGGCATGATCCCCAAGGTCGAGACCTGCATCGACGCGCTCGACCGCGGCGTCGAAGGCGTGGTCATTCTCGACGGCAAGGTGCCGCATGCGGTGCTGCTCGAACTGTTTACCGAGCTCGGCGCCGGCACGCTCATCCATAGCTGATCCGCGATCGCCGCGAACCGGGATCGCCCCATGCAAATAAAAATCATGAGCAGACAAGATTCCGGGCCTCGATCGGATTCCGCCGCGGCCGAGGCCGCCGCGCCGGCCCAGCACTTTCTGCTGCCGCTGGCGCCCGGAATCGCGGCGGGCATGTCGCTTGGCGTTTCCGACGTGCTGTCTAAGATCGTGCTGGCGGCGAGCGGCGACGTCATCTCCATGCTGTCGTTCCGCAGCGTGATCGGCCTGGTTTTCGTGGCGACCTGGCTGCGCTTCGGCAAGAAGCCCACGGCCGACGCGCGGGTGCGGCTTATCTCGATGGGCATCGGCGTCTTATTCGCCGGCCTGATCTATTGTCTGTTCAAGGCCATCGAGGCGGTCGATGTGCCAACCGCGATCCTGTCCTATTTCACTTATCCGATCCTGACCGGGATCGCGGCGTCGCTGTTTCGTATCGAGCCGTTGCGGTGGAAGGGCGCGCTCTGCGCCGTCGCCGCGTTTCTCGGCCTTGCGATCATGATCGGCGCGCATCCGGCGGGATTGGCGCTCACCGGCGTCGCCTATGGGATCGGCGCCGGCTGCTTGCGCGTCGCCGTGCTCCTCACTACCCGCGCCTTCCTGGTCGGCGCCGATGCGCGGCTGACGACATGGTATTCGATGATCTCGTCGACGATCGTATTTGTCGCGGCCTCGCTCTTGGTGCGGGATTGGCACCTGCCGCAAACCGGCGTCGGCATGGCGTCATTGGTGGTGATGAGTCTGGCGACGACGGCCGGCATCCTGCTGATCTTCATGTCGACGATGCGCATCGGACCGTTCCGCACCGCGCTCATTCTCAATCTGGAGCCGCTGACGGCGGTTATTCTCAGCGCGCTCGTCCTCGGTAACGCCATGACGCCGATCCAGGGGCTTGGCAGCGCCATCATGCTCGGCTCGCTCGTCGCCTTCCAATTGCTGCGCTGACATAGCCTCCGCGCAAAGCCACTTTACAGCGCCGCCGCGGCGTTCTGTAATCGCAAGAAAACAGGACCACAAGAAAGCAGGAGGAAACGTATGAGCGAGCAAGCCAATAAGCTCGACCGCAAGTCGGGCAAATGGTCATTTCATTGCGGGTGCCAATCGTCGCGGCACCATGCGTCGCGCCGACAATTTCTGGCGAGCGCCGCGGCGCTCGGCACGGCAGCCGTATTGCCCGGCGCAAAGACATCGGCGCTAGCCGCATCCGACAAGCTGATCGACACCCATCATCATTTCTATCCGCCCGCCTATCAAAAGGCTTGGGCCGACTGGGAAGACCAGCACAAGATTCCGCATTTCGGCGTGCAGCTGTCCTGGACGCGTGACAACGACATCGACACGATGGACAAGAACGGCATCACGACGAGCATCCTGTCGCTCGCCTCGACGCCCGGCGTGTGGTTCGACACCAATGCGCAGGCGGCGCACGACATGGCGCGCCAGTGCTGCGACTTCGCCGCCGAGATGGTGCAGAGCAAGCCTGGCCGTTACGGACTGTTCGCGCCGCTGTCGATGCTTGATACCGACGCGACGCTCAAAGAGATCGAATACGCGTTCGACACGCTGAAGGCCGACGGCGTCAATCTGCAAACCAATTACGGCGACAAGTGGCTCGGCGATGCGGCCTACAAGCCGATCCTCGAAGAGCTCAACCGGCGCAAGGCCGTGGTCTATGTGCATCCGCTGGTCGCGAGCTGCTGCGGCCGTCTCAGCGTCGGCACCTTTCCGGCAGTGATCGAAGTGCCGCATGACACGACGCGCACCGTCGTCAGTCTTTTGCTGAGCGGCACATTCGCGAGGCTGCGCGACATCCAATGGCTGTTCTCGCATGCCGGCGGCACGGTGCCTTTCCTCGCCGGCCGCATCGAAGCGTTCTACGATCAAAAGGCCCGCGGCCCGAACGGTTTCGCGCCGGACGGGATCGAAGCCGAATTGCGTCGCCTCTATTACGACACGGCGAATGCGACGCATCCCGCGGCGATCGCCGCGCTGACCAGCCTCGTGCCGTTCTCGCAAATCACCTACGGCACCGATTATCCCTATTTCCCGCTCAACCAGATCGAGAGCCTGAAGCGGCTCAATCTTGGTCCGGACAATCTCGCTGCGATCGCCTACGGCAACGCGGCTCGGATCTTGCCGCGCTTAAACGCTTGAGCGGATAGCCGCTTAAGACTTGAGCAACCTGGAAGTATGACACTTTTGTAGCCAGAACCCTTCCAGCCAATACGCCGCTCACTCGGCGGGGCGCTGCCGCGTGTTGAATTCAAATGCTGTTGATCTGGATCATCCGGTCGTGTCACAAACTAGACTAGTTTCACGCCCACGATTCGGCGGGTATCCACTGATTATGCATGTACGCAAGCGGTGAGGTTGGAACCATGCGCGGGTTCCACAACAGCTCGTTCGACCCACAGACACTGATTGTGCTGGAAGCCGCCTTTGACGAGGCCTGGTTGACGCTGAAGGCGATCGGCAACACGACGGTGAAGCCAGACGAGTTGGCACGTAGCATGCTGCGCCTTGCTATGGAAGGCGAACGCGACCCGGTGGCCTTGCACGACGGCGCGCTCAAAGGCCTGGTTCCCGCGACCGCGTGGCGCGAAGCGGGCTAGAGCCGGTTCGCAAGAGATGATGGAACAACCCGCGCGCGGTTTCGGCAAACCCGGTTTCAAACATGTTGAAACCTTCGGGCGTATCGAGACTTGGGTCTTCGATCTCGACAACACGCTCTATCCGCATCACCTCAATCTTTGGCAGCAGGTCGATGTGCGCATCCGCAATTACATCGTCGGCTTGCTTGCGGTTTCGCACGACGAAGCGTTCCGGCTACAGAAGGATTATTACAAGCGCTACGGCACGACGCTGCGCGGACTGATGAAAGAGCATGGCCTGGAGCCGGACGAGTTCCTCGACATCGTGCACCAGATCGACTACTCGCCGCTGGCGCCCAATCCGGCGCTCGGCAGCGCGATCGAGGAATTGCCCGGGCGCAAGCTCATTCTGACAAACGGTACGCGCAATCACGCCGACGAGGTACTGCGGCGGCTCGGCATCGAAAAACATTTCGAAGACATTTTCGACATCAAGTCGGCGGAGCTCGAACCGAAGCCGAACGCCGCGGTCTATGAGCGCTTTCTCGCGCGCCACAAGGTCGATCCGGCCACGGCCGTGCTGTTCGAGGACCTGGCCCGCAATCTCGAAGTGCCGCATGCGCTTGGCATGACCACGGTACTGGTCGTGCCGCAAGGCGCGCGCGTCGTTTTGCGCGAAGACTGGGAGCTGACCGGCCGCGACGCGCCGCATGTCGACCATGTGACGCATGATCTCGCCGGATTTTTGCGTGGGGTTGCGGCGGGTCTTACAGCGGGTCTTGCGCCAACTTGACATCGCGGGTCGCTGCCCCGACAAACCGCGCTAGAGGGCAACTTCTCAGGTTACTTTCATGTCGTCAGCCGGGACTGCGGACAAGCTCGCCGAGACCATCGACGCTGCTTTTGAGCGGCGCGACCAGGTTGGCCCGACGACCAAAGGCGAAGTGCGCGAGGCGGTTGAACAGGCGCTCGATCTGCTCGACCGCGGCGTCGCCCGTGTCGCGGAACGCGCACCTGACGGCTTCTGGAAAGTCAATCAATGGCTCAAGAAGGCGGTGCTGCTGTCGTTTCGTCTCAACGACATGACCGTGATCGGCGGCGGGCCGGGCCATGCGGTGTGGTGGGACAAGGTGGCGTCGAAATTCGACGGCTGGGGCGACAACAGCTTTCGCAGCTCAGGCTTTCGCGCGGTGCCCGGCTGCGTGGTGCGGCGCTCGGCCTATATCGCGCCCGGCGTGGTGCTGATGCCGTCCTTCGTCAATCTCGGCGCCTATGTGGATTCCGGCACCATGATCGATACCTGGGCGACCGTCGGCTCCTGCGCGCAGATTGGCAAGAATTGTCACATTTCCGGCGGCGCCGGGATCGGCGGCGTGCTCGAGCCGCTGCAGGCGGGTCCTGTAATCATCGAGGACAATTGTTTCGTCGGCGCGCGATCGGAAGTCGCCGAAGGCGTCATCCTCCGCGAGGGCGCGGTGCTGTCGATGGGCGTGTTTCTCGGCGCCTCGACCAAGATCGTCGATCGCGACTCGGGCGAAGTCCTGCAAGGCGAAGTGCCGCCCTATTCCGTAGTCGTGCCAGGCACGCTCGCGGGCAAGCCGAACCAGAAGGGCGAGGCTACGCCCGGTCTATACTGCGCCGTCATCGTCAAACGTGTCGACGAGAAGACGCGCGCCAAGACCAGCATCAACGAATTGCTGCGAGATTAGAGCCGCCAGACCTTCGAACCGGGTCGTTCCAGGATTGAGCTTTCATGGATTGGGCTTTTCTCTACAACACTTTCGACGGCCGCATCGGCCGCAAAACGTTCTGGATCGCGATCGCGGTGCTCACCGTCGCCGAGATCATCGTCCACCTCGCCGCCGAGCAGATTCAGGGCGACCGGCTCAGCGCCATCGTCGATCTGGCTTTCACCTATCCGGAATTCGCCATCGCGGTAAAACGAGGGCACGACCGCAACATGCCGCTGGTGTTTTTGATCGCGTTCTTCGGCGCCAGCGCCGTGCTCGATCTGCTCACCGTTCTGGAAATGACCGGCACCGAGGATGAGCCCAGCGCGGTTTCGGTGCTGATCGCCGTGCCGTTTACGATTCTTGCGCTGTTCCTGCTGGTCGAGCTTGGCTTTCGTAAAGGCGTGCCTGGTCCGAACCAATATGGACCGGATCCGCTCGGCACGGTTTGACATCACCATGACCGCCGATCCCATCGCCATCGCCCGCGATCTGATCCGTTGCCGCTCGGTCACGCCGGAAGACGGCGGCGCGCTCGGCTTTTTGCAGGGCCTGTTGGAGCAGTCCGGGTTCGCAGTGCAGCGTATGATTTTCACCGAGCCCGGCACCGCGCCGATCGACAATCTTTATGCGCGCATCGGCGTCGCCGAGCCGAATCTGCTGTTTGCCGGCCATACCGACGTGGTGCCCGTCGGCAATGAGACGATGTGGTCGCATCCGCCTTTTGCCGGCGAAATCGCAGGCGACATGCTTTACGGCCGCGGCGCCGTCGACATGAAAGGCGGCATCGCCTGCTTCATTGCGGCCGCGTTGAATTATCTCAGCGCCAATGGCGGCAAGCCAAAAGGCTCGATTTCGCTGCTCATCACCGGCGACGAAGAAAGTGTCGCGGTCAACGGCACGATCAAGCTTCTCAAATGGGCGGCCGAGCGCGGCGAGAAATTCGATCACTGCATTCTCGGCGAGCCGAGCAATGTCGAAACACTTGGCGACACCATCAAGGCCGGCCGGCGCGGTTCGCTCAATGGCACGCTCGTCGTCACCGGGCGCCAAGGCCATGTCGCTTATCCCGAGCGCGCCGATAATCCGGTGCGCGGTCTTGTCACGCTGATCGCGGCCTTGCAGGCGCCGCTCGACCAAGGCAGCGCGCAGTTTGCGCCGTCGAACCTTGAATTCACCTCGATCGATATCGGCAACCCGACCGTCAATCTCATTCCGGGCGAAGCGCGCGCGCGTTTCAACATCCGCTACAACGATTGCCACACCCTGAGCTCATTGAAGACGCTGACGGAACAGCGCGCCAAAACGGCCGCCAACACGGCGGCCGGCGGACGCCTGCACTATTCATTCGAGTGGCAGCCGTCGAACGCGGATGTCTTTGTCACCACACCCGGACCGTTCACCGATCTCGCCGCTGCCGCCATCGCCGAAGTCACCGGACATAAGCCGAAACTGTCGACGAGCGGCGGCACGTCCGACGCGCGCTTCATCAAGGACTATTGCCCGGTGCTCGAATTCGGTCTGGTCGGGCAGACCATGCACGCGGTCGATGAGCGCACGCCCGTTGCCGACCTCGTCACGCTGACGGCGGTCTATCGCCGCATCATCGAGAAGTATTTCGCCTAGTTTCCACGCACAGCGATCACCTGATCGGCTGCGGCGACGCCGGTCAGCCAGCCGCCATGCGCGGTCGAGAAGTCATGTTCCGAGCACGCCTCGCCGGCGAAGAACAGCCGATTGTCGACCGGCTGCGCCAGCGTCTGGCGGCAATCGGCAAAGCCGGGCAGCGCAAACGAATAAGAGCCGAGCGCAAACGGATCGTGGCCCCAGCGATGGACCCGGATCGGCTTCAAGCGGCGGGCGAAGTCGCTGCCGAACAGTCCAACCAGTTCGGACACGGCGAAGCCGAAGAACGCGCCTTCGCCATTGTCTTCGAGCTCCGCGGCCAAGCCGCCGGCAAAATAGGCCTCGATCTGCGGCCGGCCGAATGGTCGCAAATGATAGCCGCCGGTGCCTTTGCGATCGGTGCGTCCGAACAAGCGCGTCTCCTTTTCAAATTCGTCCGCGTCCTCGAGCGCCATGAACAGCTTGTCGGCAAGGCCGAGCGGCAGGCCGCGCGCCGCCGCGATTTTTTCCGGGAGTGCCGGCGCGAACACAATCCGTTCGGCCGCGAGCACCGCGCTCGGGATGGTCACGATGACCTGATCGGCCGTGATCGCGCCTTCACTCGTTTCGATCCGCAATCGTCGGCCGCGATGATCGATTGCCGTGACCGGACAGTCGAGCATCTTTGGCACATCGGCGCCGTAATCGCCGATGAGCGCGCCGTAGCCTTTGAAGACCCGGTAATTGACACCCGAGTCCTCGTAGCGTTCGAAATCCTTCACCGACAGCCTGTCGAGATCGCCGCCGCTGATATAGGTGCCGACGGAATTGATCAGCCCATTCCAGCGGCCGCCCGGTTCGAGCAGGCTCGCCGCGGCGATGTCGGTGTCGCCTTGCGCCGCCTGCTCCATCCGGGCGAAGAATTCGCCGATGGCTTTTTGAAAGTCATTTTGCTCGGCTTGCGGAAAACCGAATTCGAGCGTCCGGCGCTGCCATGGCGGCGGGGTCTTGTCGATGGCAACGCCCTCTTCTTCCGCAACCCGCACCCACGGATTGCGGTCGGCGGAATGCAGCCAGCCGCAGCCGAGATCGAGCGTGAAACCCGACGGATCGATCGCGGTGTAAGCGCGCCCGCCAAGGCGCGAACGCGCTTCGACAAGAAGACAGCGGATCGACGCCCGATGCAGCCGTTTGGCGGCGGCAACGCCGGCTGAGCCACCGCCGACAACGACGACCTCGACATCCCCGTCCGGCATTTGCACTCACTCCGCCTAGCTGCCTAATAATCTACCCGCACCAAATAAAGCCCGTGTGGCGGCGCGACCTGGCCGCAGCGGGTGCGGTCGCGCGCCGCGAGCGCGTCGGCAAGGTCGCTCACGCTCCACTTGCCTTCGCCGACATGGACCAGCGAACCGACCATGGAACGCACCTGATGCTGCAGAAAGGAGCGCGCGGACGCCGTGATGCGCACCTCGTCGCCGTCGCGAACGACGTCGAGCCGGTCGAGCGTCTTCGCCGGCGATGCCGCCTGGCACTCGGTCGAGCGGAACGTCGTGAAGTCGTGTTTGCCGATCAGCTGTTGCGCCGCTTCGCGCATCGCTCCGCAATCGAGCGCCCGCGGCACGCGCCAGGCGAGGTTGCGGTCGAGCGTCAGATCGGCGCGGCGGTTGACGATGCGATAGAGATAATGGCGCTTGATCGCCGAGAAGCGCGCGTCGAAATCCGGCGCCACCTGTTCCGCCTTGAGGACCGCGACCGGCTGCGGCCGCAGATGGAAATTGATGGCGTCGCGCACCCGCTCGACATCCCAGGGCTTGGCAAGATCGATATGCGCGACCTGACCGAGCGCGTGCACGCCGGTATCGGTGCGTCCGGCGCCGGACACCATGATCCTTTCGCCGGCGAACTCGGCAACAGCGGCGGTCAGCACGCCTTGCACCGACACGCCGCTGTCCTGCTGCTGCCAGCCGACAAAAGTGGTGCCGTCATATTCGATGGTGAGCTTGTAGCGGGGCATGCGCGCGCCCGCTCAGTTCAGCACAGTGGCGCGCGGGACCGGCATGCCGCGCAAAAACTCATCGGCCAGCATCGGCTGCTTGCCGGCGCGCTGCAATTCGACGAGCCGCACCGCGCCCGCGCCGCAGGCAATCGTCAGCCTGTCGTCGAGCACTGCGCCGGGCGCGCCGGCGCCCTCTCCTTGAGTTGTGCGCAAGACTTTGATGCGGCCGCCGGCAAGCTCGAACCAGGCGCCGGGATACGGCGACAGGCCGCGGCAATGGTCGTGCACGACATTCCACGCCTTCTTCCAATCGATGCGCGTTTCGCTCTTGTCGATCTTGGTGGCGTAAGTCACGCCGCTCGGAGCCTGCGGCGTCAATTGCAGCGTTCCGCGTTCGAGTGCACCGAGCGCAATCGCCATCAGCCTGGCGCCGAGCGGGGCGAGCCTGTCATGCAGTTCGCCCGTGGTCATATCGGCGCCGATCGTCACCCGCTCCACCATCGCGATGGGGCCGGTGTCGAGACCTTCCTCCATCTTCATCGCCATCACGCCGGTCTCGCCGTCGCCGGCCATAATGGCGCGATGGATCGGAGCCGCGCCGCGCCAGCGCGGCAACAGCGATGCATGCAGGTTGAAACAGCCGAGCGGGAAAACATCCAAGATCGACTTCGGCAGGATCAAACCATAGGCGACGACGACCGCGGCATCGGCGCCGCGGGTACGCATCGCGTCGGCTGCGTCAGAACCCTTCAGCGTTTTCGGCGCGAAAATCGATAATTTGAACCGCTCGGCCTCGCGCGCGACTGGGCTCGGCCGTTCCGCCATGCCGCGCCCAGCCGGCTGCGGTGCGCGCGTATAGACCGCGGCGACGTCATGACCAGAGCCGACGATTTCCAGAAGCGTGGGCACCGCGAAATCCGGCGTGCCCATGAACACGAGGCGCAGCGCCAATCACGCCTCCTCCTTCTTGGAGGCTTCGTTTTTGGCGGCCTTGGTGAATTTCTTGATCACGCGGTCGCGTTTGAGCTTCGACAGGTAATCGATGAACAGCACGCCATTGGTGTGATCGATCTCGTGTTGCAGGCAGGTCGCCAACAGGCCCTTGGCCGTGATCTCGTGGCTCTTGCCGTCGAGGTCCATATATTTGACCTTCACCTCGGCCGGCCGCTCGACTTCTTCGTAATATTCCGGGATCGACAGGCAGCCTTCCTCGTATGTCGCTTTCTCATTCGATTTCCAGGTGACTTCCGGATTGATGAACACCCGCGGCTTGTGGTCGTCCTCTTTCTTCGACAGGTCCATGGCGACGACGCGCTTGGCGATGCCGAGCTGGATCGCCGCGAGCCCGATGCCGGGAGCGTCGTACATGGTCTCGAACATGTCATCGACCAGCTTCTTGATGCCGGCGTCGATTTTTTGCACTGGCTCCGACTTCAGCCGCAGCCGTTTGTCGGGAAGCTTGATGATGTCGCGGACTGCCATTGTCGTTCCAAAGCGTCTGGCGGCCGATGTAAGCGGTGACCAAAGCGGGGTCAATGTACGGCACTGATGTGCGGATTCCATTGCGGGTCCGTTGATCATTGGGCTGCGAGCGGGTATGACCGTTCGCTCTTCGTTCTTGCCTCGATTCGCAGAAGGACGTTGGATGATCGAGCGCTTGCAGGCGGTTTCCGCCTCGGAAGCCATTATTGCGGCCGCTATCGCCGGCGGCTTGATGCTGATCGCGCTGGGCGTGCTGCTGTGGCGGACGCGCCATCGTCCGGACCCGCAAGCCGCCGTGATGGCCGAACTGACGCGGGCGCAGGCCGACGCCGCGGCACGGCTCGAGACCATGATCCGGATGGTAGGCGAGCGGCAATCGCAGCTTCAGCTCGCGGTCAATAACCGGCTCGATTCGGTCTCCCACCGGCTCGGTGAATCGCTCCTTAAGACCACGCTGAACACCACCCAGAACCTGCAGAAGCTCAACGAGCGGCTTGCCGTCATCGACAGCGCGCAAAAGAACATCACTGCGCTCGCCACCCAGGTGACCTCGCTGCAAAGCGTGCTGGCCAACAAGCAATCGCGCGGCGCGTTCGGGCAAGCGCGCATGGAAGCGATCGTGCAGGACGGCCTGCCGAAGGGCACCTATGCGTTCCAGTACACGTTGTCGAACCGCACCCGCCCCGACTGCTGCGTGTTCCTGCCGGACAACCGTATCCTCGTGATCGACGCGAAATTTCCGCTCGAAGGCGTCACCGCCTTACGCGACGCCAAGAACGACGACGAGCGCAAGTTCGCCGCCCAGCGGCTGCGCGCCGATGTCAGCAAACATATTGTCGACATCGCCGAGAAATATTCCATCCCCGGGGAGACCCAGGAACTGGCGCTGATGTTCGTGCCCTCGGAATCGGTCTATGCAGAAATCTATGATGGCTTCGACGATCTGGTGCAGAAGGCGTTTCGCGCCCGCGTCGTCCTCGTGTCGCCGTCGCTCCTGATGCTGGCGATCGCGCTTGTGCAGCAGAGCCATCGCGACGTGCGCATGCGCGAAGCCGCCGACCTCATTCGCGACGAGGTCGGCCGCCTGATGAAGGACGTTAGTCTCCTTGGCGAACGGGTGCGCAAGCTGCAGACCCACTTCAACCAGTCGAACGAGGACATCCGGCAGTCGCTGATCTCAATCGAGAAGATCGAGAGCCGCGGCGAGCGCATTGCGCAGGTCGAATTCGGCGGCGTCGAAGCGCTCGATTCCAACGTGATCCCGGCGCCGATCCCGCGCAAGCTCGAAGCCGGCGAGTAGCGGCGCATGGCGGCCGCGCCCGAAGCCACCGATAGCGCTGCCCCTCCGCGTCCCTCATTGGCCGAGACACTCGCCGTTTATCTCAAGCGGCGCGTCCTGATCGTGATGTTCCTCGGTTTCTCTTCCGGGCTGCCGCTCGCACTGTCGGGCTCGACGCTCGCAGTTTGGATGACCGAGGTCGGCGTCAATCTCAAAACCATCGGCCTGTTCGCGCTGGTCGGCACGCCCTACACGATCAAGTTCCTGTGGGCGCCGTTGATCGATGCGCTCAACGTGCCGCTTTTGTCGCAGCGCTTCGGCCGGCGCCGCGGCTGGTTGCTGCTGTTGCAGGTCCTGCTGATCGCGGTGATCGTCTTTGTCGGCGTGTTCGATCCCGCCGTCTCGCCGTTCGCTGTCGCGCTTGGCGTGCTGATGGTGGCGACCGTTTCGGCGACGCAGGACATCATCGTCGATGCGTTCCGGGTCGAAAGCCTTGAAGAAAGCGAGCAGGCCGCTGGCATGGCGGCTTATGTCGCCGGCTATCGCGTCGGTGCGCTCGTCTCGACCGCAGGCGCGCTGTTTCTGGTGAGCTGGTTCCAGACATTCGGCCTCGATCACCATGCCGCCTGGCAGGCCGGCTATTTCGCCATGGCCGCACTCGTGCTGATTGGCGTCGTGACCACGCTTGCGGCGGCCGAGCCGCCGCAATCCGCCAGGGCCGAAGCGACGCTCGAGCGCGAGAATGTGCTGCGCCGCCTCTATGACGCGGCAGTGGGCGCGTTCACGGAATTCTTTTCTTACAACTTGGCCTTCGTGGCTCTGCTCTTTGTCGTTCTGTTCAAGCTCACCGACGCGCTGTCCGGGGTGATGACGGCGCCGTTCGTGATCGATCTCGGATTCTCACGCAATGAATATGCCGCGATCATCAAGGGCGTCGGCTTCGCGGCGACATTGCTCGGCGGCTTTGCCGGCGGCTTCCTGGCGCGCGCGCTGACGCTTCCGGCGAGCTTGTTCATCGGCGCCGTGGTGCAGGGGATCGCCAATTTCGGCTTTTCCTGGCAGGCCGTCCTCGGTCACAACATTGAATGGCTGACGGTTGCCATCCTGCTCGAGAACTTTACCAGCGCCGTCGCCACGGTTGTCTTTGTCGCCTACCTTTCGGCGTTGTGCCGCAATCCGCTGCATACCGCGACCCAGTATGCACTCCTGACCGCGCTCGCGGCCGTCGGCCGCACATATCTGTCAGCGGGAGCGGGCTACATAGTGACCGGCTTCGGCGGCTTTCCCGGCGTAGGCTGGGCGTGGTTCTTTGCCATTTGCGCAGTGGCCGGTGTCCCGGCGCTGCTCCTTCTCGCCTTCCTGCAACATCGCGGTCACTTTGACGGGCTATTACCGGCCGACAAATGACCGCGCCAAAACGCGGAATTGTGGCGTAACCCTTCGGTAATCCGCGGCTCCGGGCAATTACGGCGCCCTTCGCACCCGCAAAAAAGTCTTTTTGTAACGGTCAGATCGCTATAATCCCTATCGCCGTGTCGCGTCCCTCGAACCAGGCTGCCGGCCGTACCCATCGCAGACCCCAACGCAGCCCATGGACACAATCCTCGTCAAGATTTTTGCGACCGCGCTGGCGCTGAGCGAGGTGACGACAGCGCCGCAGGCGGTGAAGACGCATTTCGATCCGGCGGCGGATCAGGCCCAGGTCGTGCAGCTGTTGCGCGACGGTTGCGCCCACATGAAACAGGCCTTCGACATTGAATCCATCAATCTCGACGACCTGATCACCACCGCGATGGACGATCCGAAGGCGGCGGGCGACATCCAGGCTTTTCACGGCGTCAATTTCGCCGACCTGAACACCGCCTATCACCAGTTCTGCAAGAACGAACCGATCATCAGCCCGGTCGTCGACATCGGTCAGGTCATCGACTTCTACAATAGCGCCGCGGCCGACCTGCCCGACCAGACGGTGCTGAAGGGCAAGAAGCTACCGAGCCTGACCAATGTGCTCGACGGCAGCGGGCAGAATTTCGCCGATGTGTTCCAGCCCGGCAACCGGCGTGTCTGGGTGCCGCTCGCCGACGTTCCCGAATATGTGCAGCGGGCGTTCATCGCCGCCGAGGACCGGCGCTTCTACGAGCACCACGGTGTCGACGAGCGCGGCATCATCCGCGCCTTTATCGGCGATATGGGCTCGCACGGCCGGCCGCAGGGCGGCTCGACGATCACCCAGCAAGTCGTGAAAAATCTTCTAGTCGGCGAGGACGTGACCTATGAGCGCAAGATCCGCGAGATGATCGTGGCGTCGCGGCTCGAAACCACGCTGACCAAGAAAGAGATCCTCGAACTCTATATGAACTCCGCTTATCTCGGCCGCGGCTCGTGGGGCGTCGAGATGGCGGCGCACAGCTATTTCGGCAAACCTGCGAAAGATCTGGCGCCGGCCGAAGGCGCGATGCTCGCCGGGATGCTCAAGGGTCCGAATTTCTACAACCCCGACCGCCATCCCGATCGCGCCAAGGACCGGCTCGGCTATGTGCTCGGCCGCATGCAGGAAGACGGCGTCCTCACCGCCGCGCAGAAAGACCAGGCGCTGGCCTCCCCGCCCAAACTCGTCGCCTACACGTTCCCGCACCGCGACAGCGGCTTTAATTTCGTCGACTTCCTCGGCCGCGAGGCCAAGACTGACGGCGTCGAAAATCTGACGGCCGATTCCTACACCGTGCACTCGACCATCAATGCGCAATTGCAGCGCGACACCGAAACCGCGCTGCAAGAAGGCTTGGCGCATTATGAGATGTCTTCGGGGCGCGTGCAGTTTCGCGGCCCCGAAGCCAATATCGCCGACGCGGTGCAGAAGAAAACGGCGGCCAATCCGAGCGGCATGCCGGCGTGGCAGCAGGCGCTGCAAGCGGCGCGCTTGCCGCTTTACGACGTGCATTGGACGCCGGTCGTAGTGATACAGAAGGGTAGCGGGCAAAACGGCAGTGACGCGATCCGCGTCGGCCTGCCTGACGGCCGCATCGCGACGCTCACGGGGGTGACTGGCCAGATCAGGCACAGCCTCAACCTTTACGACGTGGTCTATGCCAATGTCGTCGAAAGCAAAGGCGGCGAAGCGAGACGCAACGACACCAAGACCGGCGCCAAGAACCCAACCAAGAACTCGGCCAAAAGCTCAGACAAGAATATCGCGCCCGCCAAACCCGCGACCGGCGGCGCGGTCGCGCAATTGCGGGTGCGGCCGACGGTCGAGGGCGCGGCTTTGGTGCTGGAAAACAAGACCGGCCGCATCCTGGCGATGGCCGGCAGTTTCTCCTATCCGATGAGCCAGCTTAATCGCGCCGCCCAAACCGCGCGCCAGCCCGGCTCGGCGATGAAGCCGCTGACCTATCTGACGGCGCTAGCGCAGGGCTTGCAGCCGAACACGCTCGTGCTCAACCAACCGATCACCTTGCCGCCGATCGGCGGCGCGACCTCAGGCCGCGAGGTCATCTCGCGTGAATATGGCGGCACGGCGCGGCCGGAGGATTTCTGGTCGCCGCGCAATTACGGACATGAGGAGGGCGGCGTGTTCACGCTGCGCCGCGGGCTTGAGAATTCGGTCAATATCGTCACTGCACATCTGCTCGATGGCGCCATTGATGCCGATCCGGCGCGCAGCCTTGACGAGATCTGTGCCACCGCCATGGCCGCGAAAATCTATACCCAATGCGTGCGCTACTATCCGTTCGTGCTCGGCGCGCAGCCCGTGCGGATGATCGATATCGCGGGCTTCTATGCCGCGGTCGCCAACGAAGGCGCGCTGCCGACGGCGCATGGCATCGATTCCATCGAGCAGCACGGCAAAACGATCTACCAGTATCCGACGACGCCCTTGCCGCGGATCGGGGCTGCCGACCCGGCATCATTCTATCAGCTCAAGACCATGCTGCAGGGCGTCGTGGCGCGCGGCACCGCGCGCGCGATTGGCGGTCTTTCAACCTATGTGGCCGGCAAGACCGGCACGACCGAAGACGCCGTCGACGGCTGGTTCATCGGCTTCACCAACGACGTCACCGTCGCGGTCTGGGTCGGCTACGACAATGGCGACGGCAAACGGCGCTCGCTCGGCTCCAACGCAACCGGGGCGCGGGTCGCGCTGCCGATCTTCGAGCCGATCATCGAGGCGATCTGGGCTCAGCATATCGCGCCCAAAGTGCCGCTCGCCGGCCCGTCGCCCGAGGCGCGGCGCGAGCTCGTCGATATTCCGATCGATTATATGAGCGGCAACCGTATCGGCGGCAATAATAATAATAATAATGGCGGCAACGGCTTTTTCAGCGCCTTCGGCAGCCAAGCGGCCAATACCGCGAGCGCCAATGCTTTCGTCGAGCACTTCAAGCGCGGCGCGGACGGACAGGTTGCCGACACGCAATATCAGCTCGTCACCCAGGCCGACGCCTATGCGTCGACCAATCAGGGACAGGAAGACGACGGCCAAAACAACTGGTTCTTCGGCGCGTTCTCGAATGGCGGCAACCGAAGCGGCGGCCAGTGGATCGGGCGCTCGTATTATCCGAACCAGGGCTGGCAGGCGCAGCCGCCGCAAGCGCCGCCGGCGCGCGGCTTCTTCCAGTTCTGGAATTGGAGCGACAACCCGCCGGCGCAGCGCAGTCAAAATTATTATGGCGGCCGCACCAACTGATCTATTTGTCTAGAATCGTCTAAAGCTAATCCATGAAAGCATTCAGAATGTGGACGCGGCACGCCATCGTGCTCCTGGCTGTGTTTGGCGCGGCTTCAGCCGCCTGCGCCGAGGATTTCACCATTGCGGATGTGAGCGACGCGCGCAAAACCGATGTCGCGCAGATGAAACCCGGCACCATCGTCTTCTCCGATCATACCGGCGCCGGCGCGGTCGATAGCGAGGTGGCGCTCTTTCATTTCGACGAATGGGCCGACAAGCACCCGGTCGAGAAAAAATTTCTCGCGCTGTTCCCGGGCTATGTCGAGCCGACCGACCCCAAGACAGTCAACGGCACGACTTCGCAGGTTCTCGAAAAGCTCTACATGTATATCGCGCAGGCGCGCTTTGTGGTCGACAAGGCGCCGGGCGCCATCGATCTATCGCGTTATGTGACGCTACCGTTCCTGCAGAAGATCGACCCGGCGATCACCCATCAGACACTGGCTCCGTCCGATATCGGCCCGTTCAACGACGAAGCCGGAACCGGCAACGACAATCCGGATCGCAAATGGTGCACCGGGCGCACCACCTCGATCTGCTTCCAGTCGAGCTACAAGCTCGAGGGCAAGATCCCGATGGGGATTCTGCTGGTGAATAAATTGCGCGACGGCTCCAAGAAAGTCGCCGACCATATCGATTTTCAGAGCGAGTTGTCGGCGCTTTCTCCCGCCGATCTCGACCAGGCCGCGTTACAGGAATTGACCGCGCTGGACACGCCGGTCTCGGGCGTGCTCGAACAGGATCTGTTCTACGTCAACCAGATCATGAAATTCGGAAAATTCTTCGCCGTGTTCCAGAGCGACCCGAACGACGCCAAGAAGACGGTCGTCACCGCGTTCATGATATTGGCGATCAAGGCCAGCGTGCTCGACGAGAAGCGCGGCTATGAAAACATGCCGGTGCTGCGCAACCTGGTGCCGGCGCAGGTCTTGATGGGCCAATCGTCGTTCAATTCCGGCAGTTCGATCAGCGCCGGCCTGCCGGTCTATGCCCGGAACGAGATCAAGACCATTGCCGGCATTCTGGCGCACGACTCCAAATAGTCCCCGTTCTTCAACCGTAGAGAATTCTCTTTTTCTGAATTCTGCACACGATCTTGTACATCGTGACGTCCTCAATTAGTCGTTTGGATGACTCCGTCACGGGCCCGTTCGGGCCCGGCGTCGTATAAAGAAAGTTGTGGATCGCGCGCATGTCTGGCAGTTCGTCGCAGAGTTGGGAATTCTGGATCGATCGCGGCGGCACGTTTACTGACGTGATCGGCCGGCGGTCGGACGGCGCGCTGGTGACGCATAAGCTGCTTTCGGAAAATCCCGAAGCCTATCGGGATGCGGCGGTGCACGGCATCCGGCATTTGCTCGGGCTTAACCCCGGCCAAGCGATCCCGAGCGAGCGCATCGGCGCGGTGAAGATGGGCACGACGGTCGCCACCAATGCGCTCCTTGAGCGCAAGGGCGACCGCACGCTGCTTCTCATCACCAAGGGTTTTCGCGACGCCCTGCGCATCGGCTATCAGGCGCGGCCGAAAATTTTTGCCAAGCACATCCTCAAGCCGGATATGCTCTACGAGCGCGTGGTCGAGGTCGACGAGCGCGTGCGCGCCGACGGCACAGTGGACCGCGAGCTCGATCTTGCGGCCGTGCGCGCCGAGCTCGAGCGCGCCAAGCGCGACGGCATCGACGCCGTCGCCGTGGTGCTGATGCACGCCTATCGTTACCACGCGCACGAACAGCGTGTGGCGGCGCTGGCGCGCGAGCTTGGCTTTCCGCAAGTCTCCGCCAGCCACGAAGTGTCGCCACTGATCAAGCTCGTTGGGCGCGGCGACACCACCGTAGTCGATAGCTATCTGTCGCCGATCCTGCGCCGTTACGTGGCGCAGGTGGCGGGGGAGTTGAACGCGGAAAAAGGCGGGCCGTCGGAACAAACGCGTCTGATGTTCATGATGTCGTCCGGCGGACTCACCGCGGCGGAACTGTTCCGCGGCAAAGATGCGATCCTGTCGGGGCCCGCGGGGGGCGTCGTCGGCATGGCCGAGACCGGCCGCTCGGCGGGCTTCACCCGGCTGATCGGCTTCGACATGGGCGGCACCTCGACCGATGTGTCGCATTATGCCGGCGAATACGAGCGCGCCTTCGAAACGGAGGTGGCCGGCGTGCGCATGCGCGCGCCGATGATGCTGATCCACACCGTGGCGGCCGGCGGCGGCTCGATCCTGCATTTCGACGGCGCGCGGTTTCGCGTCGGGCCGGATTCGGCGGGCGCCAATCCGGGGCCGAAATGCTATCGCCGCGGCGGCCCGCTGGCGGTGACCGACGCCAATGTCATGGCCGGCAAGCTCATCCCCGATTTCTTTCCGAAAATTTTTGGGCCGAGGCAGAACCAGGCGCTCGACGCCGACGCAGTGCGCTCAGCCTTCGCCGCGATGGCAAAAGAGATCGGCGACGGCCGCAGCGCCGAACAAGTCGCCGACGGCTTCATCAGGATCGCCGTCGAGAACATGGCGAATGCGATCAAGAAGATTTCGGTGCAGCGCGGCTATGACGTGACGCGCTATGCGCTTAATTGCTTCGGCGGCGCCGGCGGCCAGCATGCGTGCCTGGTCGCCGATGCGCTCGGCATGACCAGCGTGCTAATTCATCCGCTGTCGTCGCTGCTCTCCGCCTACGGCATGGGCCTCGCCGACATTCGCAGCGTCCGCCAACAGGCGATCGAAGAGCCGCTCGGCGCCAAGGCGCGTAAATCACTCGAAACCGTGGTGCGGCGGCTCGCGGGCGACGCCATCGGCGAAGTCGCAGGCCAAGGCGTCGCCGCGAGCAAGATCAAGCTGCACGTGCGCGCCCACATTCGTTATGCAGGCACCGATACTCCGCTCATTGTCGACGCCGGCTCATTGCTTGGGCGGGGCAATGTAAAACTTGTGCCGATTGAGAAGATGAAATCGGCCTTCGAGCGCGCGCACAAAGCGCGCTTCGGCTTCATCGATCGCGGCAAGGACCTCGTCATCGAAGCGGTCTCGGTCGAGGCGGTCGGCGGCGGCGCGCGATTTGCCGAGAAGCCGCGGAAGACGACGCGGACCAAGCTGCCCTCCCCGGCCCGGCGCACCCGCTTCTTCTCCGGCGGCAAGTGGCATCGGGCGCTGGTCTATACGCGCGACACGCTGTTGCCGGGGCACAAGGTGAAAGGTCCCGCCATCATCGTCGAGCCGCATCAGACCGTGGTGATCGAACATGGCTGGCAGGCCGAGCTCACGGCCAAGAATCATTTGGTGCTCAAGCGCGTGCAAAAGCTCGTCCGCGCCCGCGCCATCGGCACCCACGCCGATCCGGTGATGCTTGAAGTGTTCAATAATCTGTTCATGTCGATCGCCGAGCAGATGGGCGTGGCGTTGCAGAACACCGCCTATTCGGTGAACATCAAGGAGCGGCTCGACTTCTCCTGCGCGGTGTTCGACGGCCACGGCTCGCTGGTCGCCAACGCACCGCATATGCCGGTGCATCTCGGCTCGATGGACCGCGCGGTCGAGACCATCATCCGCGAGAACAAGGGCAAAATCCGCCCGGGCGACGCCTACGCCATCAACGCGCCCTATAACGGCGGCACCCACCTGCCCGACATCACCATCTGCACGCCGGTATTCGACGGCAACAAGATCCTGTTCTGGGTTGCATCGCGCGGGCACCATGCCGATATCGGCGGCATTTCGCCGGGCTCGATGTCGCCGAACGCCACCAATATCGAGCAGGAAGGCATCCTGTTCGACAACTTCAAGGTCGTCGATCGCGGCCGTTTCCGCGAGAAAGAGCTTTATGCGGCGCTGACCGACAACAAATATCCCGCCCGCAATCCGCTGCAGAACGTCAACGACGTCAAGGCGCAGATTGCTGCCAACGAGATGGGCATCCACGAACTGCGCAAAATGGTGCGCTATTTCACGCTCCCCGTGGTGCGCGCCTATATGCGGCACGTGCAGGACAATGCCGCCGAAAGCGTGCGCCGCGTCATCGACCGGCTGCACGACAGCGCCTTCGCGATCGAAACAGATCAGGGCAACACCATCAAGGTGCGCATTTCGGTCGACAAGACAAAGCGCGAGGCGACGGTGGACTTCACCGGCACCAGCCCGCAGCAGCCGTCGAATTTCAATGCGCCTGAGCCGGTGACGCGCGCGGCAGTGCTCTACGTGTTCCGCGTCATGGTCGACGACGACATTCCGATGAATGCCGGCTGCCTGCGGCCGATCCGCATCGTCATCCCGAAGCGATCCATGTTGTCACCGGAATATCCCGCCGCCGTGGTCGCCGGCAATGTCGAGACCTCGCAGGAAGTGACCAACTGCCTGTTCGGCGCGCTCGGCGCCATGGCGGCCGCACAAGGCACCATGAACAATCTGAATTTCGGCAATGCGCGCTATCAGTATTACGAGACGATCTGCTCCGGCTCACCGGCCGGCCCCGGCTTCCCCGGCACCGACGCCGTGCACACCCACATGACCAATACGCGGCTTACCGATCCGGAAATTCTCGAATTCCGTTATCCGGTGCTGCTCGAAGATTTCCATATCCGCAAGGATTCCGGCGGACGCGGCAAATGGAATGCCGGCAACGGCATTCGCCGCACCATCCGGTTCCTCGAAGAAATGGAATGCACGGTGCTGTCAGGCCACCGCCGCGTGCCACCGTTCGGGCTCGCGGGCGGCAGTGACGGCAAGGTTGGCGAGAATTGGGTACGCCGCAAGGACGGCCGCATGGAAAAGCTCAAAGGCGCCGACGCCACGGTGATCGACGCCGGCGAAGTGATCATCATCCAGACGCCGACCGCGGGCGGCTACGGCAGGCCTTAGTGCCGAACTCAACGTGTTGGTGGGGTTGTCGGCGCCTGCCGCATGACGGAATACTTCATGGTCGCCGTACCACCGTCCCAGTAAAATTTGTAGTCGATGGCGACATCACCGCCGTCGGGCAGCGGTAGGACCGCGTTGCAAACGACTTCGTCCTTGGTCCTGGACACCGTCTTGATCGGCTCGTAGCGCACGGGCTCGAGTCGGTATTGCCTGAGCATGTCGGCCAGCGTGTGCTTGGCGCCGTTTGAATCGCATTCCGGCAGGAACAAGCGCGAGCGCAGGCCTTGATAGATCAGCACGCCCGCGACCGCGGCGGCCGGGATGCCGATCAGACGGAGCGCAAACCGATACGGCCGCGGCGGAGGCGGCGTTGAGGTCGATCCCGACCAGCGGCGCGCGCGAATAGGAGCGGCCGGCTTTGCAGATGGTTCGTCGGACATTTGCGCGGCGTTCTATATCGCCTTGACGATCTCTTCCGTCATTTTCTTGGCGTCGCCAAGCAGCATCATGGTGTTGTCGCGATAGAACAGCGGGTTGTCGATCCCGGCATAGCCGGACGCCAGCGAGCGCTTGTTGAACATCACCGTGCCGGCCTTCCACACTTGCAGCACCGGCATGCCGTAGATCGGCGATTTCGGATCGTCCTCCGCGGCCGGATTGGTGACGTCATTGGCGCCGATCACATAGGCGACATCGGCCTGGGCGAATTCCGAATTGATATTTTCCAGTTCGAAGACCTCGTCATAGGGCACATTGGCTTCCGCGAGTAGCACGTTCATGTGGCCCGGCATGCGGCCGGCGACCGGATGAATGGCGTAGCTGACATCGACGCCTTCGGCCTTGAGCTTGTCGGCCATTTCGCGCAGCGCATGTTGCGCCTGCGCCACCGCCATGCCGTAACCCGGCACGATGATGACCTTGCCGGCATTCTTCAGGATGAAGGCCGCATCCTCGGCCGAGCCGATTTTCACCGGACGGTCTCCCGCGGCCGCGGCGGGGCCCGCGACTTCGCCGCCGAAGCCGCCGAGGATCACCGAAATGAACGAGCGGTTCATGCCCTTGCACATGATGTAGGACAGGATCGCGCCCGAGGAGCCGACCAGCGCGCCGGTGACGATCAGGGCCGAATTGCCGAGCGTAAAGCCGATGCCGGCGGCCGCCCAGCCCGAATAGGAATTGAGCATCGAGATCACGACCGGCATGTCGGCGCCGCCGATCGGCACGATGATCAAGACGCCGAGCAGAAACGACGCTGCGGCGATCAGCCAGAACGCGATGTGCTGCTGCGCCTCGAAGAACCAGACGATGAGGGCGACCAGAGCAACGGCGAGCGCGATGTTGATCAGGTGACGCGCCGGCAGGATGATCGGCTTGCCGCTCATGCGCCCGGAGAGTTTTAGAAACGCAATCACCGAGCCGGTAAAAGTAATGGCGCCGATGGCGACGCCGAGTGACATTTCGATCAGGCTTTGGCCATGGATCGCGCCTTCACTGCCGATGCCGAACGCTTCGGGCGCATAGAGCGCGCCGGCCGCGACCAGAACCGCCGCCATGCCGACCAGCGAGTGGAAGGCAGCGACCAGTTCCGGCATCGACGTCATTGGCACGCGCCGCGCGATCACCGCGCCGGTGCCACCGCCGATCGCCATTCCGGCGATCACCATGATCCAGGCCATGGCGTCGGCCGGCGGATGCGCCGCGAGCGTTGTCACGATCGCGATCGTCATGCCGACCATGCCGTAGATATTGCCGCGGCGGCTGGTTTCCGGATTCGACAAGCCGCGCAGGGCCATGATGAAAAGCGCGCCGGCGATCAGATAACAAAGAGCTGCAAGATCGGCGCTCATGGCGTTTTCCTTATTGGGCCGTCGCCCGTGTCACTTCTGCCTTCGCTGGAACATGCCAAGCATGCGCTTGGTGACCAGAAAGCCGCCAAAAATATTGACCGAAGCGAATATCAGCGCGACGAAACCGAGCGCCCGCGCCCACGTCGGGCCGGTATCGTTGTTGACAAGCGCGACGCCGACTGCGAGCAGCGCGCCGACCACGATCACCGAGGAGATCGCGTTGGTCACCGACATCAGCGGCGTGTGCAAGGCCGGCGTCACCGACCAGACCACGAAATAGCCGACAAAGACCGCGAGCACGAAGATCGACAGGCGGAACATGAACGGATCGGCCACTTGGCCGGCGGACGGCGCGCCGTGCGCCGCCGCGACAATGTCGAGCTGCCCGAGAATCGAAAGCGTTATCATGTCTCGCCTCTTGTCTTTTTCCTCTCCACGCGCGCAGAGAGGCGCTTCTTCTACGCCGCCGGCTTCGGCTTGAAATTCGGATGGATGACGGCGCCGTCGCGCGTGAGCGCGGTGCCTTTGACGAGTTCATCGTCCCAATTGATCGCGAGAATCTTCGTTTTTTTGTCGATCAGAGTCTCGAGGAATGTCAGCAGGTTTTTCGCGTAGAGCGCGGAAGCGGAAGCCGCCAGCCGTCCCGGCATGTTGAGATGGCCGACGATCTTCGCGCCACCGACCTGCGTCACCTCGCCCGGTCTGACGCCTTCGACATTGCCGCCGCGCTCGACCGCGAGATCGACGAGAACCGAACCGGGCCGCATCGAGGCGACCATTTCCTTGGTGACGAGCCGCGGCGCCGGGCGTCCCGGGATCAGCGCGGTGGTGATGACGATGTCTTGCTTCTTGATGTGCTCGGCCACCAAGGCGGCCTGCTTGGCCTGATATTCTTTTGACATTTCCTTGGCGTAGCCGCCGGCGGTCTGGGCGTTCTTAAACTCTTCGTCCTCGACCGCGAGGAATTTCGCGCCCAGGCTTTCGACCTGCTCCTTGGTCGCCGGCCGCACGTCGGTCGCGGTGACGATGGCGCCGAGCCGGCGCGCCGTCGCGATCGCCTGCAGGCCCGCCACGCCGACGCCCATGATAAATACTTTCGCCGCCGGCACGGTGCCCGCCGCCGTCATCATCATCGGCAGGGCGCGGCCATATTCCTCCGCCGCATCGACCACCGCACGGTAGCCGGCGAGATTGGCTTGGCTCGACAGCACGTCCATCGACTGCGCGCGCGTGATGCGCGGCATCAGTTCCATGGCGAAAGCGACGACGCCGGCATACGCCATGGCGCGCAGCTCAGCGTCGTTGCCATAAGGATCCATGATGGCGATGACGATGGCGCCTTTCTTCAAGCGCGAAAGCTCGCCCTGCTCCGGCCGCCGCACCTGAAGCACGATGTCGGCGCCGTTGAGCGCATCGGCGGCAACGCTGGCGCCGGCGGCCGCATAATCGGCATCGAGAATCCCGGATTTGATCCCGGCGCCGGGCTCGACGGCGACCTCGGCGCCAAGTCCGATCATTTTCTTGACAGTCTCAGGGGTCGCGGCGACGCGCGGCTCACCCGGATCGGCTTCGATAGGGACCGCAACCTTCATAAATCCTCCGACGGCGGCATCGCCGGCATCAAGCCAATGTCGGTGTTGTGAAGTTCAACTCACGTCAGGAAATAAGCCATACCGATGAGAAGCACGACGATGACCGTCAGCGACACTTTCACAAGCGTGATGAAATTCCGGTACGTCTCTTCGTGCGCGGCGTAATCGTTGCCCGTCGCAGTCGCGTATTCAACCTCGCCGTGATCCGCCATGCCATCTCTCCGCGGTTCATTCAGGTTCCGAAGCCAGCCTAAAGAGCGCTGCAAACGGTCTCGGAATCGTGACACTTGTTAACGGCCGACTTAGCTTAATTGCGGTTGCGGGGCAACTGCGTTCGGGCGCGCAATTTCGCCCGTGGGTCATGATGATTTGGATCAAAGCCCCTCGGCCAATGCATCGCTAGAAGGGGACCGAAACAGCCCGCAGGCTTGCCTGGAACTGACCGAATCCCTACTGTCACGCCAATATTGGAATGGACCGAAATCATGCTCAGAAAAGAACAGAACGAGTTGCTCACCCAGACCGGCCCCGGCACTCCGATGGGGCAGATGTTTCGCGCCTATTGGCTGCCGGCGCTGCTCGCCGAAGAACTGCCGGAGAACGATTGCCCGCCGGTGCGGGTGAAGCTCCTGTCGGAGCGGCTCATCGCCTTCCGCGATTCGGAAGGGCGCTATGGGCTGATGGATGAGTTCTGCGCCCATCGCGGCGTGTCGCTGTGGTTCGGCCGCAACGAGCAAGGCGGGCTGCGCTGCCCCTATCACGGCTGGAAATACGACGTGAACGGCCAATGCATCGAGGTGCCGTCCGAGCCGGTGGAGAGCGGCTTCTGCAGCAAGATCAAGCTCGCCTCCTATCCGCTGGTGAAGCGCGGCGCGGTGCTATGGGCCTATATGGGCCCCGCCGACAAGAAGCCGCCGCTACCGGAATGGGAATTCGCCATGGTGCCGGCGGAGCAAAGTTTTACATCGAAGCGGTTCCAGGAGAGCAATTGGCTGCAGGCGATGGAAGGCGGCATCGATTCCAGCCACGTCTCGTTCCTGCATCGCGGCGATCTCGGCTCCGATCCGCTGTTCAAGGGCTCCAAAGGCAACCAGTACAATCTCAACGACATGCAGCCGCATTTCGAAGTCGTCGAACAGCCCGGCGGCTTGTTCATCGGCGCGCGGCGCAATGCCGAGAACGGCAATTATTATTGGCGCATCACGCCGTGGGTGATGCCGTGCTTCACCATGATCCCGCCGCGCGGCGATCATCCGATCCATGGCCATTTCTGGGTGCCGATCGACGACGAGAATTGCTGGGCCTGGTCCTACGATTTCCATCCGGTGCGGGCGCTGACCAAGACCGAAGTCGACGCCATGAAGGACGGCGCCGGCGTGCACTGTAAATATACTCCCGGCACCTACCGGCCGCTCGCCAACAAGGACAACGATTATCTGATCGATCGCGCGGCGCAGAAGGCCGGCAAGACGTTCAGCGGCGTCGCCGGCTTCGCCATCCAGGATTCGTCGTTGCAGGAGAGCATGGGCCCGATCTGCGACCGCACCAAAGAGAACCTGGTCTCGACCGACAACGGCATCATCATGGCGCGGCACCGCTTGATGCGCGCCGCCAAGGCGTTCGCCGAGAAAGGCGTAACGCCGCCCGGCATCGATCCGGCGCACCACAAGATCCGCTCGTGCTCGGTGGTGCTGCCGCCCGACGTCGCATTCAAGGACGGCGCCAAGGAAGCGCTCAACGCCAAGCTCGGCATGGCGCAGACGACGGTGTGATCGGGCGGTCCTGGTTCAGACAGGTCAGAGACAGCGCTGCACGCCGCGCAAAGTCTCCGTTGATTGCTCGGCTACCATTTTGCGCTGCCTCCGTGGCAGTCTCATATGTGCCGAGCCACAGCCGCGCCCGCTAAGGTCCGGCGTTTTCCGTCACCGCGTTCTTGCCGGCGATAAGACCCTGGCAGATCGCGCGCGGCAGGCCATGCATGGAAAAGCCGCCGGCCGACTCGCCGCCGCAATAAAGGCCGGCGATAACCTCGCCGCGCATATCGATCACCTGACAGCGCGCATTGATGCGCAGGCCGGCGCGGGTGTCGTGGATCACTGGCGTCGCCCAGGCCGCATAGAATGGCGGCCGCGCGATCCTGTAGCGCGGCGCAGGTTTGCCGAAGTCGGCATCCTTGCCCAATTCGACGAATGAATTGTAGCGCGCGACGGTACCGCCAAGATTCTGCGGCGGCATCGGCACGCGCTGGTATTTCATTTTGATTTTTGCGGCGAGCTCTTCGATGCTCCCGGCGCTGAAGAAAAAGCCCGCGGCAAAATCGACGGACGGTGGATTTGGATTCCATTTCTCGCGCGCGACCGCATCGGCGTCGAAGACGGCCCAGATCGGGCCGCCGCCGTTATGGCCGTCGCCGATACCGGCGAGCGCGGCGTTGATGAAATTGCTCGGATTGTATTTGGCGTTCTTGGCGTTGCGATAGCTGTAAGGTTCGTAAGGATCGGTGCTCTGATAAGTGTTGTAGTTAAAGTGGCCGGCGGTTTCGTCGTAGAAGCGTTTGCCGAGCATGTTGACCAGGATGACATCCTGCCACTCGGCGACCGATAGCCCGATCGCGCGCGCCTTGTCGAACACTTCGCTCCCCGGCCGCCAGCGCACATTGACATAACCGTACTGACAGCCGATCGCGCCCGGCTTGGTGATGCCGGAGCCGAATTCGCCGGTATAGTTGAACAGACCCCATAGCGCGGCACCAACTTCCATGCCGGCGATCTCACCGCTGGCATCTTGGTCCGACCACGGCATGCCGGCGAGGCCACAATATTCCTCGGTGAGGCGCGGATCAAACATGCGGCGGAAATTGACGTTTCCGGTCGAGCCGCCGGTGGCGATGATGACGGCCTTGTGGGCGCGGATATTGCGGCCTGTGCCGTTATGGTCGACGGCGATGCCGATCACGCGGCCGGAATTTTCCGCCTCGCGGTGGATCGCCGTCATGCGATGCTCGAGCAGAATATCAACGCCGGCCTTGAGCGCCGCTGAGTGAAGCGGCCGCATCAGTCCGCTGCCGGCTCTGGTTTCCGGATCGGCCGGATCGGCGGGCTTCCCGGTGTGGACCATCGGCCAATCGGCGACATCGATCTGCATGGTGCGCAGCATCGAAACCCCGATCTCGTGTCCGACGCTGTTGGGCTTCCTGTCGATAACTTTGACGCCATGGGCGAGCAGGAATTCGAATGCCGCCACGCTGTTGTCGGCGAAGGCGCGGATGATTTCGCGGTCGTTATAGCGATAGGGCGGAAAGCCGTTGGTCTCGACCACCGACCAGTCGGTGAGGTCGCGGAAAAACAGGTCCGCCGAATCCTCGATGCCGTATTTCTTCTGGTAACTGGTGCCGCCGCCGAGCGGCAGATTGCCGCCCGAGGTGATGGCGTGGCCGCCGATACGCGGCTCTGCCTCCACCATGATGACCGAGGCGCCGGCCTCGCGCGCAACGATCACGGCCGGCATCCCGGCCGCACCGGAGCCGACCACGACAATGTCGGCCTCGCGATCCCACTTGGACGGCTGTTCCCTTCCCACCCGTTCGGCCCCTGATTGTCCCCGGCGCGGCCGGAGACTAACAGCATTGCCGATTTTGTGTCATGGGTTTGCGTCATTGTGGGAGATGACAGCTCCGCGACCGAGGTACCGATGCCCGACACCGTCCCGACGCACCGCCTCACCCACGAGGCGAGCATGAAGATGATCCTCGCCGGCGTGACCAAGGCAAACCAGCTCGACTGCAAGGTCAGCATCGCCGTGGTCGATCAGAGCTGCCGGCTGATCGGCTTTTTGATGATGGACGGTGCGCGGCATTTCTCGATCATCACGACGCAGAGAAAAGCGATCACAGCGGCCTCGCAGCGATTGCCGACCGGTTATGCGCCCGAGGAGAACGCGCTCAGCATGTCGGTGCGCATGGGCGACTTCACCAATGTGCCGGGTGGTTTTCCGATCGAAGTCGATGGCGAAGTGATCGGCGCGGTCGCCGCCGGCGGCGCCAAGATCGAGCAGGATGTCGAGGTGGCGAAAGCCGCGCTCGCGGCGCTCCCCTTCTAGCGCTCACATATCCAGCACGAGCCGCTCGGTCTTGCAGCCGCAGCAGCAGATCATGACCTTGTCGTTGGCCGCCTGCTCTTCTTCGCTGAGCACGGAATCATGGTGCTCCGGAATGCCGGAGATGACGTGCGTCTCGCAGGCGCCGCAGATGCCGAGCTCGCAGGAATAATCGACATCGACGCCGGCCTCGAACAGCACTTCGAGGACCTTCTTGCCCTCGGGGATGTAATATTCCTCGCCGGAGCGCGCGAGCTCGACCCAGAAGCCGCCGATCGTCGCCGCCTCTTGCTTGGCCGTGAAATATTCGACATGGATGTGGCCCTTCGGCCAGCCGCTGGCAGCGGCTTCAAAGGCCGCGAGCATCGGCTTCGGCCCGCAGCAATAAAGATGCGCGTTCTCCGGCGCTATAGCGACGATCGCTTTCAGATCCAAAAACGTTCCGTCCGCCTCGTCGTCGAGATGCAAGTGCACGCACGCCGGATCGAGCGTCTTCAGCGTTTCCAGGAACGCCATCTCCTCCCGCGTGCGGCACGAATAATAGAGCTGCCACGGCCGATCCTGCGCGACCAGTTCTTGCGTCATGCACCAGATCGGCGTGATGCCGATGCCGCCGGCGATGAGGACGACAGGCTCGCCACTCTCGACCAGCGGAAAATGGTTGCGCGGCGCACTGATCTTGATGTCCTGGCCGACGCGCATTTCGTCGATGATGTAGCGCGAGCCGCCGCGGCTCTCGGCGTCGCGCTTGACGCCGACGACATAGATATCGGGATCGGTATTCGGCACGACCAAAGAAAACTGCCGAACGAGTCCGATCGGCAGATGCAGATCGATATGAGCGCCAGGTTTATAGGCCGGCAGCGGCCCGCCCTCGACGCGCTTGAACGTGTAAAGGTTGGTGTCCTTGGCGACCGGCGTGATGGCGGTCAGGCGCACACTGATCAGGCCCGAAGTTTTTTCAGGTAGGGCAGTCGGCGAGGTAGATGTTGCGTTCAAGGTGCTCATTAGTGGCTTAAATAGGCGGCCAGGGCGGATATCCGCAACCCGCCCTGTTAAAACTCAGTATTTTTGCTTAGTTCCGGCGGCCTTGCAGCGGCG
The DNA here is from genome assembly GCA_035642635.1 of Xanthobacteraceae bacterium. Lineage (GTDB taxonomy): Bacteria > Pseudomonadota > Alphaproteobacteria > Rhizobiales > Xanthobacteraceae > BOG-931. Next base: position 32,297 of record DASQRX010000012.1, read on the forward strand.
CTTGATCGGCCGACTGCGCCGCACTCGAGGCCTCAGCAACGAATTGCGCGAAGACGCGGCCGATCATGACGACAACCGGCCCGGACGGCGGTTCGGCGGCAAGCTTTGCCGGGAGATCGCTGATGGTACCGGCGATCACGCGTTCATCGGCGCGCGTCGCGCGTTCCACCGCGACCGCGGCTGTTGCCGGGTCGAGCCCGGCCCTCATCGCGGTCGCGACCAGTTCAGGCAAGGTCTTGATCGGCATATAGACCACGGTCGTCACCGCCGGATCGGCGAGGCTCGACCAATCGATATCGGCCGGCAGTTTGGCATCGCGGCCATCGACGGTGGCGTGGCCGGTGATGTATTGCACGCGGCGCGCTTCGCCACGCCGCGTCAGGGAGACGAGTAGCCGGCTGGCGGCGCCCTGCGCCGCGGTGATGCCGGGCACAACTTCGACGGCGATCCCGGCCGCGCGGCAGGCCGCAAGCTCTTCGTCGGCACGGCCAAAGACCATCGGATCGCCACCTTTGAGCCGCGCCACGCGGCGTCCGGCTTTGGCGAGCGAAATCATGAGCGCGTTGATGTCGTCCTGACGGCATGAGATTTTGTGACCGGTTTTGCCGACCAGCATTTTCTTGGATTCGCGGCGGGCGAAATCGAGAATGTCGGCGGCGACGAGATCGTCGAACAAGATCACATCGGCCGATTGCAGCGCCCGCACGGCGCGCAGCGTCAGCAATTCCGGATCGCCCGGGCCGGCGCCGACCAGCACCACCGAACCCGCTTCCGGCGCGGGCGCAGGCACCAGCAGCGCGTCGAGATCGGCCTCGGTCGGTTCGCGATCGGGCGCGGCCACGGCACGCGCGGTGAATTTTTCCCAGAAGCCGCGGCGGCCGCGGAACGGCAAGGCCAAAGCTTGCACGCGCGGCCGCCACGCGCGCGCGGCGTCGGCCCAGCGGCTGAAACCTTTGGGGATCAAAGCTTCGATCTTGGCGCGGATGGCTTGGCCGAAGACCGGGGCTGCGCCGTCCGTCGAAATGCCGATGACGAGCGGCGAGCGATTGACGATGGCGCCGAAGGCGAAGTCGCAAAACGCCGGGCGGTCGATGACATTGACGGGCACGCCTGCGGCGCGCGCCGCAGCCGCGAAGGCCGCAGCTTCCTCGTCGTCAGCGCAATCGGCGACGGCGATGGCGGCGCCGAAAATGTCCGCTGCGCTCCAGCGGCGTTCATGAATGACGACATCGCCGCGCGGCGGCGCGGCGGCGAGGCCGCGCAATTCGTCGTCGGCGATTGGAGCGAACACGTCCACGCGCGCACCCGCGGCCGAAAGCAGTTCGGCTTTCCAGATCGCCGCTTGGCTGCCGCCGGTGACGACAGCGCGCTTCCTCTCCAGCGCGAAAAACGCCGGCAGCCGCGACAGCGGGCTCATGCGGGCGGCTTTGATCTCGGATGGTGCGCGGCTCATGCAGCGTTACCTAACATGCCGGAGGACATAGAATTTCTAACCTCGAACGGCAACGAACGGTGATAATTTTGGAACAAAATTATCACCGGTCTCAATTCTTTAGGAGATTCGTCCCGATAGCGGCTCTCCACAGCGCGTTCACCCCTCGATTTCCAGGCCATTTACATACAAGTGGCGTGCCAGAACGGTGGCAAAAGACTTGCGGCCGCCAAAACTTGGCGGGCGCCCGACGGGGGTCCGCCGGGCGCCCTTAGTTTCACGTCAGCCGGCCTGTAAGCCGGGTTCTGGATGGCATGCGAGCTAGGCCCGCATACGTGACGGCCATTCCTCTGGGACGCCGGTTACCCGGCGCCTCAAGCAACCTACCCGGACGGCCGGATCTGGACACAGATCCCGAAGTCTTTCGCGCTTGCGCGTGAAAAGCGTCGCGCCGTCCCTATTCGGTCTTGCTCCCGGTGGGGTTTGCCGTGCCGCCGGCGTTACCGCCGGCGCGGTGCGCTCTTACCGCACCGTTTCACCCTTACCGCGGCAATTCGCAACGCGCCGCGGCGGTCTGTTCTCTGTGGCACTGTCCCTGGGCTCGCACCCGCCGGATGTTATCCGGCACCGTTTGTCCATGGAGCCCGGACTTTCCTCCCCGGCAACCTTTCGGTTTCGCCGGAGCGGCCGTCCGGCCGACTGACACGAACAGGCATGGGAGCGCTGGAGTTCCCCGTCAAGGGCGCCCTCGCAACAAGCTAAATCAGGGAACAAGATTGGGCGCGGTTAGCGTCATCGAGGTGCGGGCGCGCGCCGCGATGGTGCGGCCGCGGCCGCGACTGGCGAGGAGTTCCTGCAGCGTGCTGCGCGTCGACACATCGAAAATGCCGTCGACGCACTCGGGGCGGAAATGGCGCTGGAACGCGGTCACGACGTCGCGCGTCGCCATGTCATACTCGCTGTTGACCTCGATGCCGTAGCCATACTCGCCGAACAATTTCTGCATCGTGGCAACCGCGTTGCTGCGATCGCCCGGCCGCAGCGTTTGGCCGAATTCCAAAATCGGCGCCGGTTTGACCCAAAGGCCGACGCCGGAATCGTACAGTGTGCGCCACGGGAATTTTTCGCCCGGATCCTGCTTGCGGCCCGGCGCGACGTCGGAATGAGCGAGGACCCGCGTTGGCGCAATCGTATGGCGGGTCTGAATGCTCCGGCACAGCGTGGTCACCGCCGCGATCTGGCGCTTGGGAAACGGCGGATAGCCGTGATCGTGGCCCGGATTGGCGATTTCGATGCCGATCGAGCACAAATTGATGTCGGTTTCACCGGCCCAGGATGACTTACCGGCGTGCCAGGCGCGCCTAGCCTCCTGCACCATCTGGATGATGCGGCCGTCCTCGAACACGAAATAATGCGCTGAAACCGCGCTGCCGGGTGCTTTCAGAAGCCCGAGCGCCGAGTCGGCGTGCCGCATGCCGGTGTAGTGCAGCACAATCATATCCGGCCGCCGGCCATCTTTGCGTTCGCCGTGATTGGGCGACGGTTCGACTTCGGCAACGACGCAGGAATCTGGTGCAAACGCACTACGCGACATGACTTCACATTAGGAGGACGAGTCTTGCCGACAACCCGATTTAAGAGTTTTGCACAGTTAAGCCCTGCGATTTGCAAAGCTCGTTGCCGCTGCGCAACGCCGATATGTTTTGGCAACTGAGATTGCGAGCGCGGTAAGCGTTGGCACCGCGGCTGCGCGTGTCGTTGGTAAGGCCGGCGGGCCCGCTCTCGCCCGAGCCGCGGCGAAGGCAATCTCAACGATTCCTTAAGCTTGCCGCTCACTAATCGAGTTCAAGCGAAGTCGCGCAATGGGTGCGCAGTTTCGTTCATACCCATATTGTCCCATGATGGCCCAAATAATCCCACAAAGGCACGCGATAGGTGACGGGATTGAGGGACGAGATGGATCGGTTTGTGTCCAATTATATGCTGCGCCTGGATGCCAAGGGGCGCGTTTCGGTGCCGTCGCCGTTCCGTGCGGTGCTGGTACGCGACCGATTCGACGGCCTTTATTGTTATCCAGCCCTCGACCGGCCGGCGCTCGATGCCGGCGGCAATGCGCTATTGGCGGAAAACGAAGCGCTGATTGCGGGCGTCGCGCCTCATTCGCAAGAGCTCAATCAGTTCTCGCTGTCGCTCTACGGCACCAGCGAAACGCTGACGATAGATGGCGAAGGCCGCGTGACGCTGACCGAAACGCTGAAGGCGCATGCCGGCATCACCGACACGGTCACATTCGTGGGGCTCGGCCACAAATTTCAGATCTGGGAGCCCAGCCGCTTTCGCGCCGAACTCGCGGCGGCGACCGAGAAGCTCCGCGCCTTAAAGCACGCGGACCGAACTCCCGGAGAACGGCAATGACCGCGGACGGCGACGAGGCTGTCGGAGCGGGCCGTCATATTCCGGTGCTCGGCCGCCAAGCGATAGGCTGGCTCGCGGTCAAAAGCGGCGGCCTTTACATCGACGGGACTTTCGGCGCCGGCGGCTATACGCGAGCGATCCTGAAGACGCCCGGCGCGCGCGTCATCGGCATCGACCGCGACCAAAGCGCCATCGCGCACGGCGCCGCTATGGTCGAGGATGCGCAAGGCCGGCTCGAACTGTTCCAGGACCGTTTTTCCAATCTTGCATCGATTGCCCGCGAACCGGTCGACGGCGTCGTCTTCGACCTCGGCGTGTCGTCGATGCAGCTTGACCAAGCCGACCGCGGCTTTTCATTCCGCTTCGATGGCCCGCTCGATATGCGCATGGGGCGCAAAATGGGGCGCGACGAACCGAGCGCCGCCGACATCGTCGCGCGCGGCAGCGAACGCGATCTCGCCTTCATCATCGCCAAACTCGGCGAAGAACACCGCGCCCGCGCGGTCGCACGCGCCATCGTCAAGTCGCGTGGCGAGCGCCCAATCGACACGACCAGGGCGCTCGCCGATATCGTCGCGCGTGTCGTACATGTGCGCGAAGGCATGATTCATCCGGCCACGCGCACGTTCCAGGCGCTGCGGATTTTCGTCAACGACGAACTCGCCGAACTGGCGCACGGTCTCGCCGCTGCCGAACGCGTGCTGAAGCCATCGGGCCGGCTGGTCGTCGTCGCCTTTCACTCGCTCGAAGACCGCATCGTCAAGACATTCCTCACCGAGCGCAGCCGCGCACCGGCGTCCTCGCGTCACCAGCCGGAAATCGCAAGCGTGCCGGCGAGCTTCCTCATGCTGACGCGGAAGCCGGAAATGGCGGACGACGCCGAGATCGCCGGCAATCCGCGCGCCCGCTCGGCCAAACTGCGCGCCGCCGAGCGCACCGCCGCGGCTCCGCATTCCGCGGCGGTCGAGCATTTGCTGCCGCGGCTGCCGTCGATCGACGACGTGATGCGGGGGCGAGCGTGATCCTGCGGCTTCTCAACTTCGTCGTGATCGGTGCGCTGGTCCTGGCGGCGGCTTACGTCTATCGCATCAAATTCGACTCGGCCGCGCAGGCCGAGAAGCTCGCCAAATTGCGCGGCGAATTGCGCCACGAACGCGACGAGATCGCGGCATTGCGCGCGCAATGGGGACAGCTCGACAATCCCGACCGCATCCAGACGCTTGCCAAACGCTATCTGCAACTTAAACCCATCGCGCCGACGCAATTTGACACGCTCGATCATCTGCCGGATCGCCCGGCGCCGCCGCCCGAAGATGTGCATGCCGACTTAAGGGATCCGATCGGCGGTATCATCGAGAATTCGGCGGAGCCGACAGCGACCGGAAGCATTCCGTCGTCCGGGACCGTGCTGCCGAGCGGCGCAAGCCAAACCCCGGCGCCCGCCGCGAGCGGAGCGCGACCGCAATGAGCGCGATCGCAGATCCGATCCCCGCGAAGCCCACGGAGCCGTGGCGGCGCCGCTTCACCCGCAAAATGCTCTATGGCGCCAATGCCGACCGCGGCGCCAAGGCGCGGGCGCGGATCGTGCTCGCGATCATGGCCTTCGCCGCCGTCTACGCGGTCATCGCCACTCGGCTCGTCATGTTCGCCATCGTTTCGAACAGCCACACCGTGCATCGCGTGGTTTCCGACGACGCCATCGCCACCGCACGCCCCGACATTCTCGATCGCAAGGGCGAGGTTCTGGCGACCGACGTGCGGGTGCCGTCGCTTTATGCCGAACCGCGCCGCTTGATCGACGTCGACGAGGCGGTCGAACTCCTGACCGCCGACCTGCCCGATGTCGATGCCGCCGAATTGCGCGAGCGCCTGTCGTCGAAACGCGGCTTCGTCTGGCTCAAACGCGACATCACGCCGGAGCAGCAGCGCGAGATTTATCGGCAAGGGTTGCCCGGCATCGGCTTCCTGAACGAGAACAAGCGCGACTATCCGAACGGCCCGGAGGTTTCGCATCTCCTCGGTCACGTCAATATCGACAACCAGGGCATCGCCGGCATCGAGAAATGGCTCGACGGCCAGGGCCTCATGGCGCTGCACATGGCGGGGCTTGCCACCGATCGGCTGCAAACGCCGGTGCAACTCGCCGTCGATCTGCGCGTGCAGCATGCGCTGCGCGACGAACTCGTCGCGGCGCGCGAAAAATTCCACACCATCGCGGCGGCGGGCGTCGTGCTCAATGTGCGCACCGGTGAAATCGTCGCTATGGTGTCGGAGCCCGACTACGACCCCAACGATCCGCACCAGGCGCTCGACCCCACCCGCATCAACCGGCTCACCACCGGCGTCTTTGAAATGGGCTCGACGTTCAAGGCGTTCACGGTGGCGATGGCGCTGGATTCCGGCAAGGCCACTTTGAAATCGACCTTCGATGCGCACAACCCGCTGCGCTACGGCAAGTTCGAGATTCACGATTTCGAGCCGATGCAGCGGGCGCTGACGGTGCCGGAAATCTTCACTTACTCGTCGAATATCGGCGCCGCCCATATCGCCATGGCGATGGGCATCGACGCCCACAAGGCGTTTCTGAAAAAGATGGGCCAGCTCGATCGGCTGCGCACCGAATTGCCGGAAAGCGCCGAGCCGATTGTGCCGAAGCACTGGGGCGAGCTCAACACCATGACCATCGCGTTCGGCCACGGCCTTTCGGTCGCGCCGTTGCAGGCGGTGATGGGCGTTGCGGCTCTGATGAACGGCGGCATCCTGATCCCGCCGACCTTCCTCAAGCGCACCGAGGCGCAGGCGCAGGCGCTCGGCACCCGCGTCATCAAGCCCGAGACCAGCGCGACGATGCGCTATTTGATGCGCCTCAATGTCGAGAGGGGCACCGCGTCCAAGGCCGACGTTCCGGGCTATTACATCGGCGGCAAAACCGGAACCGCCGACAAAGTGGTATTCGGCCGCTACTCGAAGACCAAAGTGCTGACCGATTTCATGGCGGTGCTGCCGGCCGATCAACCGCGCTATCTGGTGCTGATCATGCTTGACGAGCCGCACGCGCTGCCGGAGACGCATGGCTACAAGACCTCGGGCTGGAACGCGGTGCCGACCGGGGGCGCGGTCGTGGCGCGCATCGCGCCGTTCCTCGGCGTCGCGCCACGCATGGACCTGCCGCCGGCCGATCAACTGATACTGGCCTCGGTGAAAGAAAACAGGTAAGGCACTCCCCGCATTGTCGACCGAACTCAAGCCGCTCGCGCTTATGTCGACCGGGCCCCCATGAAGCTTCGCGAAATTTTGCCGTCCGGCGCGGAATTCGACGCGCACCATGCCGATCTCGACATCGGCGGGGTGAGGGCGGACAGCCGCACCGTCAAGCGCGGCAGCCTGTTCGTCGCCATCGCGGGCACCAAGGCCGACGGCCTCGGTTTCGTCGCCGCAGCCGTCGCTGCCGGTGCTTCAGCAATCGTTGCCGAGCAAAAGCCGCCCATGCCGTTGCCGGAGCAGGTCCCGTTTGTCCGCGTCGGCAACGCCCGGCGCGCGCTGGCGCTGATCGCCGCAAGATTTTATCCGCGTCAGCCCGGCATCATTGCCGCCGTCACCGGCACCAGCGGCAAGACTTCCGTCGCCGCATTCACGCGGCAAATCTGGACCGCGCTCGGCCATCGCGCCGCCAGCATCGGCACCGTCGGCATCGTTTCGCCGCGCGGCGAGACTTACGGCTCGTTGACGACGCCCGACCCCGTCGCGTTGCACCAGGCGATTGACGCGCTTGCCGGCGAAGACGTAACGCATCTCGCGATCGAGGCGTCTTCGCATGGCCTCGACCAATCACGCCTCGATGGTTTGCGCATCGCGGCGGGGGGCTTCACCAATATCACGCGCGATCATCTCGATTATCATCCGAGCTTTGACGCCTATCTCGCAGCCAAACTGCGCTTGTTCGAAGTATTGCTCAAACCCGGAGCAGCAGCCGTCATCTACGCCGACCATGATCGCGCCGATACGGTTGTGACGACAGCCAAGGCACGCGGTCTGTCGGTGATGACGGTCGGACACGAAGGGACCGGAATTCGTCTCCTCGAATCCGCCATCGACGGTTTCGCGCAAACGATGCGACTTGAACACACGAAGAAGATTTATCAGCTCCGCTTGCCGCTGGTCGGTGAATTCCAGATCGAGAATGCGCTCGTGGCCGCGGGCCTTGCCATCGCGACCGGCAGCGACGCGGCGTCGGTTTTCACCGCCCTCGAACATCTCACCGGCGCCAAAGGCCGCCTCGAACGTGTCGGCGCCAACCAAGGCGCGCAAATCTTTGTCGATTACGCCCACAAGCCCGACGCGCTCGCCAAGGCGCTGGAAGCGCTGCGGCCCTATGTGACCGGCCGGCTCGTCGTCGTGTTCGGCGCCGGCGGCGACCGCGATCGCGGCAAGCGCCCGCTGATGGGCGCCAGCGCCGCGGAAAAAGCCGATCGCGTGATCGTCACCGACGACAATCCGCGCAGCGAGGATCCGGCCGCCATTCGCGCCTCGATCATCGCCGCCGCACCCGGCGCCATCGAGATCGGCGACCGGCGCGAGGCAATCCACCGCGCCATTGCCGATTTGCGTTCCGGCGATGTCTTGTTGATCGCCGGCAAGGGCCATGAAACCGGCCAGATTATCGGCGACCGGGTGATCGAATTCAGCGATCACGAAGCGGTCGCCACGGCCTTGAAGGAACTTGCGGCATGAGAGCCGCAACATGAGAACTACAACATGAGTTCGCCCGCGCTGTGGACCACGGACGCAATGGCAAGCGCGATGCGCGCCGAGCGCCAGGGCGCGCTGCCGCCGTCGATCGCGGGCCTTTCGATCGACACACGCTCCATCGGACCCGGCGAAGCGTTCTTCGCCATTACCGGAGACAAGCGCGACGGCCACGACTTCGTCATCCCGGCGCTCGCCGCCGGGGCCGCGCTCGCCGTCGTCGCCGCCGATCGCCGCGCGCAATTTCCCGCCGATGCCCCGCTCCTTGTCGTGCCCGATGTGCTCGCCGGCTTGCGCGATCTCGCCAGTGCCGCGCGCGCGCGCTTCCAGGGCAAAGTGATCGGCGTCACCGGCTCGGTCGGCAAGACCGGGACCAAGGAAGCGCTGCGGCTCGCGCTGTCGAAAGACGGCGCGACCCACGCCTCGATCGCCTCCTACAACAATCATTGGGGCGTGCCGCTCTCGCTCGCCCGCTGCCCGACAAGTGCGCGCTACGCGGTGTTCGAAATGGGCATGAATCACCCGGGCGAGATCGAGCCGCTGACGCGGCTCGTCCGCCCGCATGTCGCGATCATCACCACGATCGCGCCGGTGCATTTGGAATATCTCGGCACGCTGAAGAAGATCGCCGATGCCAAGGCCGAAATATTTCTCGGTATCGAACCCGGCGGCGCGGCGATCCTCAACCACGACATCGCCCAGTTCGCCCAGCTTAGGCGCCGCGCCAAAGCGGCGGGCGTTGCCCGCATCGTGTCGTTCGGCGAGCACAACAGCGCCGACGCGCGCCTTGTCAAATGTGTTCTGCAGGCGCGCTGGTCGACGGTCGAGGCAAATATCCTCGGCACCGATCTGACCTATAAGATCGGCGCGCCAGGCCGGCACCTGGTCATCAATTCGCTCGCGGTCTTGGCGGCGGTCGAACTTGTCGGCGCCGATCTCGCATTGGGGGCGCTGGCGCTCGGCGAGCTCAATCCGGTCTCCGGCCGCGGCGCGCCGATCGAAATCGAACCGCCGGGCGGTTCGGCGCTCGTCATCGACGACAGCTACAACGCCAACCCGGCTTCGGTTGCCGCCGCGCTCTCGGTGCTCGGCCAGGCCACCGTCGGTCCGCGCGGGCGCCGCATCGCCGTTCTCGGCGACATGCTGGAACTCGGCCCCAAGGGCCGCGCCTTGCATCGCGATCTCGCCGAATCCGTCGTCGCCAATGCGGTCGATCTGGTATTCTGTTGCGGTCCGCTGATGCAGTCCTTGTGGCAGGCTCTTCCCGCGAGCCGCCGCGGCGGCTATGCAGAAGACTCTAGCCTGCTCGAGGCGCAGGTGCTGCCCGCGATCCATGCCGGCGATGTCGTCATGGTCAAAGGCTCGCTCGGCTCGCGCATGGCGCCCATCGTCAAGGCGTTGCAGCGAGCCTATCCGCGCCAGACCAATGGCGACCACTCGCCGGCAAACGCCTCCGCGCAAGGTTGATGCAATGTTCTATTGGCTCGTCGATCTGTCGGACAAGCTCTCCGTCCTCAACGTCTTTCGCTACATCACCTTCCGCACCGGCGGCGCCATCATCACCGCGCTGCTCTTCGTGTTTCTATTCGGCCAGATCATGATCGACCGGTTGCGGCTCCTGCAAGGCAAGGGCCAGCCGATCCGCAGCGACGGCCCGAAATCCCACATCATCGCCAAGGCCGGCACGCCGACCATGGGCGGGCTATTGATCCTGTCCGGGATGCTGGTCTCGACGCTGCTATGGGCGAACCCGTCCAACCCCTATGTCTGGGTGGTGCTGTGGGTGACGCTCGGATTCGGCTTGGTCGGCTTCTACGACGACTATCTGAAGGTCAGAAAGCAGCAGAGCGAGAACGGCTTTTCGCCGCGCACGCGGCTTTCGCTCGAAGCCACCATCGCGGGGCTTGCCTGCATCGCGCTGGTCAGGCTCGGGCAGGTCAATATCTCGATGACACTGGTGTTCCCGTTCTTCAAGGAATTCGTGCTACATCTCGGCTGGTTCTTTGTAATTTTCGCGGTGTTCATCATCGTCGGCGCCGGCAATGCAGTGAACCTGACCGACGGCCTCGATGGGCTCGCCATCGTGCCGGTCATGATCGCGGCCGCGAGCTTCGGCATGATCTCGTATCTGTCCGGCAACACCGTGTTCGCCGATTATCTGCAAATCCACTACGTCGCCGGCACCGGCGAGCTTGCCGTGCTGTGCGGCGCCGTGGTCGGAGCCGGTCTCGGATTTCTCTGGTTCAACGCGCCGCCGGCGTCGATCTTCATGGGCGACACCGGCTCGCTGGCGCTCGGCGGCATGATCGGCGCGATCGCGGTCGCCACCAAACACGAGATCGTGCTGGCGGTGATCGGCGGGCTGTTCGTGCTCGAAGCGGTGTCCGTCATCGTGCAGGTCGTCTCGTTCAAGCTCACCGGCAAGCGCGTGTTCAAGATGGCGCCGATCCACCATCATTTCGAGCAGCTCGGCTGGACCGAGCCGCAGATCGTCATTCGGTTCTGGATCGTTTCGGTCGTGCTCGCACTCGCCGGGCTTTCGACCCTGAAGCTGAGGTAGGCGCGCCGTGATCCCGGTTACGACCTTTGCCGGCAAAAAGGTCGCCGTATTCGGGTTGGGCGGCTCGGGGCTCGTCAGCGCCAGCGCGCTCTTGGCCGGCGGCGCCGACGTCGTCGGCTATGACGACACGCAAGCGAGCGTGATCAAAGCCAATGCCGCCGGCATTCCAACGGGCGATCTGCGCAAGGCCGATTGGAAGAGGATCGCGGCGCTGGTTCTTGCTCCAGGCGTGCCGCTGACGCATCCGGAGCCGCATTGGGTGGTCAAGCTCGCGCGCGACGCCAACGTCGAAATCATCGGCGATATCGAATTGTTTTGCCGCGAGCGGGCACACCACGCGCCGGGCTCGCCCTTTGTCGCCATTACCGGCACCAACGGCAAATCGACGACGACGGCGCTGATCTCACACCTTGTGAAGTCGGCCGGCATGGACGCGCAGCTCGGCGGCAATATCGGCACCGCGATCCTGTCGCTGCAGCCGCCGGCGCTCGGCCTCAAGCCGCTGCGCGTCCACGTCATCGAATGCTCTTCCTATCAGATCGATCTGGCGCCGTCTCTCGATCCGTCGATCGGCATCCTAATCAATCTCAGCGAGGATCATCTCGACCGCCACGGCACGATGGAACATTACGCTGCGGTGAAGGAGCGCCTCGTCACCGGCGTGCCGAGCACTGGCACCGCGATTGTCGGCGTCGACGACAATTGGTGCAGCAATATTGCCGACGGGCTGGAGCGAGCCGGCAAGCGCCTGGTCCGCGCCTCGGTGCGGCGGAAACTGACCGGTGGCATTTACGCCGAGCAACAACACATCATTCGCGCCGAAGCGTCCGGCGCGCTCGAGATCGCCGATCTCTCCGGCATCGGTTCGCTACGCGGCGTGCACAACGCGCAAAACGCCGCTTGCGCCACGGCAGCGGCGCTCGCGCTCGGCTTCGAGCCGGCGGCGATCCAGGCCGGGCTGAAATCCTTTCCGGGCCTCGCGCACCGCATGGAAGAAGTCGGCCGGCGCGGCTTTGTTTTGTTCGTCAACGATTCCAAAGCGACCAATGCGGATTCGACGGCGCAGGCGTTGGCCTGCTTCACCGACATCTATTGGATCGCCGGCGGCAAACCGAAGACCGGCGGCATCGAATCGCTGCGCGGATTCTTCCCGCGCATCCGCAAAGCCTATCTGATCGGCGAAGCCGCGAATGAATTCGCAGCCACGCTCGGCAACGACGTGCCGCATGAAATCGATGGCACGCTCGACAAGGCAGTCGCGGCGGCGACGCGTGACGCCGAAGCCTCGCCGAGCCGCGAACCGGTCGTGCTGCTGTCGCCGGCCTGCGCCTCGTTCGACCAGTATCGCAATTTCGAGGTGCGGGGCGATGCGTTCCGCGAGCTGGTGCGGGCGCTGCCGGGGGTGATTGGGCGCCAGCATTAGTCTGCTGGCCGTTTTTATTTCGGGGATTACCTACCGAGATTATAATCCTGATGGCTCCGGTGCGTGACGGGCCGGTGCGATTAGTTGTCTGGCAAGTAATCCAACGCGAAATACAGCGTCGCTGTAGTTTGGCTTTGCAGACTAACCGCGAATAAGACAGATTGTCCTCAACCATTTTGATTAATCAAAATGGTCATAAAAGAGGGCCGCTCCCTTTCGAGAACGGCCCCAAGTTGACGATAGATACCCCGTTTGGACCGGGGGTCGCACGCAAAGTGACTGCCCCGATCCTTGTGGAAGGGACCGGGAAGCGCGAGCCCCGAGGGGACGAGGCGGTAACGCCCCCAAGGCGCCGTTGCCCGAAAGGGCAGAGGCGAGCGCACTCGATACGGGGCCGGAGACCTTGGCAGGACCGGCCCCACCGCCTTTTTCCCAGCGAATCGAGTCTACCAGCGACCTTCTGAGGCGAAAGTACAAAAATACAACAGGCCAACAAAAGCTTCATTAACTGTGCACAAAGTGGATTGTTCGCGCGCTCAGAAGCTTAGCGTGTCCAAGCAAGACCAAAATAGTCGGGATGACGTCCTACGACGGATGCTGAAAGCGCCGCCGGCGCCGCCCTACATAACCGCGAGCAACGCCGCAAACCCGAATCTTAATCCCCCATAAACCATCCCAATGTCACCACTAAGCCCGGGACACATCCGGGGACGTGATGGCTTCGCGCGCGCAACCGACGCCGTTTTCGGAATGGTGGTGGACGGTCGACCGCCCGACCTTGGCGGCGCTCGGCGCCCTGATGCTGGCCGGCATCGTCCTCTGCCTGGCCGCGAGCCCGCCGGTCGCGGCCCGCCTAGGGCTCGACCCGTTCCATTTCGTCAACCGGCAGATCTTCTTTCTCATTCCGGCCATCGCGGTGATGATCGCGACGTCGTTTCTGTCGCCCCACGAGATCCGCAAAGTGGCGCTGGTGGTTTTCGTGGTGAGCCTCGTCCTGATGGCGGCGACGCCTTATTTCGGCGCCGAGATCAAGGGCGCCAAGCGCTGGCTGGTCATTCTCGGCGTCAATATCCAGCCGTCGGAATTCATGAAGCCCGCTTTCGTCGTGCTGATCGCCTGGCTGTTCGGCGAAACCGCCAGGCGCCCCGAAATGCCGGCGAATTCCATTGCGCTGATGCTCCTGATCGTCGTCGTCGCGCTCTTGGTCATGCAGCCCGATTTCGGCCAGACCATGCTGGTGGCGCTGGTCTGGGGCGCGCTGTTCTATATGGCGGGGATGCGCTTCATCTGGGTGATCGGGCTTGCCGCAACGGCCGGCTTCGGTCTCTTGACGGCCTTCTTCACCGTTCCCCATGTGGCGCAACGCATCAACCGCTTCCTCGATCCTACTTCGGGCGACACCTTCAACATCGATATCGCGACCGAATCGTTCCTGCGCGGCGGCTGGTTCGGTCGCGGCCCGGGCGAAGGCACGATCAAGCGCATCCTGCCCGAAGGCCACACCGATTTCGTCTTTGCGGTGGCGGCGGAGGAATTCGGCGTCGTCTTGTGTCTTATTCTGGTCGCGCTGTTCGCGTTCATTGTGATCCGCGCGCTGATCAAGGCGATGCGCACCGACGATCCGTTCATCCGTTTTGCCGCGGCGGGGCTCGCCATCCTGTTCGGGCTGCAATCGACCATCAATATGGCGGTGAATCTGCATCTGATGCCGGCCAAGGGCATGACATTGCCGTTTGTCTCATACGGCGGCTCGTCGCTGATCTCGCTCGCCTACGGCATGGGCATGCTGGTGGCGCTGACGCGCGAGCGGCCGCGGGCCAAACTCGGCGGCGGCAGGTTGCTCGCCAAGGAGCCCGTATCAATGGGTCCCGTATCATTGGGCACTGTGTAATGGACGCGGCGCGCGCGGCGCCGGGTTTGGGGCCGGTGCTCGTTGCCGCCGGCGGCACGGGCGGTCACTTGTTCCCCGCCGAAGCGCTGGCGGCGGCGCTGGCTAAGCGCGGCATCGCCACGCATCTTGTCACCGACCGCCGCGCCGCACGCTTCGGTGGCGCTTTCTCCGACGACACCATCCACGTCGTGGCGAGCGCGACGTTTCAATCGCGCAATCCGATCGCGGTCGCCAAGACGCTTGCCGCACTCGGCACAGGCTTCAACCAGGCGCGAAAGCTGATCGGCCAGCTCAAGCCCGCAGCCGTCATCGGCTTCGGCGGCTATCCGACCATTCCGCCGATTTTGGCCGCGGTGTGGCGCGGGGTGCCGAGCCTCATTCACGATTCCAACGCCGTCATCGGCCGCGCCAACCGATTGCTCGCGCCGCGCGTCACCGCGATTGCCACAACCTTTCCCGACATGTTCAGCGCCGCGCCGGCACTGGCCGCGAAGGCGACCGTGACCGGCAATCCGTTGCGGCCGGCGGTGATCGCGGCGGCGGCCGTGCCCTACCCGGCGCCTGGCGATCCGTTGCGTCTTCTCGTCGTCGGCGGCAGCCAGGGCGCCCGCATCATGGCGGATGTCGTGCCGGCCGCGATCGGCCGTGTCGGACTGCGGGCGCGGCTCGCCGTGGTCCAGCAGGCGCGCGAGGAAGATATCAGCCGCGTCAGCCGCACCTATGCGGACCTCTCGGTCGCCGCCGAGATCGCGCCGTTTTTCTCCGATCTGCCGGCCCGCATGGCGGCGTGCCACCTGGTGATCTCGCGTTCCGGCGCGTCGACGGTCGCCGAGCTTGCCGCGATCGGCCGGCCGTCGATCCTGGTGCCGCTGCCGGGCGCGCTCGACCAGGATCAATTCGCCAATGCCGGCGTGCTTGAAAGCGCCGGCGGCGCGCTGCGGCTGCGGCAGGACGACTTCACCCCGCAGCGGCTGGCCAATGAAATCGCGGTTCTGACCGGCAAGCCGCAACGGCTCGTCGCCATGGCGGCGGCCGCGCAATCGGTCGGCCGCCTCGACGCCGCCGAACGGCTTGCCGACCTGGTGCTCAAGGTGGCGGGAATAGCCTGAAAGCCGTAATTCCAGCATTATCCATCCGTTATGGCGAGGTTTGGTAGGGCTGGCTTGTCCCCGCCGCCGGCATCTTTCATTGATGGGGACGCGGCGCGAATACCCGGCATGGGGCTGGGTAGTGGGCCGGGTAGCGCGATACCGGGGAGTTCAAATGAAACTGCCGCTCGATATCGGCCCGGTGCACTTTGTCGGTATCGGCGGCATCGGCATGAGCGGCATCGCCGAGGTGCTGGTGAATCTCGGCTATGTCGTACAGGGCTCCGACCAGGCCGACAGCGCCAATGTCAAACGGCTGCGCGACGAAGGCGTCAAGGTCGCGATCGGACATGCCGCCGATAATCTCGACGGCGCGCGCGTCGTCGTCGTCTCCTCGGCGATCAAGTCCGACAATCCCGAACTCGTCGCGGCGCGGGCGCAGCGCCTGCCGGTGGTGCGGCGCGCCGAAATGCTCGCCGAATTGATGCGCTTGAAAAGCTGCGTCGCCATCGCCGGCACCCACGGCAAGACCACGACGACATCCATGGTGGCGACGCTGCTCGATGCCGGCGGCTTCGACCCGACCGTGATCAATGGCGGCATTATCAACGCCTACGGCACCAATGCGCGGCTCGGCGACGGCGACTGGATGGTGGTCGAGGCCGATGAATCCGACGGCACCTTTCTGAAACTTCCCGCCGACATCGCCATCGTCACCAATGTCGACCCCGAACATCTCGATCACTTCAAGACCTTCGACGCGGTGCAGAACGCATTCCGCGACTTCGTCGAGAACGTGCCGTTCTACGGCTTCTCGGTGATGTGCACCGATCATCCGATCGTGCAAAAGCTGGTCGGCCATATTCAAGATCATCGCATCATCACTTACGGCGAAAATCCGCAGGCCGATATACGGCTGGTCGACGTCTCGCATGCCGGCGGCATTTCGCTGTTCACGATCGTGCTCGCCGAACGCGCCGGACAAGCGGCGCACGAGATCAAGAACCTCGCTTTGCCGATGCCGGGACGGCACAATGCGCTCAACGCCACCGCCGCGGTCGCGGTGGCGCACGAGCTTGGCGTCTCCGACGACGCGATCCGCAATGCGCTCGCCAAATTCGGCGGCGTGCGGCGGCGCTTTACCCGCACCGGCACCTGGAACGGCGTCACTATTATCGATGACTATGGCCATCACCCGGTCGAGATCGCGGCCGTCCTCAAGGCGGCGCGCGAATCGACCAAGGGCCAGGTGATCGCCGTGGTGCAGCCGCATCGCTACACCCGGCTCGCCGCGTTGTTCGAGGAGTTCTGCACCTGTTTCAACGACGCCGACATCGTCATCGTCGCCCATGTCTATTCGGCGGGCGAGACGCCGATCAAAGGCGCCGATCGCGACGCGCTGGTGCACGGCTTGCGCACCCACGGCCATCGTCAGGTGGTCCCGCTCGATAGTCCCGAGCGGCTGGCCTCGCTCATCGCCGGGATGGCAAAGCCGGGCGATTACGTCGTCTGTCTCGGCGCCGGCTCGATCACCCAATGGGCCTATGCGCTGCCGGGAGAATTGGCTGGCTGATGACGTTTCCCGATCTCATTCCGGGCCTCAAGAAAAATATGCCGGAGCTGCGCGGCCGGTTGCTCGCCAATCAATCTCTCGCAGAACTGACATGGTTCCGCGTCGGCGGTCCGGCGCAGCTTTTGTTCATGCCCGAGGATGAAGCCGATCTTGCCGACTTTCTGAAAAATCTCCCGGCCGATATCGCGGTGACGGTCATTGGCCTCGGCTCCAATCTGATCGTGCGCGATGGCGGCATTGCTGGCGCGGTGATCAGGCTCGGGCGCGGCTTTAGCGAGGTCAGTGTCGAAGGCTTGCACATTCGCACCGGGACCGCGGTGCCCGACGTGAAAGTCGCGCGCGCCGCGCAAGAGGCCGGCGTTGCCGGACTGTCGTTCCTGCGCGGCATTCCGGGCGGCGTCGGCGGCGCCTTGCGCATGAACGGCGGCGCTTACGGCCGCGAGACCAAAGACGCGCTCGTCGAAGCGCGCGCGGTCGATCGGCAAGGCCGCGTTCACGTTCTCAGTAACAGCGACATGCACTACACCTATCGGCATTGCGGCGCGCCGGACGATTACATTTTCACGCAAGCCGTGTTCGCCGGCGACCGCGGCGATCCGGCTGTCATCGCAGCCGAGATGGACAAGATCACCGAGTCGCGCGAGGCGACCCAGCCGATCAAAAGCCGCACCGGCGGTTCGACGTTCAAAAATCCGGCCGGCCACAAAGCCTGGCAATTGATCGACGCCGCCGGTTGCCGCGGCTTGTGCCAAGGCGATGCCCAGGTTTCGGAAATGCACTGCAATTTTTTGATCAATTTAGGTAGCGCCAAGGCCGCCGATATCGAGACCTTGGGCGAAACCGTGCGGCAGCGCGTCAAGGACAATTCCGGCGTCGATCTCGAATGGGAGATCAAACGCATTGGGGTTCCTGAAGTCGAGGGCTCTGCATAAGTCCGATAGAGACTCTCGACCTTTCCACAATTGTCGATTCTATTGGTATTTCTTGCGAATCATCGGCCTAAGGCACCTCGACAAGCCAATTGGCTGAATTGTGGCTGAGACCCTGTGGCTCGGATAATGGCCAAGCATGTCGCCGTTCTGATGGGAGGCTGGTCGGCGGAGCGCGAGGTGTCGCTGCGCTCGGGCAAAGCCTGTGCGGCGGCGCTGGCCCGCCGCGGCTATCGGGTCACGCCGATCGATGTCGGCCGTGATATCGCCGCCGTGCTGACCGCGGCCAAACCTGATGTCGCGCTCAATGTGCTGCATGGCCGGCCAGGCGAAGACGGCACCCTGCAGGGGCTTCTGGAAATCCTCGGCATTCCCTACTCGCATTCGGGCGTGATGGCCTCGGCGGTCGCCATGCAGAAGGACTACGCCAAGGCGTTGTTTCGCGCCCGCGGCGTCCCCGTCGCCGAGGACCGGGTGGTATCGCGGTTCGAGGCGGCCAAAGCTCACCTGATGCCGCCGCCTTATGTGATCAAGCCGGTCGCCGAAGGATCGAGCGTCGGCGTTTTCATCGTCACGCAGAAGCATCCGCATCCGCCGCAGGAACTGTTCCGCGACGATTGGGCCTTCGGCGATAAGGTCATGGTGGAGCGCTACGTCGCCGGCAAGGAACTCACTTGCGCCGTGATGGGCGACCGGGCGCTCGACGTCATCGAGATCGTGCCGGCGACCCAGTTCTACGATTACGAGGCCAAGTATGCCGCCGGCGGCTCTAAACACCTGTTGCCAGCGCCAATTTTACCAAATGTTTACCTGGAGGTCCGCAGACTCGCATTGGCTGCCCACAACGCGCTTGGCTGCCGCGGCGTGAGCCGTGCGGACTTTCGCTACGACGATCGGGGAACTGAGGAGCTGATCTGTCTTGAGGTCAATACACAACCGGGGATGACCGAGACCTCGCTCGTGCCGGAGCTTGCCGCATACGCGGGCATCACCTTCGATGAGCTGGTGCAATGGATGGTGGAGGACGCCTCGATCAATCGCTAGCGCGGTCGGGGCCATCGGATGGGGATCAGATCGGCGCGCCGTATGACGAGCCGAGCCTGACGCATGTCCACGCTCATCCCGAAGACAGCGGCCCGGGCCGTTTCACCTGGATTTCAGACTATGGCCGCCTGGCCGCGCGCTTGGCGGAGAGAATAGCGCGCCTGCCGCTGCCCAATGGCTTTGGCGTCGCCGCGTCGATCGCGCTTATGGCCGGCGCGCTCGCCTATGGGGCAGTGCGCGGCCAGCACGTTCCGGCCGTCATCGACTGGCTCAAAGAGGCCCGCGACGTCAGCGCCAATTCGCTCGGCTTCCGCATCGCCGCGATCTCGCTCAGCGGCGGCAAGGAAGTCAACCGCGAGGAGATTTTGACCACCGCCGGCGTCACCGGCGGCGCCTCGCTGTTGTTCCTCGACGCTGATGCGGCCCGCGCGCGCCTGATGGCCAATCCGTGGATCGCGGACGCGGCCGTGTTGAAGCTTTATCCGGACCGTCTGCAGATCGCGATCACCGAGCGTCGGGCCTTCGCGCTCTGGCAAAAAGACGGCCACGTCAACGTCATTGCCGCCGACGGCACGGTGCTTGAACCGTTCGTCGACGACCGCTATCTCGGCCTGCCGCTGGTGGTCGGACACGGCGCCGAACGCCAAGCCAAGGATTTCCTCACCTTCCTCGATCGCTACCCCGACATCCGCTCGGTCCTTCGCGCCTCGATCATGGTGGCCGAGCGGCGCTGGAACCTGCGGCTGACCAACGGCATCGACGTGCGCCTGCCGGAATCCGACGTCGGCGGCGCGCTCGACCGGCTGGTGGCACTCGACCGTGACAAGAAGCTTCTGTCGCGCGACATCACGATGATCGATCTGCGCCTGCCGGATCGCGTCACCGTGCGGCTCTCAGACGCCGCGGCACAAGTCCGCGACGATCTCAACAAGGCCAACACCAAGAAGAAAAAAGGCGGCGACGCATGAACGCGCTGCGCTATGGCCTGACCCCGAAAATGAAACCGATTTCTCCGCGGCGCAGCGCTCTCGTCGCTGCGCTTGATGTCGGTTCGAGCAAGGTCGTGTGCATGATCGCGCGGCTGCGGCCGCGCGCGCCGCAACAGGTTTTGACCCGCCGCAGCCATGGCATTGAAATCGTCGGCTTCGGCCACACCGTCGCGCGCGGCATGAAAGCCGGCAGCGTCGTCAATCTCGGCCAGGTCGAGGAAGCCATTCGCCAGGCCGTCGATAGCGCCGAGCGCATGGCGGGCGTCGAAATCGAATCGGTGGTGCTGTCGCTCTCGGCCGGACGGCCAACCAGCGAGCTGTTCGCCGCCGAGATCGAAATCGTCGGTTCCGCCGTAGCGGACAGCGATATCGCTCGCATCCTCGCGGCCAGCAGCCGGCATTCGCTGCGCGACGGCCGCGCCATATTGCACTCGCTCCCGGTCGGTTACTCGATCGATGGTGTCGAAGGCGTCCGCGACCCGCGCGGCATGCTGTGTTCCCGGTTCGGCGTCGACATGCACGTCGCCACGACGGATGTCGCCGCGGCGCGGAACCTGATGCTCGCGGTCGAGCGCTGCCATCTTGAGGTCGAAGCCATGGTGGCGAGCCCCTATGTGGCCGGCCTCGCCGTTCTGGCCGACGACGAGGCCGATCTTGGCTCGGCCGTGGTCGATATGGGCGCCGGAACCACCACCATGGCGGCCTTCCTGGGTGGGCGGCTGGTTCACGTCGAGGGTTTCGCCCTCGGCGGCCATCACGTCACCATGGATATCGCGCGCGGATTCAACGCCCGCGTGTCGGACGCCGAGCGAATCAAAACGCTTTATGGCACTGTGCTGAACGGGGGGTCGGACGAGTGTGACATGATCACGGTGCCGCCGCTGAGCGACGACGAGCGCGAGCAGGCGCAGCTGATATCCCGCGCCACGCTGGTGAACATCATCAAGCCGCGCGTCGAAGAAATACTGGAAATGGTCCGCGACCGGCTGGCGGCCTCGCCGCTCGGCGCCGACCGGCGCGGCCATGTCATCCTCACCGGCGGCGCCAGCCAGCTCACCGGGCTGCCGGATCTGGCCTCGCGCATTCTCGGCCGCCAGGTGCGCATCGGGCGCCCGCTCGGCATTGCCGGCGCGCCGGACGCCGCCAAAGGCGCGGCTTTTGCCGTGGCGGGCGGTCTCCTCGTTTATCCGCAAGCGGCGCATCTCGAGCACTTCGAATCGCGGCGCAAGCGGCAACACATGACTGGTTCGGGCGGCTACTTGTCCCGGGTCGGACTATGGCTTCGCGAGAGTTTCTGATGGCCCACGGATGCGAAGCTGGAAAATCTCGGCGGTCAGTGGCGGACCGCAAAGGGCTTGGCGTGGACAGCGCCCGCGCTACGAACAAGAGGCAATCATGACGATCAATCTGAATATTCCCGACATCCGTGAACTGAAGCCCCGTATCACCGTATTCGGTGTCGGCGGCGCCGGCGGCAATGCCGTCAACAATATGATCACCGCCGGCTTGCAAGGCGTCGATTTCGTCGTCGCCAATACCGATGCCCAGGCGCTCACGATGTCGAAGGCCGAGCGGGTCGTTCAGATGGGCGTGCAGGTCACCGAAGGCCTCGGCGCCGGCTCGCAGCCCGAAGTCGGACGCGCCGCCGCCGAAGAGGTGCTCGACGAGATCCGCGATCATCTCTCCGGCGCCCACATGGTGTTCGTCACGGCGGGCATGGGCGGCGGCACCGGAACGGGCGCAGCCCCGGTGATCGCCAAGACCGCCCGCGATCTCGGCATTCTCACCGTCGGCGTCGTCACCAAGCCGTTCCATTTCGAGGGCCAGCGCCGCATGCGCCTCGCCGATGGCGGCATCGCCGAATTGCAGAAATGCGTCGATACGCTCTTGATCATTCCGAACCAGAATCTGTTCCGCGTCGCCAACGAGAAGACCACGTTTGCCGATGCCTTCGCGCTGGCCGACCAGGTGCTGTATTCGGGCGTCGCCTGCATCACCGATCTGATGGTGAAAGAAGGCCTCATCAATCTCGACTTCGCCGATGTCCGCGCCGTCATGCGCGAAATGGGCAAGGCCATGATGGGGACCGGCGAGGCGCAAGGCGACAAGCGCGCGCTGACGGCGGCGGAAGCGGCGATCTCCAATCCGCTGATCGACGACGCGTCGATGAAGGGCGCGCGCGGCTTGCTCATCTCCATCACCGGCGGCCGCGATCTCACGCTCTATGAGGTCGATGAAGCCGCCACCCGCATCCGCGAGGAAGTCGATCAGGACGCCAATATCATCGTCGGCGCCACATTCGACGAAAGCCTCGACGGCATGATCCGCGTCTCGGTCGTGGCCACGGGCATCGACCAGGCCATGGCGCAGCTCCAGCGTCCGGCGGCGGCCCACGCGGCTCCGTCTCATGCTCACGCTCATGCGCCTGCGCCCGCCTCGACGGCGCACGTCTCGGATTCGCGGCTCGCCGATTTGGCGCAGCGGATCCGTGCTGACAACCAGCGTATCGCCGAACGGATCGAACGCACTGAAGCCGCCCGCCCTCCGGCCGCCCCGATGGCACCGCCGGCCGCGGCGGCACCGCAGATGATGGCGCAGCCGATGGGTCCCGTTACAGCTCCGGCGATGGGCCCCCTGACGGCTCAGCCCGCGGCTCCGGCGAGCCTCAACGCGTCGATCGAATCGGCCGCCAAGGCGGCGATCGCGGCCGCCGTCGAGGACGTCACGATCCGTCCGATCGCGCCGAAACCCTCGCTGTTTCTCGATCCGGCGGCCGCGCGCGAGCCTGAGCCGGCCGCCGCCGAAGAGCCGCGGTCGTTCATTCCGCCCCAGGCCGAGCGCGTGCCGATGCGGGCCCCCCGGATGCCGCGATTCGACGAACTCCCTATCCAGGCCCAGAATGAAATCCGTGCCCGGCGCGGCGAAATACTGGAAGACGACCATCCGGCAAAGCAACGCATGTCGCTGTTCCAGCGCCTGGCCTCGGTTGGCCTTGGCCGCCGCGAGCAAGACGAGCCGGCCCCGCGCGCCGCGGCGCCGGCCGAGCGACCGGCCGGACGTCCGGCCATGCCTCGCCCGCCCGAGCCGCGCCAGGACACGCGGCAAGCCCAACCACGCCATGAGCCGGTGTCGGAGTACGCTAAGCGTCCGGCGCCCCAAGGACTGGCGCCTCAAGGCCTGGACGAACACGGCCGGCAGGCCCCTGTGCATAACTCTGGTGAAGGGGATCAGCTCGATATTCCGGCGTTCCTGCGCCGGCAGGCGAACTGAGTTTCGGGCCGGCAAGGGCGCACGAGCCGCGTCCCTGCCGGCCCGCCAGGCAGAAGGTCGCTTGTTCGTAAGTGTATGATAATATTAAACTTATTTAGGACAAAATACGAAATCCGCCTCGTCGCAGCGTTCAGCGCCGGGGCGGATTTTGCGTTCGGGCAGGCCGCGGGCGTTTTCAGTTGTACGATTTTGGGGCAAGGAGCCGTCCAGAGTGCGGCCAGAAAAAGGTAACAGTCGGTAAGAAAGCGTGAATTGGCCTGATGCTGCAGCGCAAGTAAGGTTTACGCGTCATAGGGGGAGTTTTGGGGGATTGAGGTTTTAGCGGGACGAAACGTTTACGGGACTGAACGTTGGCGACCGCAGCGACCGACCTCCAATCTGCAAGTTGGCTTACTACAAGTCACAATGCATTCCCTCAAGGTGGGGTGGCCACAATTGTTCGGGCAGTATCGCCCGCGTGGTTTGGCCGTAGGGTGTGGGACCAAAACATGACGCGGGGCGCGCAAGCCGGCAGGCAGACGACGCTGCAAGATCATGTGACCGTAGCCGGTATCGGTGTTCATTCCGGCGCACCAGCCACTCTCACATTGCACCTCGCCGAAGCGAATACCGGCATCGTATTTCTGCGCAGCGGGATCGGCGGCCGGCCGGATCGCGAACTTAGCGCCAACTACCGTTCCGTGACCGCGACCGAATTCGCCACCGTTCTCGGCGATCACAATGGTCCGGCGGTATCGACCACCGAGCATGTGCTCGCTGCCCTGCACGGCTGCGGCGTCGACAATGCGATCGTCGAGGTCGACGGCCCCGAAGTACCGATTATGGACGGCAGCGCCGCGCCTTTCGTCGCAGCGATCGATCAGGCTGGCATCATGACGCTGCCCGAACGGCGCCGTTACATTCAGGTTCTCAAGACAGTCTGCGTCACCAAAGGTCAAAGCTCCGGCGAATTGCGGCCGCATGCGCGCGGCCTGCGGCTCGAGACCGAAATCGACTTCGATCATCCGCTCATCGGCCGTCAACGGGTTGCGGTGGATGTCGAGCCGGATCTGTTCCGCCGCGATCTGGCGCGGGCGCGTACGTTCGGCTTCATGCGCGACGTGTCGAAGCTGTGGAACGCGGGTTATGCGCTGGGCGCGTCCTTGGACAACACCGTCGTCATCGCCGAAGACCGCGTGCTGAATTCCGAAGGCATTCGCTTCCCCGACGAATTCGTCCGACACAAGGCGGTCGACGCCTTGGGTGACCTTGCGCTCGCCGGCGCGCCGATCATTGGCGCCTATCACTCCGTGCGCGGCGGCCACAAGCTCAATCACGCGGTACTAACCGCGCTGATGGCGGACCGTAGCGCCTGGGCCTATGTGGAAATGCCCGAAGCCCGCCGCCCCCGCGGCCATGCCGACTTGGCAGCCGGTTTCGCCGCCGCGGCCTACGGCCCGGACGTCTCCTAGACGTCTGAGTTTTGAGCGCCTGAGTCAGCCTGCCTAAAGCCAGCCTGCCTAAACCATTGGCGTCTTAACTTTTCCGAGCTTTTGCGCCTTAATGCCGGCCGATTGTCGGCCATAATCGCTGTATTGTCACAAGGCTGCGGTGCGCTTGCGTGGATAGCCGGGGGATCCGACCGGGGACTTAGCTAAAGACTTGGCTTAAGGACTTGGTTGAGGATTTGGCGGGACCGACCGTACCGAGGGGACGTAAATTACGCTCATGATGCCGTTGCGGGGATCGCCACGATCCGGTTCGAGGCTGTGCGCGCTGGCTTTTTGCCTGGCGCTCGCATTGCTTGCCGCGCCGCTTGCTGGCTGCAGCAAGGAAGAAGATTACATCCCCGACAGCCCGGCCGACCTCCTCTACAATGAGGGGCTTTATCTCCTCAACACCAAGCAGGATTACAAGGAAGCGGCGAAGAAATTCGACGAGGTCGATCGCGAGAACCCGTATTCGGATTGGGCGCGCAAGGCGCTGCTGATGTCGGCTTACGCCTATTATCAAGCGGAAGATTACGAATCCTGCGTCAACTCGGCGAAGCGCTATGTGACGCTGCATCCCGGCAGCCCTGACGCGGCTTATGCGCAATACCTAATCGGCGCGTCCTATTACGACCAGATTCTCGACGTTTCGCGCGACCAGGCGCGCGCCGACAAAGCGATCGACGCGCTGCAAGAGGTGGTGCGCAAATATCCGAACAGCGAATACGCCATCAACGCCAAGAAGAAAATCGAGATGGCGCGCGACCAGCTCGCCGGCAAGGAAATGCAGGTCGGCCGCTACTATATGAACCAGCGCGACTTCAATGGCGCGATCAACCGTTTCAAGGTGGTGGTGACGCAATATCAGACCACGCGCCACGTCGAAGAGGCGCTGGAGCGGCTGACCGAAGCCTATATCGCGCTCGGCATTACCGACGAGGCGCAGACCGCGGCCGCCGTGCTTGGGCACAATTTCCCGGACAGCCCCTGGTACAAGGATGCCTATAATCTGGTGAAGGGGGCCGGCCAGGAGCCGAACGAGAACAAGTCCTCCTGGATCAGCCGCGCCTTCTCGAATATGGGCCTGGCCAGCGCCAAAAGCGGCTGATCGGGTCTACCCCAACTGTTCCTCCTGTGGACGACTGACGCGAGCGCCGGGAATCGGTAATATCCGGCGGCACGATTGCGAAGATCGCGCGCAACGCATAGTTCCCGTCACCACATGCTGGCTCGCCTCTCTATCCGCGACATCGTTCTGATCGAACGGCTCGATATCGATTTCGGCTCCGGGCTTGCCGCGCTGACCGGCGAGACCGGCGCCGGCAAATCGATCCTGCTCGATGCCTTTGCCTTGGCGCTCGGCGCCCGTGGCGATGCGGCGCTGGTGCGCGAGGGCGCCGAGCAGGGCCAGGTGACTGCCGTGTTCGATCTCGGGAAAAAACATCCGGCGCGGCGCGTGCTGGCGGAAAATGATCTCGGCGCCGATCTTGGCGCCGACGACGACTTGATCGTGCGCCGGGTGCAATTCGCCGACGGCCGCACCCGCGCCTTCATCAACGACCAGCCGGTCAGCGTGCAGGTGCTGCGCGCGCTCGGTGCGGCCTTGGTGGAGATTCACGGCCAGCATGACGACCGCGCTTTCGTCGATGCGGCGACGCACCGCGCGCTGCTCGATGCCTTTGGCGGAACCGATGAAGACGCTGCCGAGGTCACGCGGCTTTGGACCGAGCGCCGGATGCGCGAGGCCGCCGTCGCGGAGCATCGCTCGGCCGTCGAGCGCGCGGCGCGGGAGGCCGAATGGCTTCGCCACGCCGTCGAGGAACTCGGCCGCCTTGCTCCGCAACAGGGCGAGGAAACCGCGCTTGCCGACCGTCGCACCACCATGATGCAGGCGGAAAAAGTCGGGGAGGATTTGCGCGCCACCCATGACAGCGTCTCCGGGCCTAATTCTCCGGTGCCGCCGCTCGCGACCGCGGTGCGCCGCCTCGAGCGCCGGACCGCGCAAATACCGGCTTTGATCGAGCCGGCGGTGAAAGCGATCGACGCCGCGCTGAATTCGCTCGAAGAGGCGCGTCTGCATCTCGAACATGCATTGCGGGTGGCGGATTACGATCCGAACGAACTTGAGCGCATCGAGGAGCGCTTGTTCGCGCTGCGGGCCGCGGGGCGTAAATACAACGTGCCAGTCGATAATTTAGCGGCGCTCGCGGAGCGCTACGAAGCCGATCTCGCTTTGATCGACGCCGGCGCCGAGCAGCTTGCCAAGCTCGAGCGCGAAGCCGAGGCGGCTGCGGCACGCTATCGCGCGGCGGCGGAGGGGCTGTCGGCTGAGCGTCGGCGCTCGGCGCAAAAGCTCGACAAGGCGGTCAATGCCGAATTAAAGCCGCTCAAGCTCGACCGCGCGCAATTCTCCACCGAGATTTCGAGCGACAACGAAGGACCGGACGGCCTCGACCGCGTCGAGTTCTGGGTGCGCACCAATCCGGGCACACGGCTGGGCCCGTTGATGAAGGTCGCGTCCGGCGGCGAGCTCGCGCGCTTTCTGCTCGCGCTCAAAGTGGTGCTGGCCGATCGCGGCTCGGCGCCGACGCTGATCTTCGACGAGATCGACACCGGTGTCGGCGGCGCGGTCGCGGATTCGATCGGCGTGCGGCTGGCGCGGCTCGCGTCCGGCGTGCAGGTGCTCGCGGTGACCCACGCGCCGCAAGTGGCGGCGCGCGCCGACCGGCATTATCTCATCAGCAAGGACGCACTCGCCAAAGGCAAGCGGGTCGCGACCCGTGTCGCCGAGCTCGAGGGCGAGCACCGCCGCGAGGAGATCGCCCGCATGCTCGCCGGCGCCGAAATCACTGCCGAAGCCCGCGCCGCCGCCGAACGCCTGATCCGCGCCGCCGGTTGATGTCCGTCGCGCGCCGTCGCGCGTTTTGCTAGATTGCGCAAAACAGCTTTACCGTAAAGCCCAGTTTTACGGCCGAGCGCTTGGCAAACGTTCGTTGGGGAGGAGCGTCATGTCCGTTCGTATCGTCGTCGTGGTCGGCGTCGCCGCCGGTTTCGCGCTGGCAAGCACAACACTCGTCTCCGACGCCGCTGGCACGCTCGACTACGATTTCTACAAGGCCAAGGTGCAGCCGATCTTTCTCGCCAAACGGCCTGGCCACGCGCGCTGCGTGATGTGCCACGCCGGAGCCAACAACATGCTGCGTCTGGAGATGCTTGCCGAGGGCCAGGCGACCTGGACCGACGAACAGACGCGCAAGAATTTCGACACGGTCTCGAGGATCGTCCAAGCCGTGGACGATCCGTTGACAGCCAAAATCCTGGTCCATCCGCTGGCCCCGGAAGCCGGCGGCGACGCGTTCCATTCCGGCGGCCGGCAATTTGCCAGCAAGAACGATGTTAATTGGAAGATCATCGCCCAATGGGCACAAGGCGCGACGCTCGCGCCGGCGAAGAAGTAGAACAAGCCGTTATTGCGCCGAAGCGCGCTTGACCGGCGCCGGCATATTGGCGTGACCGCTATCGTCGGGGATCACCAAAGTATTGTTGCGCTTCGGCACTTCGCCGACTGGAACGACCTTGACGACCTTCATCGCCATGGTATCGATCACTGACACCGAACGCATGCCGGAGTTCGAAATGTAGAGTTCCTTGCCGTCCGGGGTGAACGTGACCCAATTAGCCACCGCGGAAAGCGGCGCCTCGCGGCCGGCAATCTTTTCGCTGGGCAGGTCGACCTTGCCGATGACTGTGAGGTCGGCAAGCGAATACTCATATACCGCATTGTTGGGAATGCTGGTGACCCACAGCGTCTTGTTGTCCGGCGCGATGCCGATGCCGTGAGACGGCTCGTTGGTCCGGTAGCCGCCATGGTCGAATTCCTGCGGCACTTTCGGCAATGTCACTCTCGCGGCTTCCTTTTGCTCGGCGAAATCAATGACCGAGAAGCCGTTGAGTTCGGACATCTGCGCAAACACCCGCTTGGTCGAGCCGTCCGGGTTGGTCTCGATCGCCATGCAGCGGACGCCTTTATCCATCGGCATCCCCCAAGCCATTTGCTCCTTGTCGAGATCGAAGACATAGAACGTTTTTAACGGGATCGAGCCGCCGACCACGTATTTGTTGTCCGGCGTGACGTAGACATTGTGCAGCCGCCCGCCATTGGTGGAAATCGTCTTCTTCAGCGTCAGCGTCGCGGCGTCGACGATATCGAGACCGCCCTTGCCGCGGGCGATCGCAACGACGATACGGTCGCCGTTCTTGGTCACCGAGATATTGTTCGGATGATCGGTGAGCGGCACCTTCTTGATAAGCTTGCCGCTCTTGCGGTCGAACACATCGAGTGTGCTGGTTTCCTCATTGCTGACATAGACCCGCGACGCGTCCGGCGAGAAGGCGATGCCATGGGCGCCGACGATGTCCTTGATCTCCTGCACCACCGTGTTGGTGACCGGGTCGATGACATCGATGCTGTCGCCCGCGGAATTGGTGACGTAGATGCGAACCGTGCTGGCGGAAGCTGGCAGCGCCGCAAAGGCCAGCGCCAATAGCGGTGCGACGCATTTCAGAATCGATCGTGTCGTCATTGATCGTATCGTCATGGCGGCGCGCCTCCTGGCCAGAGTGAATCCGTCGTTAAATTACGCGCAATCCCGCGGCTAGACAACGCCGGGCACGGCGGGCAAAGTTCGCCGCGCCGCGTCATGCTGGATATCGATGGCCGCAATGGCAACAAAGAAAACGTCCTCGATCCCCTCTGCCGACGCGCTCAGTGCGGCGCAGGCCAAGGCCGAGCACAAGCGTCTTGGCGCCGAGATCGCGGCCCACGACAGACGTTACTATCAGGACGACGCGCCGACGGTTTCGGACGCCGAATATGATGCGCTGCGGAAGCGCTATGGGGCGATCGAAGCGCATTTTCCCGACCTACGCACGCTCGAAAGCCTGACGCAGCGCGTCGGCGCAGCACCCTCGGCGCGGTTTGCCAAAGTGCGGCACGCGGTGCCCATGCTCTCGCTCGACAATGCGTTTGCAGAGGAAGATGTCGTTGATTTTGTCGGCCGCATCCGCCGGTTTCTTCGCCTGTCGGAAGACGAGGAGATTGCGTTTTCCGCCGAACCGAAGATCGACGGCCTGTCGATGTCGTTGCGCTACGAGAACGGCGAGCTGGTCACCGGCGCGACGCGCGGCGACGGCGCCGAAGGCGAAGACGTCACCGCCAATGTGAAGACGATCGCGGACGTTCCGCACAAGCTTAAGGGGCGCAAGGTTCCGGCGGTGGCTGAGGTGCGCGGCGAAGTCTACATGACCAAAGCGGCGTTTCTTGAGCTCAACCGCAAACAGGCCGCGGCCGGCAAGCCGCTTTACGTCAATCCGCGCAACACCGCGGCCGGTTCGTTGCGCCAGCTCGACGCGTCGATCACGGCGTCGCGGCCGCTCGGCTTTTTTGCCTATGCCTGGGGCGAGATGAGCGAGATGCCGGCGGAGACGCAGTCCGGCATGATCAAATGGTTCGCGTCATGCGGCTTCAAGACCAATCCGCTGACCAAAATGTGCCGCTCGCTCGAGGCATTGCTGAAATTTCATAGCGAGATCGAGGCGGAGCGCTCAAGCCTCGATTACGACATCGATGGCGTCGTCTACAAAGTCGACCGCCTCGATTGGCAGGAGCGCCTCGGCTTCGTGTCGCGCAATCCGCGCTGGGCCATCGCACACAAATTTCCGGCGGAGAAGGCTGCTACAGTCGTCAAGGACATCGTCATTCAGGTTGGCCGCACTGGCGCAAACACCCCAATCGCGAACCTAGAGCCCGTCACAGTCGGTGGCGTCGTAGTGCAAAATGCCACGTTACACAATGCTGACGAGATTGAGCGCCTCGGTATAAGACGAGGCGACACTGTAGTGATTCAACGAGCTGGCGATGTAATTCCACAAATCCTCGAAGTGAAGGGTGATCACCCGCCCGATTCAAAACCATATAAATTTCCAACTAGATGTCCTTGCCCCCTCGAGACCGACTTGGTTCGCGACAAGACGGCAACTGGAGAGGAAGGGGCGATCTTCCGCTGCCAGGGCGGACTTGCCTGTCCGTATCAGGTGTTGGAGCACCTCAAGCATTTCGTGTCGCGCCGCGCTTTCGATATCGACGGGCTCGGCGAGAAGCAGATCGAGCTGTTCTACGAAAACGGCTGGGTCAAGGAGCCCGCCGATATCTTCACCTTCGAAGCGCGCAACAAGAAGATCAAACTCGAAGACGTCGAAGGCTTCGGCGAAACGTCGGTGCGCAACCTGTTCGGCGCCATCGCTGTGCGTCGCGCGATATCGCTAGAGCGCTTCATCTATTCGCTCGGCATCCGTCATGTCGGCGAGACCACGGCGGTGGCGCTGGCGCGCGGCTATGGCACTTGGAAAGCCTTCCATGACGCCTGTCTCAAACTCGCCAAAGGCGACGAAG